>DATHQJ010000314.1:0-18970 GCA_035482825.1 Binatus sp. (SeqCode) | reverse complement strand
ACAAGCAGGACGCCGTGCGCGAGTTCGCCGGCCAGAAGGCCAAGATCACCGGCACCCTGGACCCCAAAACCAAGACCATCCATGTGGAAAAAGTCGAGATCGAAGCGCAGCAGTAGCCGGTCAGGCCTCCGGGTGGCTCAGCGCTTCCAGTGCTCCGATTAGGCTTTCCTTTCAGAGCGGGCTTTAGCCCTGGGGCGTGGCTGCTGAATGTTATCGCGGACCGCTATCCTCCCACCGCCCGCCCCTGCCCACCTGCCCACTCCCTCCATTGACAACCCTTTTCCCGCTCCCTAGACTGCCAATGTAGGCGTTTCCCCGAGGACACTCCATGGGCTGGCTGCAGAACAAGTTCGAAAAGAATTTCATGATCAGCACGGTCGACTACGTCTTCAACTGGGCGCGGAAGTCCGCCGTGTGGCCGATGACGTTCGGCCTGGCCTGCTGCGCCATCGAGATGATCGCATCCTCGACGGCGCGCTTCGACATCGCCCGCTTCGGCTCGGAAGTGTTTCGTCCCAGCCCGCGCCAGAGCGACCTGATGATCGTCGCCGGCACCGTCACTCTGAAAATGGCACCGGTAGTGAAGCGCATCTATGACCAGATGCCCGATCCCAAGTGGGTGATCTCCATGGGCGCGTGCTCCTCCGTGGGCGGCCCGTTCAACACGTATGCCGTATTGCAAGGCGTGGACAAGATCGTCCCCGTGGACGTCTACGTCACTGGGTGCCCGCCGCGCCCGGAAAATCTTTTCTACGCCCTGCTCAAGTTGCAGGACAAAATCGACACCATGACGCTGGCGAAGAAGCCTACTGCAGTTCGCCTCGATCCCAACATGGTGGAAAATTTCAAGCGGCAGGTCATGATCGCGCAAACCATGCAGCCGAAATAGCACTTAGCACTTGGCAATTAGCTTTTAGTCAAGTCGAGTTTCCGTGGATCATAATGCCGCTGAGGACTAAATGCTAAGTGCCAATTGCTAATTGCTATGTTCACCAAACTCACCACCCAATCCGACCTCCCCGCCGCCGACGAAGCCAAAGAATTCCCCTGCGGCAATCAGACCATCTGCATCGCCAACGTGAACGGCGTCCACAGCGCCATCGACAATGTCTGCCTGCACCGTGGCGGCCCACTCGGCCAGGGCATGATCGAGAACGGCAAAGTCGTCTGCCCCTGGCACGGCTGGCAGTACGATCCCAAAACCGGCGAAGCGGCGCACAACGCGAGCGCAAAAGTTGCCATCTATCCCCTGAAGATTGAAAACGGCGACGTGCTGATCGAGATCTAAGCGGGACAAATCTAATGAGCCCGGTCACGCACTTCTTCAGCGGATGGGTGCTTGCCAACGGTGCGAAGTTGGATCGCCGGGATCGCGCGCTGGTGACGCTGGCCTGTGTCATCCCCGACATCGACGGCCTCGGCATCATTCCGGAGCTGCTCACTCGCAACTCATCGCGTCCGCTCTTGTGGTTCTCGCTGTACCATCACTCGCTTCACAATCTGGCTTTCGCCTTGGTCGTTACGGCGGTAGCATTTGCAATTGCAACGCGCGAGTGGATCACCGGACCGCTTGTATTCCTCAGCTTCCACCTGCATCTGTTCGAGGACGTGCTTGGCTCGCGCGGTCCGGACGGCGATCAGTGGCCGATACCTTATCTGTCTCCGTTTTCTTCGGCTGTGCAGTTGACGTGGCACGGCCAGTGGGGCTTGAACGCATGGCCTAACGTCGTGCTGACGGTGGTCCTGCTGCTGGTTACATTCTGGCTGGCCTGGTGGCGAGGATTCTCGCCGCTGGAAATGATTTCCCTGAAAGCAGACGCCGCTTTCGTCGGGGCACTGCGACGCCGTTTCCCGCGAGCGGGCGAACGCGCCTAACCCAGCACCTTCAGGAATTTTCCCGGCTGATTGTCGTAGCCCGGAAAAACGTTGGCGAGATTTTTGTTGCCCAGGTGCCGGGCGACGGCTTCTCCAATCACCTGGCGGAAGTCGGTGGTGAGCGCGAGGTCGCGGCCCTCGTAGAGTTGTGACTGGTCGAGCCCCGGCCAGCGGCCGTAGACTTTGCCGCCCTTCACCGGGCCGCCCAATACGAACATTACGTTGGCGTGGCCGTGATCGGTGCCACGGTTGCCGTTTTCGCGGGCGGTGCGTCCGAACTCTGACATGGTGACGACGACCGTGTCTTCTCCCAGATCGCCCAGATCGGTCCAGAATGCGGCCAGCGATTGCGAGAAATCGGTGAGCACGTTGGCGAGTTGGCCTTCGATCGCGCCTTCGTTGACGTGGTGGTCCCATCCGCCGATGTCGGCGAAGGCGACTTGGACACCGAGATTCGCTTTGATGAGTTGCGCCAGTTGCCGCAGGCCGTCGCCGAAGCGGCCCTTAGGATAATTCGCGCCCGGAGCAGCCGCATATTTTCCAGGGTCGGCGGCCTTCAGCATTTTCACTGCATCGAAAGTTTCCGTCCCCGTGCCGTGCAGAACGCTGTCGGACGAATGATCGTACATGGCTTCAAACGCGGTCGCGGCTGGCGAGGCTTTTGGATTCTTGCCACCCACGGAAAAATCGTTGATGTTGTTCATGGCCACCGCAGGCTCGGTGCCACTTAAAATTCGCGGCACCGACGGGCCCAGCGCAATGGCGCGAAACGGCGAGGACTGTGCGGTCGCGGGAAGCGTGTGCAGTGAACGGTTGAGCCAGCCATCTTCGGTGATTTTCACGCCCGGAGTTCCGGTCTCCATGAAATCCTGAGCGTCGAAGTGCGAGCGCGTGGTGTCGGGCGATCCGGCGGCGTGAATGATGGCGAGATGTCCCTGCTGCCAGAGCGGCTGAAACGCCGAGAGCGACGGGTGTAGCCCGAAGCGGCCGTCGAGGTCGAGCACGGCCTTGCGCGGAATGTTGATGCTGGGGCGCATCGCGTAGTACTGCGGCTCCGCGTAGGGGACTACGATGTTCAGTCCGTCGGCAGCGCCGCGCTGGAAAATCACGACCAAGCGTTTCGTGCGGTTGCCAGTCTCGGCGGCGCCGAAAGCCGCGCGGGTGAGAAAGCTGGGCACTGCGGCCGTGCCGACGACAGCCAGCGCGCTGTTGCGGAGGAAAATGCGACGGGTTAGAGACATGGTGAACACCAGCTTTCAGCTGTCAGCTTTCAGCTATTCGCCCTTGGGAACAAGGCTGATAGCTGAGAGCTGCAAGCTGGAATCTCATCTTTTCTGAAACTCTGGCGATCCCAGCAGCAGGCCGGCGATCGTGCTTGCGTCTGGCGGACGGGCGGCGTCGGCCGGCTTGCGTTGCGAAACTTTTTTATCGAGCTGGTCGTTATTAGTCTGACTCTGACTCCGACTCTGATTCTGCTGGTTGCCTGCGGCGCTTTCTCCCGGGGCTTCGATTTGCGCGATGATCGAATCGTGGGTTTGTTTGGATACATCGCCAGCGAGCAAATTCGCTTCCAGCGCGGACAGTACCGTGGACGCATCCGGCGGTGCGGGCGGACCTCCCGCCAACTGGACGGCGTCAACCTTTACGCCGCGGACTTTGCCGCCGGTCAGGCCCAGTGCGAAGTTCATGCGGTTCAGCAGCGCCGACGAACTCACCCAGGTATCGGCCTTCATCGAGTAGCCGGTGGGCGGCTGCGCTGAGTAGAGCGGCATACCCATATTGCCGATTCTCTGAGCTAGCGGGAACGCGTCATCTACCGAAGCGCCCGTAGCGCGCACGGCCGAGGCTACGAATTCGAGCGGCGTTTTTACTTTGGCGCGATACGCGCTATCCGACCAGAACTCCGGCGAATGGAATAGCGTCGTCAGAACCTCGCGGATGTCGCCCTTCTTTTTTTCGAAGGTCTTCGCCATGCGGTCGACCAGGGCGGGCGGCGGATCATCAGAGACAAAACGCTGCGCCAGTTTCAACGATATGAAGTGCGCGGTCTGCGGGCTGGTCGCCAGCATGTGCAGCACTTCCCTGCCCTCGTCCTCGCCATTAGGCTTGATCTTTTTCCCGAGAACAAACTTGGGGCCGGGTTCGTGCATGCGCGGGTCGTACTTGAAGCCGAAACCCTGATAGGGCTTTTCGATGGTCCATCCGGTAAATACTTTTGCGACTTCGGTGACGTCGCGCTGCGAGTAGCCGCCGTTCACGCTGAGGGTGTGCAGTTCGAGCAACTCGCGGCCGTAATTCTCATTCAAGCCGCTGGCCTGTTTGCGCTTCTGATTCGGCGGTGGGAAGCGCCGCTGGCCATAGGGCCCATACGGACGACCGGGGTGCGCCGGTATTCCCAGAGCTTGCGGGGAGTCCGGTCCCTCGCTCATCCAGTTGTCGAGGTAGAACAGCATCGCCGGACTCTTGGCGGTCGCCACGAGCAGGTCTTCAAACTTTCCCAGCGCGCGCGGACGGATCACTTCCTGTTCGTAGTTGGTAAGGAACTCACGCTCCGGACCTTTGCCGACGAAGACGTTGAAGTGGTTGAACCAGAAATCGGTCATCACCTGTTCGAGCTGGCGGTCGCTGTAAATGGCGCGCAGCAGCTTGGCCTGGACTAACTCCGACAGGACCACGGCTTGCGGGTTGTTCATGGCCATCAGAGTTTCTTTCTGCCTGGGGTCCATGCCGTCGAGAAAGTTCTCGCCTTTGCCGCGGAGAGTCTCGGAGAAGGCAAGCTGGTCGGCGGTCGACATCGCCATGACTTTCTTGTAGCGCTGGTCGGGCGGAAGATCGATGAGGCCCTGCATCTTCAAATCCGCGTAGAGACGATCTTCGCGGCGGCGGGCCTGGGCGTCGTTTAGCGGCCGGGGCTTTGCCTCGACCGCGGGCGCTGTCGACATTTGGTTGGCGAGCGCGACGTTGGACGCGTTCGTGTCGTTTGCGCTCGCCGGGCTGGCAGCGTTCGACATGGAGTTGCCGTCCCCCGGCTCGGCGGTTGCGGACGCAGCGGCAGCGAGTTCTTCCGCTGTCTTGGCGGTATCGTTTGCAGCCGGGCCAGCGGGAGCGGGTGCGGGTGCGGCGGCTTCCTGTTTTTTTGCCTGCTGCTTGTCCTGCAGGCGCGCGATCTGCACCTCAAACACAGCGCGCTTCGCGGGATCGGATGGCATTGCCTTTTTGCCGTCCATAACCTGCTTGATCATCTGGTTGTCGGGGAACTCTTCGACGATTTCGCGGGATCTCATGTGCAGCGTGCGGAAGGGCGCGAGGCGGGCTTCCACGGCGCCGTCTGGAATTTTTTCGGGATGCAACTGCAGATCGATCCAGCGGTCAACGCCTAAAGCCATGACCTGCTGGACATCGCCGGGGCGCGGGCCAAAGGTGAGCCGGTTCAGCGCCTGTACCGCGCGCTTCTGTTCGGTCGGACCTGCATCGGCTGACTTGTCTTTTTTCTTGGCCAGCAGTTGCGGGGCCGCGATGGCGAGACTCAGACCCAACATGAGCAGCGCGAACCGTCCAAACTTGAATCGCATGAAACTGGACTTCATCAAGATCGGTCGGTTCAGGCTGGATCTCATGAATGCTCCCGGACGCACCAGGTCTCTTGATTATGAACCCTCGCGGGAGAAAAAGTTGCTGTCGGGCTAGGTTCCGGAAGGGCTTGAAAATCATTGTAGGGCCAGGGTTTCGAAGCGGCGGGTTAGCGGATTGCCAGTAGCGCCGCCGTTCCGGAGGTGCGTAGGAATCGGCAACAACGATCTCTCGATCGCAGCCCACGCCCTCGCCACTGGACTCACAGCTGGGCACCAACAACAAAAACGAAAAGGAATTCCGCCGGGTGCGCGGGTTGAAGATGCAGAATCGGGTAACCTAACGCCTCAAGCCTCAAGCATCTTTGTCAGCAGCGGATGAACGATCGCTGCAAACGGATTCACCACCGTCACGCCGCTCCAAGTGAATCCTTCCTGCAAGTCTTCAGAGAGCAAGAGACGGCAACCGGCTTCGGCAGCCGCGGCGAACATCACGGCGTCCCAAATGCCGATCTTGTGATCGACGGCGAGGTCCGTCGCCGATAGAAACACTCCGGAAGAAGTCTCGACGAGCCGATACGCATCCCGATAGCGAATGATGGTAGTGCGCGCCAACCGAGGCGAGATTTTCGCCTTGCGCACCAAAACCCGGAAGAGTTCTCCGAGCGCCTGAACCGGCAGAAATGTTTCAGATTCAGAAAGCTTGTCGAGGAGTTCCAGCGCGGCCCGTTGCCGCTCCTGTCCGTTCACCCCCGCTGCGTACGCCAGGACGTTCGTATCGAGTGCGATTCGCATGGGGTAGCGCTTTAATCGTCGTACAATTCGTCGCGCTTCCAGCGACCGATATCTTGGACCGGCTGGGCCTTGAGATGCGCCAGCAACGCTGCCTTAGCTCGGCCATCGCGCTTCTCCTTCACCGGCTCGATGCGCGCGACGGGCCGCCCATGGCTGGTGACCACGTAGCTTCGGCCTTCCTTCACCTCGCGCAGTACCTGCGAGAACTTCCGGTTCGCCTCTGCGGCTGAGATCGCTTTTTCCATGTTGGCCATAAGTAGTTATATTACCTACTTTTGATAAGGGAGTCAAGGCAAGCGCATAATGTTCCCGTTTGAACGGACCAAGCATGCCCGCATACGAACGCCTAACCCACGATGAACTTCTGCACCTCGCGGAAGAAAAGGAGCAGCTTACCGAGGAGGCGCGTGTGGCTCTGGAAGTGGAAATCAAGCGACGAAGGCTTTCCCCGTCCGATCTCGAAGCCTACAAACTGCAATGCCTCGCCGCCGACGAAGCTGACAAGCTGAAGCGCGCAACACCTGATCTCATTCTTTCGGGAGGATTCGGCAAGAAGTTCCTCGGCAAAGCCAACCGCCATCGTGATCCCACGGGTTCGTTCGAACAATACGACACCACGCTCTGGTTTGTGGTTCTTTGGTTTCCCGTATTTCCCATCGCAACCTTCACCGTGCGGAGAGAGCTTGAGCGATGGCTAGGCATGCTGGTCGCTTCCGACGCGGTTGCGCTCGATCGCCATCCTCGAAACTGGGAACAAATTCTTCTGACCTGGGTAAAAGGTGCGTCGGTCGTCGTCGCGCTTCGTCTTACGTTCCTGTTATTGCTGCGTCACCCTGAATGGCTAAAGCATATCCGATGAATCGGGTTTGCTCTGCTTCGCTACCCCGGAAGCCTGAAGCCGAACGCCGGAAGCCGATTTTCACCGCCCTTGGTTTACAATTATCCGTTCCAATCACTCATCCCTATCCGCATTACATTAGGAGGATTCTCATGAAGCTCACCCCTGGCAAACTTGCCGGTCTCAAGAAAGTCTCCAACGAACGCGGCGTTATCGCGGCCGCGGCCATGGACCAGCGCGGCTCACTGCAGAAATCGCTGGCCAAGGAAAAAGGCGGCGAAGTCACCGACGCCATGATGGAAGAATTCAAAACGCTGGTCAGCGAAGTTCTCACGCCCCATGCCACTGCCATCCTGCTCGACCCGGAGTGGGGACTGCCTGCCTCCAAGCGCCGCGCCAAGAATGCCGGCTTGCTGCTCGCCTATGAAAAGACCGGGTACGACAAAACTGGTCCCGGCCGCCTCGGCGATCTGCTCGACCATTGGTCGGCCCGCCGCCTGAAAGAAGCCGGCGCCGATTGCGTGAAGATTCTGCTCTATTACACGCCCGACGATCCGAAATCCGTCAACGATACCAAGCACGCCTGGGTCGAGCGTATCGGCGACGAATGCCGCGCCAACGACATTCCCTATTTTCTGGAGTTCGTCGGTTATCAGGAAGGCGCTGACGAAAAGGGTCTGGATTACGCCAAGAAGAAGCCGCACATCGTCACCGAAAGCATGCGCGAATTTAGCAAAGACCGCTACGGCGTCGACGTGCTCAAAGTGGAAGTGCCGGTCAACATGAAGTTCGTCGAAGGCACCAAATCGTTCGGCGGACAAAAGGCCTACAGCAAGCAGGAAGCCATTGACCTGTTCCACAAAGCCGCCAGCGTTGCGACCAAGCCGTTCATTTATTTGTCGGCGGGCGTGAGCAATGCGGAATTCAGTGAGACGCTGGAACTCGCCGGAGAATCGGGAGTTAAGTTCAACGGCGTACTCTGCGGCCGCGCCACCTGGAAAGAAGGCATCCCCGTGTATGCCAAGCACGGCGCCGCCGCCTTCCGCAAATGGCTGGAAACTGAAGGCGTGAAGAACATCAACAACGTCAACGACAAGCTGAAAGCCGCGACCAGTTGGCACTCCATCTACGGCGTGGAATTGGTCCATGCATAAGTCCTCATGATAGTGAGAGCGCGGGCAAATCGCCCGCGCTCTTTTGCATCTGTAGTGACGAAAGCCGTATCCTACGTTGGTCGTTGGTGGAGGCCCTATGCTCCCCGCTTGTGTGTTGCTCCTTCTCGCAGTCATCGCGACTCCCGCTTCGTCAGACTTAGTGGTACCCAACTTCCCTGATCTCATGGTCAAGACCCGCACCGCAACAGCCGACCACCACACGCTGGTGACGACGTGGCTCTTCAAAGGGCCGCGCCAGCGAACGGAGATTCAGGATCCGGCGAGCTCCAATCGGATCGGGCATCCCTCCATCTACCAATGCGATCAGGGGCTCAGGTACCTTTTGAACGAGAGTTCGAAAACCTACAACACTATGCCTATCGATCCGGCGGAGATCCGCAAGACGGCACATCCAATGCCACAACTTGAGATGAGCGGCGGTGAAGTGATCGTTACCATCGATTCCGTCGACACCGGAGAGCGGCGCAAGATCGGCAGCTATGAAGCTCGCCATGTCAGGAGTACGACAACCGTGGAGCCCGGACCTGGCGCAGTCACCAGACCCAGCAAGACCGAAACCGACGGCTGGTACATCGATGTCCCGGGAAGAAACTGTCAAGATTCGAGCGCTCCGCAGATGGGATGGTTGACGGCTTGGTCAGGCCGCCGCGACCGGGTCGTTTTCAAGACACTCGGCGCCGCACCGCACGGACTTGCCATCGAAGAAACCAGCACGAAAAGCGAGGCGGGAATGAGCCTGGTGAGCAAGACTGAACTAGTGGAAATCTCCGAGCAACGACTCGACCAAGCGTTATTCGAGCCGCCGCCCGATTACACACCCGCTCCTATAGCACACAAATAGCACCCCACGAAGCGAGTCGACCCCGAGCACCCCGTCCAGGGTCCTGTCCTCGAAACGCGCATCCCGCGCGGACTTTACATATCGCGACCATCTCTATGCAAAGCTTTACCCGGAAAAATGATACTTTCCAACCGGGCAAGGGTCTAAGCCAATGGAGCCGCATTCCTCTTTCGTAAGTCTGAAACGAAGAAGTCCGCACGAATCGAAAGCCTCCGCGCAACGGGAGCTTTCGACAGGAGGTAGCAAATGGCGAACACCCGCAGCAATACCGTTTCGACCATCAATGCCTTTCTGAATCTGGCCAAGACAACCGTAAAATCAACCCTCGCTGTAGTAACAACCTTATTTTTTGCCGTCACCTGCCTGGCGCAGGACAACCTTCCACCTCAACCGTCCGCACCACCCGACTCGCAAACCATGCAAGCCGCCGCCACCCCTCCACCGGCGATTGAAGTAATTCCCGCCGGAACCAGGATTGCTCTGGTGCTCACGCATCCCATCCAGAGCCGGTACATCCACCACGGCGACGACATTTATGCCCAGATCATTTCTCCGGTCAACGAAGGCAACGAGATGCAGATTCCTCCGGGAACATTTGTGACCGGCACGGTCGACAAACTCAATCTGAGGTCGGGAGGCCGCGCCGAGCTTCGTCTGCAATCCATGACCATTACTTTTCCGGACGGCTATGTCGCTCCCGTGTCCGGTCCGGTAACCTTGGTCAGCAATGAGGGCTACGCCCTGAAAGATCCTGGCCCGGGAAGGGTCGGCGGGATGTTTGCGCTGATTGCGGGAGGGGCTGGCGTGGGCGCGCTCATCGGGCACTCAGCCGGGCATCCGCAATCCTCCGTTACCTCCAACTTTCCTCCCGGGTGCGTCGGAGCACCGCCTTTCTGCACCCCGGAAACCACGCCTGTCTACAGCACCCAAGGCCGAGACACAGCCATGGGCGCGGGCATCGGGGTCGCGGTCGCAGGAGTGGCTTCCCTGGTGTTGCTCTCCAGTACGCACCACTTCTTTATGGACGTTGGCTCGCCGGTAGACATGGTGCTCACCCAGCCGTTACGGCTGGAGCAAAACCGGGTCTCCGATGCCGTCCAGAAATTTGGACAACAACCCGTAGGCATCCAGCCCGTCTTACCGCGGCCAGTGCCTCCGCCGCCTCCGGACGCCGGCTTCTCGCACCCCACCTCACCCGGTACGCCGCCCATCATCATTCCCGGAGCGCCCGGCCCCGGCGGTATCCCCGGGCCACCGATCATCATTCCCGGCACGCCTCCGGGCACGCCGTAGCTGCGCCCCGAGAAGTGGGGATTTTTCGACAGCGCGAAGCCGAAGGGATCCCTACTGCCTCGCCCACGGCGTGGGCGGCAAAAGCTTTTGTTGTACTCTTAACCGGAAGCGGAAAAACCGAGAGCCAACTCCATGCCCACACTGATCCCGCAGCCCACGCGCATCACCGCCGCCGGCAACAAGCCCAAGCTCATCGACGAATATGTCGGACGCGTCAACACCAAAACCTCCGGCGCCAGCGTCGCCCACATGCGCAGCCCACAAGGCTGGATCGAGCCCGGCCAGACTCCCGAATTCGACGAGTTCACCATCGTCCTGAAAGGAATGGTGCGCGTCGAGCATAAGAGTGGGGCCCTCGACGTCGCTGCCGGGCAGGCCGTCGTCGCCCACGCCGGCGAATGGATCCGCTATTCCACCCCGCAGGAAGGAGGCGCGGAGTACATCGCCGTCTGCCTGCCTGCGTTCTCGTTGGAGACGGTGCACCGGGACGAATAATGAGCGGATGCTCCACTCCGACGTGGAACGCGTGGGCGGGACATTTTGACCCATTCAGTTCAGTAGTGTACGGAGATTACCGGACATGACAGCCTTGAAATTGTTCACGGCGTCAAGGTCGCCGTCGTCGAGCATGCGCAGCTCAGCCGTAGCCATGCTGTAGATAAGAAAGTCCGCGGCAGTGACCAACCGACCGTCGTTGATGTTGTCCACGATAAAACGCTGGTAGAAGGGGTGTTCAACGTTGTATCTGAGGACTATCTTCCTTCCCTCCAAGTCACATTCGTAGATCTGCCCGTTCGGGCCGAGCCTCTCTTCTCGGATTTCACAGTTCAGTCTGGTTTCAAGGGCCTGTGTGCGAGTCAGATTCTTGCGTTCGCGCTCGGTCTCAGTTTTTGTCGGATGCCCAGTTGCGACGTTCTTACGCTGCAGGCGCTTTTCGATCACGCCCTTGGGCTTGATGAGGAGCTTATCCTTTTCGGCGATGGCCTTAGCAGACTGTTTGTGAAGCAGCTCTTGAGCTGCCGATGTCTCGAAGCGCTTCTTCGTCGCCTCTTGTCTCTTGATTGCGCGGCACGTGGGGATGAGCGTGCTTGCTAGTTGATCGTACAAACTCTGATCCAGATTCACTTGCCGTTTCGTAAACTCGATACCAACCATGCGGTCCAGCGTGCCGGGAAAGAACAGCTCGGCGCGCATACGATTGAAGTCACCATGCTTCGTGAAGAAATTGAGGGTAACGGCGTTCATGATCTCGCGCTGGTTCCGCATGATGTAAAACCCTTGCGCCTTCATCGATTTGCTCACATCTAGTTCATTTGCGGGAACCTCCGGCACGAGGACAATTCGGGCTCGAACGGATTCGGTCTTCTCCTGGCCGTCGTCATCGAAATGGACGGGGAACTCCTCGTCGATAACGGTCTTCGTGTTGGCATCGTCGAGCTGCAACGGGTCAACCGAGCTAATAGCCTCCTCGTTGACACGAACCACTCGGCCAGCTTGGATGAAATAGCGATGAACGCGGCCTAGGTGATTCTTCAGAATCGACGCGAATGCGGACATGTTTCGGTTGCTCAAATTGTCGCAATTCGTGAGGACCACCAATGTTCCGTTAGAACTAGGGCCTATGTCAGCGCTGAGGAGATCAACTTCTTCTGGCGTAGCGCTATCTAGGTGCTTCAGAAATGCGTTCTTTGAAACAACCTCGTCGACATCCCAAGCGCTCGACCAGCAGCCTTCTTCAGTTCGGGAAACTACATGGCATCGCTTCGCGATGGACAGGCTGGCCGTAACGAGCCCCATGCCAAACTTGCCGAGATCCGAATTCAGGTCCCGCGATGTCAAAGAACCAAGACGCATCGCCTGATCGAGGATTTCCTTCGTCATTCCGGTACCGTTGTCGGCTACCGAGATGTAGGGCTGCCCACTCTTTTGTTGGATGCGAATGTTGACTAGGGTCGCGTCCGCGTCGATTGAGTTGTCTAGGAGGTCGGCTATCGCTTCGTAGTTGCCGTAGCCCAAGTGTCGGAGAGATTCTACAAGACGACCCGCATTGGGATCGTTGGGACGATCGTACTTCATTGAGTTGTCTCCTGTGTCGATGCCTCAGCACCAACTGGAATTTTTCTTAACAACAGCGTCACCAGCCTTGGCCAATGACAGTCAAATGATACCACACAGTCCGGAGGTTCTAGATTGGCAAAGATTTAAGAGCACAGCGACGAAGTCAATGGACAGCCGGGGCGGCTGTCCCCAAACAATCGTAGCTAAGAGCTAGACGCTAAAAGCTAGAAGCTCCTACTCCCACTCAATCGTCCCCGGCGGCTTCGAGGTCACGTCATACACCACGCGGTTCACGCCCCTCACTTCATTCACAATCCGCGTCGAGATGGTCTTCAGCACTTCGTGCGGTAGCGGCACCCAGTCGGCGGTCATGCCGTCTTCAGAGGTCACCGCGCGGACCGCACAGGTGTACGCATAGGTTCGCGCATCGCCCATCACTCCGACTGACATCACCGGCAGCAGCACGGCGAACGACTGCCAGACCTTGGTATAAAGTCCAGCCTCTTTGATTTCGCTGACTACAATGTCGTCGCACTCCTGCAGCAGGGCCACGCGCTCGGGCGTGACTTCTCCCAGCACGCGCACGGCCAGGCCCGGACCAGGGAACGGCTGGCGTTGCAGAATTTCCTCCGGCATGCCGAGATCGCGGCCGATCTTGCGGACTTCGTCCTTGAACAAATCTTTCAGCGGCTCGATCAGCCTGAGCTTCATCTTTTCCGGCAGGCCGCCCACGTTGTGGTGCGACTTGATCACCTGCGACGGCCCGCGCACCGAACGCGACTCGATCACATCCGGATAAAGCGTCCCCTGCACCAGCCACTTCACCTTGCCTTCAGTCTTCTCGATGCGCCGGGCTTCTTTCTCGAATACTTTGATGAATTCGTTGCCGATGATCTTGCGCTTTTTCTCGGGATCGGTGACACCCTTCAGCTTCTTGAGAAAGCGGTCGGAGGCGTCGACGGCGTCCAGGCGCAGCTTCAACTTGTCGCGCAACACCTTCTGCACTTTCTCGAATTCGTTCTTGCGTAGCACGCCATTGTTCACGAAGATGCAGGTCAGGCGGGATTTGCCCTTGGCGTCGCGCAGAGCGCGATCGACCAACACCGCCGCGACTGACGAGTCGACACCGCCCGACAGCGCACAAATCGCTCGTCCGCTGCCCACCTGCTTCCTGACCTGCTCGATGGTCGAATCAATGAAGCGCTGCGGAGTCCACGTCGGCTTCGCGCCGCAAATCTGAAAGATGAAATTCTTCAGCATCTGCGTGCCCTGCGGCGTGTGGTGCACTTCCGGATGGAACTGCACCGCGTACCATCTCTTCGCGGTGTTCTGAATCCCGGCCACCGCGTAGTGCGTCTTTGCCATTAGCTCGAAGCCCGGCGGCAGTTCGAGCGCTTCATCGCCATGTGACATCCAGACTGCAAGTTTCTTGGCCAGGCCCTGAAAAAGAATCGAGTCTGAAACAATATCGATTTCCGCATGCCCGTACTCGCGCTTGGCGGCCGGGCGCACCTTGCCGCCCAGCGTGTGTACCATAAACTGCAATCCGTAGCAGATGCCGAGCACAGGCAGCCCCAGTTCGAACACCCGGGCGTCGGCCGGCGGAGCGTCTTTGTCGTAGACCGACCAGGGCGCTCCCGAGAGGATGATCCCAGCGGGCGCGTAGCTCTTGACCTCCTCAAGCTTGGCAGTGCACGGCAGCACCACGGAAAAAACATTCTGCTCGCGAATGCGCCGCGCGATGAGCTGGGTATACTGCGCGCCAAAGTCGAGGATAACAATGCTTTGGCCGATAGAAGATAGATTGTGCGGGGATTGGGTTTCCACAGATGAGTTTCTCAAATCGGGGAGGCGCTGTAAAGCGATTCAACTGAGCGGGCAAGAGTGCCCGCTCCACACAAGCTACATTTCTACGGCTAGATTTGGCAGGTCGCTCAAAATTGGTTCGTCGCGGTCAATCGTGGTCTGCAACGGTGGTGTTGGCGTGGGCTGCGGCGTGGGCGGTAACGGGGCAGGCGACAACAGTGCCTCCGGCGTTTCCGCAATGCAGACATATCCCGCCAGACGCGCCATGTAAAGCCAGTCGGCAAGTGCGAAATAAACCACGGTCGCCAGCATCATGACCGCAACCACCAGTCGCCACGGCACGAGTGCGATGAAACCCATCGGCATGGAAACCACCGTGGTCGCAGCCACAAACGCACACAGGTGTGCTAGTCCCGTCCAGATGGTGACCGCAAAAACCCGCCCCGTGCGGTCGCGGCAGAAGCCGACGGCAGCAACGATCGCGCCCACCGCGTCCTCACCATCGCGCACGGCAAACATCTCCGCCAGCGACAGGATCCAATTCAGCGCCCACGACACAAGAAAGATGAGTGCCGCAAGCGGCAGAAAAATAATGAAAGCGAGCGCGGGCTTAGGATGAGCCTCAGGCGAAGCGAACCCGGCCAGAATCGCCGCGCCAACAAAACCGAAAGCCGCGGCCAGTACTACAGTCGCGCGCAGAAAGTTAAGCCGCAGCAGCGAGGGCAATGCGTTATTCTCGCTCTCGCTTTTCGTAGAGACGTGGCTTGCAACATCTCTCTCGGCATCATTCGCGGGGCCGTCAGACAAGACTTTCCCACCATCCTCCCGACGAAAATAATCGAGCAAGGCACGAACAGTGGCCATACGACCGACCGATGCGGCGACGATCCAGAGCACCGCCAGAAGTACCCCTGCAAGCAACGCGGAGATGACGACGCGATTCAGACTGCCGCGCAGGATATGCGCGATCGCCTCTCCGACCAGGTAAGGATGCCGCGTTCGCAGAAGCAGCAGTTCGCCGTTGGTTACCGGCAGCGTCCTGAGATACTCGCTCAACCCGAACAGGAGCAACGCGGCCGCGGTCGCGCCCGCAGTCCAGCGCCACGCAACTTCCGCCAGCGTCAGCGACGGACGCCGGAACGCGACGCGGAAACCTTCGGCGGTGGGCGAGATGGCCATGGCTTTCAGAATACTCTATCCCCCGTCATCCTGAGCGCAGCGACAGCTCCACGAAGCGGAGCCGTTGCGGAGTCGAAGGATCCCTACGAAGCAAGCGGAGTCCGCGAAGGTTCAGGGAGTTCTACCTGCGCCGCAGAAGTCCGACGCTTTGTCGTGAGAATGCCTCACGGCGCTTAGTTCACGGCAAGCTGGTAGGGATCCTTCGACTGCGCGGCTGCTTCGCATTCGCGAAGCAGCCACTCCGCTCAGGATGACAGACTTGGGGAAAAAGAGCTTACTTTACAACGAGATTCACCAGCTTGCCGGGGACGTAGATCGTCTTCACGATCCGCTTGCCGGCGATGGCCGTCTGCACCTTCTCGTCGGCCATCGCGCGTTCGAGGACCATCGCTTCCGTCACATCGGCCGACACAACGATCCGGCTGCGCAGCTTGCCGTTGATCTGCACGGGGATCTCGAGTTCCTCTTCCTTGGCGAGCGCGACGTCAAACTTCGGCCACTGCGCTTTGAGCAGGTCGCCTTTTTCGCCCAGCATCTCCCAAAGCTCGTGCGCGAGATACGGCGCGAACGGCGCGAGCAGCAACACGAGGCTGCGCTGGACTTCACTCAAGAAAGCAGGCGGAACTTCATTCCGCGCAATCGCGTCTTCCGCGCCGTACAACACGTTCACCAGTTCCATGATGGCTGAGATGCAGGTATTGAAGTGCCAGCGCCCCTGAAAATCGTCGCTGACGCGCTTGATGGTCTGGTGCAGCTTGCGCTGGATGGCGCGCGCCGCAGGCGGCAGGTCGTGCGGCAACGGCTTGTGCCATTCGGGATGATCCGGGCGCGCGTGCCTCACCACAAACCGGTACACACGCCCCAAGAATCGCTGGATGCCCTCAACGCCCGAATCCTGCCAGTCAAGATCGCGATCCGGCGGCGCGGCGAACAAGCTGTTCAGACGCGCAGCGTCCGCCCCGTAGCGCGCGACCATGTCGTCGGGCGAGACCACATTGCCCAGGCTCTTCGACATCTTCGCGCCATCTTTGATCACCATTCCCTGCGTAAACAGGCGCTCGACCGGCTCGTCGATGGTGATCATGCCCAGGTCACGCATAAACCGCGTCCAGAAGCGCGAATAAATCAAATGCAAAATCGCGTGCTCGACCCCGCCAATGTACTGGTCGATCCCAAGATCGCCAAACCAGTACTGAGCAATTTTTCCGTCGAACGGAGCGCGATCGTTGTGCGCGTCGGTGTAGCGATAGAAATACCAGGATGAATCGACGAACGTGTCCATGGTATCGGTCTCGCGCCGCGCCGGGCCGCCGCACTTGGGACAAGTCGCGTTGACGAATTCCGGCACCCGGCTGAGTGGGGAGCCGCCGGTCAGCGTGATGTCGACATTTTCCGGCAAAATTACTGGCAAATCTTTTTCCGGCACCGCGACGATCCCATCCTTCTCGCAATACAGCATCGGAATCGGCGTGCCCCAGTAACGTTGCCGCGAAATGCCCCAGTCCTTCAGCCGATACGTCACCGTCGCTTTGCCGAACTTGTGCTCCTCCGCGTACGCGGACATCGTCTTGATGGCTTCGTCGCAGGGCAGATTACTGAATCGCCCGGAATTAATGACCATGCCCGCGTGCCCGACGAACGGAAGTTGCGGCTCCGCCATTGTCTCTTCCGGATCATTCGAGATCGGCAAAACTACCAGCCGGATTTCGAGGCCATACTTCCTGGCAAATTCATGGTCGCGCTCGTCATGCGCCGGCACGCTCATGATCGCGCCCGTGCCGTAGTCCATCAAAATATAATTCCCCACCCAGACCGGCACGCGTTCGCTGTTGAACGGATTAATGGCGAAGCGTCCGGTGAATACGCCGTGCTTTTCGATCTCGCCAATATCGCCCGCTTCCCGCGCCTTGCGTTGCTCCGCGATCAATTCATCGACTTTCGCGCGCAGCTCGGGATTCTCCGCCGCGAGATCCTTGACGATAGGATGCTCCGGCGCAAGCTGCACCGAGGTCGCGCCGAAAATCGTATCCACGCGCGTGGTGAACACCGTGATCGTCGAACCTCCGGGCCCGAAGCCTTTGTGGTTCTCGGCGTAGTCGAGTTTGAAATCAACCAGCGTGCCCTCGCTGCGTCCGATCCAGTTGCGCTGCATGGTGCGCACTTTTTCCGGCCAGCCCGGTAGCTTGTCGAGGCCGTCGAGCAATTCGTCGGCATATTTCGTAGTGCGCACGAACCACTGCTCCAGTTCGCGCTGATCCACGACCGTGTCTTCGTGCCGCCAGCAGCAGCCGTTCGAGAGCACCTGCTCGTTGGCCAGCACCGTTGCACACTTCGGGCACCAGTTCACCTTGCTCTTCTTGCGATAGGCAAGTCCCCGCTCGAAGAGCTTCAGGAAGAACCACTGATTCCATCGGTAATACTCCGGGAAGCAGGTGGTGACCTCGCGCGACCAGTCGAAGGCGAAGCCCATGCGATTGAATTGCGCCTTCATTTTGGCGATGTTGTTGAGCGTCCACTGCCGCGGCGGCGTGTTGTTCTGAATCGCCGCATTTTCCGCCGGCAAGCCGAACGCATCCCAGCCCATGGGATGAAGCACGTTGTAACCGTTCATCCACATGTAGCGGGCCAGCGCGTCGCCGATGGCGTAGTTGCGCACGTGCCCCATGTGCAGAGCGCCCGAGGGATAAGGCAACATCTCGAGGACGTAATATTTCTTCTTGGTGGAATTGGTCTCGGCGGCGTAGAGGGACGCGTCCTGCTTCCAGCGCTCGAACCACTTCATCTCGACGCGCTGCGCGTCGTAGCGCTCGTCATTGGGACGACCGTCATTGGGACGATCGGCGTTGGGACGATCGGGGTTGGGACGATCGGGCGGACGAGGCCCGGGCGTGCCGGAGTCAGCGCCGTTGATTACGCCATTGGGCGTTTTTTGATCGATCGCCATAATCGGAAAGCACCAGATAAATAGTCCTTTATTTTACACGTTGCAGCGGGAAGCTCGGGAATCCCGATCCGCGATTCAGCTTTGATCACAAACTTATCCCACCACGTTCACTAGCGTCCCGATCGGCGGAATCGTGATGCGAATCTCGTCGCCGACCCTCAAGGCAAACGAATCAGGAGGTACGACGCCGGTGCCGGTCAGAAGAAAACACCCGTGCGGAAAACTGTTATTGCGGTAAAGATACTCAACCAGCTCCTCCGGCTTGCGCTTCATTTCCTTGAGTGTGGTCGCGCCCGAAAATACGGCCACGCCGCCGCGCCGAATCTCCAGCGCAATCTCTGTCGCGCTGGACAAGGGCTCATCGCTGATCAGAAGACACGGCCCCAGCGCGCAACTGCGGTCGTAAACCTTGGCCTGTGGAAGATACAAAGGATTTTCGCCTTCAATGTCGCGTGAGCTCATGTCGTTGCCAATCGTGTAGCCGGAAATCTTCCCACCGGGAGTGATGAACAGAGTCAGTTCCGGCTCGGGCACCGACCACGAAGCATCGTCGCGAATCGCTACCTTCGCATCTGGTCCCACGACTCGATGTGGCGC
>DATHQJ010000313.1:0-6323 GCA_035482825.1 Binatus sp. (SeqCode) | reverse complement strand
AAGGATGGCTAAGCCCGTCGCAGAATGGGCAAGCTTTTCAGTCAGAGTCGGCGCACGATCCCCCCGGTTTCCCAGAGACACTGTTCCATCGAATTTCCAAAAATAGTTCAAAGAATCCGTAAGGATGGCGACAACCTTGTCCAACGAAACTTTGTCCAACGAAAACTCCAGCCGAAGAATATTTCTGGTTGACCCTGATCCGGCTTTCGGTCAGGCTTTGAAGCAAGTCTTGGGTTCCGACTACGTCTTGCAGCAGGAGTGCTCGGTAAGCGCCGCCTGCGCGAAGCTCGATGTGGAATCCATCGATGCAGTGCTGCTCAATCTGGATATTCCTTCCGGGCCCGATTCCAAGTCGGGTTCCAATGATCTGGTGCGTGCCGCCTCCGACCGGGCGGTTCCCGTTCCAGTCGTTGCCTACAGCTGGGAAGCCCGTGGAAACAAGGCTTTGGAGGCCTTCAAGCAGGGCGTAGCCGACACTTTGGAGCAACCGCTGGATGTCCAGCACTTAAAGTTTGCGCTGGAAAGAGCGTGTCGCCGGGCTGCGCTGGTGAGCGATCTGGCCGAGGCTCAACGACGTCTCAAGACCAAAGGGATCGAAGGAGTTCTGGGCAACAGCAAAGTCATGGACCATGTCGGCGAACTGGTCCGAAAAGTGTCGGAAGTTCTGACCACGGTCCTCGTCACCGGAGAGAGCGGCACCGGCAAAGGGATGGTGGCGGAAGCGATTCATCGGCTCAGCGATCGAAGCGCAAAACCTTTCGTTGCTTTTTCGGTATGCGCCTTTCCGGATTCCCTGATCGATGATGAACTGTTCGGCCATGAACGCGGCGCCTTCACCGGAGCCGGAACCCCCCGCCGGGGGCGGTTTGAGGAAGCGGACGGGGGAACGATTTTTATCGACGAAATCGGCGATTTGGCGCTACCCTTGCAGTCCAAATTGCTGCGGGTGTTGCAGGAACGCACGGTAACGCGCCTGGGGTCGAATCTGGCCCGGCCGGTGGATGTGCGTGTAATCTGCGCCACCAACCGCAATCTGGAAAAGATGGTGCAGGAAGGCACTTTCCGGGAGGATCTGTATTTCCGCATCTCGGTGGTGAAGATCCATCTGCCCAGCCTGCGGGAGAGAAAAGAAGACATTCCCGTACTGGCCGAGCATTTCCTGCGGACGTTTGCCAAGGCTCACAGCAAGAAGGCGCGGTCGTTTACTGCCGCGTTCGTGACCGCCCTTACACGGCACGCTTGGCCGGGGAACGTACGCGAACTGCAGAACGTGATTGAGCGCAGCGTGGTGCTGGCCAACGGCAACGAACATCTGGGCGTTGGGGACCTGCCGGAAGAATTGAAGGAACTGACCATCAGCGATGAGGATCCGGTCGGCTCGTTCCATGAAGCGGTGCAGAGTTTCAAAAAAGAGCTGGTACGTTCGGCATTGCGCACCAACAACGGGAATAAGCTGAAGGCGGCGAGCGAGTTAGGTATCAGCCGCTGCTACCTGCATCGCCTGCTGAATCAGTTCGGCATGGTTGACAAGGCGGAGAAAGCCGAGCTGGAGAACTACGCGTCGATGCCGGCTGAAGAAATGGAAGCGCCAAAGCCGCGATTCGCGAAACCAGGCAACATCGACTTGGCGGAGGCAGTCTGATGAGAATGCGCAGATATCGCAAGGGACGCCCCGCGGCCGGCCAGGCGCTGATGGAATTCGTGTTGATGGTGCCGATTCTGCTGATGATCGTTCTGAACGCCATCAACTTCGCCTATTTTTTTCTGATGGCCCTCAACATCACAGCCGCGGCCCGCAGCAGCGGCCTGTACTCCATCACGGGAGGCGCAACCCCTGCGGCGATCGTTCCGCCGCCCGCCGGACCGACGACCACCACCACTTCTGTGAGTTATATCGCTTATCAGGACCTTACGGGAGCCGTTTATTCTCCCACGACCAGCAACATTGGGATGCAGGTCTGTTCGCCCTCCGTGGGCGTGCTCAACGGCGGCACCAAGACTCAGCAGTCAAAATGTACCACCACGAACCTCGGTACCATCGGCAGCTTCCCTACGGGGGCGGACGTAGATCCGGAACTGAATGCAGGCAAGACCGCACCGGCTTTTCTGCTCAATCGAGTGGATGTCGCCTATCAGTTCACGCCGCCGATTCCGTTGATGCCTCTCAACATTCTTACGCTCCTGGGCCCCAACTGCACCTCGACCGGCGGAGTTGTGACTTGCACTTTCTACCGCCACGTTGAAATGCGCGCAATGAATTAAGGCTATGCGTTTTGAATTCCATCGCCGTCCCGTGCGCCAACGCTTCCGTAGGTCTGCTCGCGGGCAGGCGTCGGTCGAGTTTGCCATGGTCATCGTGTTGTTGATGATCACCATCGTGTCGATGCTCGAGTTGATCATGCTCATGCACACCTACAACACCGTCGCCGACGCCGCGAAAGAAGGCGTGCGTTATGCGATTGTGCATGGCAGCGGAAACTCCACGCCGTGCGTGCAAGGTTCGACCACTGATATTGATGGTCCGGCTGCGCCACCCGGAACAGTGCCTGGATACGGCAGTACTTACGGAGTCGTAAAGACGTACGCCCAGTATTCCCTCCACAATATGGCGGGCATGACAGTAACCGTAAATTATCCCGATTATGTGTCTGCAGCCAAGCCGGGGAACAGCCCTCCTAGCCGAGTTCAGGTGGTCGTGACCTATCCTTTCCATCCCATGTTCGGTCTGGGATGGCCCACGGTGACGGTGAATGCCGCAGCCGAGGGAAGGATCATGAACTGAAATGAATGAAAATGAAGTTGAGCTGAGGATCCTGCGATGAAAATAGCGAAGCATAATTTCAAAGGGATCAGTCGCAAGTGCAGCCGCCGGCGGAACGAAGCCGGCCAGTCGATTTTGCTTCTGGTGCTGGTGCTCGGGATCTTTTTGCTGGGCGCTCTTTGTTTTGCCTTCGACATGTCAAACATGTGGTTCCACCGGCAGGCTGCGCAAACCGCCGCGGATGCGGCATGTGCCGCCGGGGCCATGGATCTTCTGGTTGACGCGCAGGGCGGAGGCACTGGCAATCAGGGATTCACGCTGGGGACGGCATACAGTTGCTCAACCAGTTCCAAGGACAGCGTTTGTAAATACGCGGCTCTGAACGGATACTCCAGCGCCAATACCGCGCCAGGCGATACGGTGAATGTCAGCTTTCCCAGTTCGGTCAACGGAGTGACCGCGCCGGGGAGTTCCATTGCCCCCACTCCCTTTATTCGGGTGGACATCGACGATCACGTTCAGACATTTTTTCTGGGCTTACTGAGCGGCAGCGGGACGAAGGAGGTGCGGGCGTTTTCCACCTGCGGAGTGGTGCTCGCGACAGCGCCCATTCCAATGCTGGTGCTCGATCCGCAGACCACGGATGGCGCCACCCTCAGCGTTCAGGGAACTCCCACCGTTGCGATCTATGGCGGCCCGCAACAGAGCATTCAGGTGGATTCAGGCAACACCGCCGCCGTGAACATCGGCGGCAGCGCCACAATCGACCTTAGTCTGGGTGGGCCCAGCACGACCGGGAGTAACTTGGGCGTTTACGGAGGCCCGACGACCGCACCCAGCGGGTTTGCCGACGGAACCACAGGAAGCTGGGTTGCACCTTCGGCCCCAATTAGCGACCCCTTTGCGCAGCTATGCGCCCCGGGCCAAAGCTCGAACTGCACCCAGACCATCAACGGCTATTCCGTCCCCGCCATTCCGACCACGGTGTTGATCCCGACTCTCCTGACGGGTACTACAAACTGCGGTACCGCTGCCAATATCCAGGCTGGGAACTGCACCGTCCCTGGCATAGGCGCGGCATACCCGTCGGGCTATGACGGATGCCCGCTCGCAGCACCTGCCACATGCGTGCTTTACACCGCAGGGGCATATCCCAACGGAATTCAAATCGGGCCTGGCTCAGGAACCACCGCCATCTTCGACCCTGGTCTGTACTACGTGAGTCCAGGCTCTAAAGGCAACCTCTACCTGGATTCAAACTCCACTGTGCGTCCCGGCAGCGGCGCCAACAGCGGTGCCAGCGATGGGTCGGGAGGGACGGTCTTCTATTTCACCGGCGACAGCGGCAGCAAAAAACCAGCGGTGGGCGTGGATGCAAACTCCGGGAAGACTACCTCCAGCTATGCCACGAGCAACATTCAGTGCACGGGTTCCTCCAAGCTCCCTGGTAACCTCCCGACAACCGTCACGGCAGGCAACATTTTGCTCGCCCCTTGCTCGGGTTACTACGGAGATCCGCTCGGCACCAACGATCCCCTCGGTGAGCAGAGAAACATTCTTTTTTTCCAGGATAGATCAGCAACTGGCGTCAACGGGCAGTGGGGAGGCGGAGGTCAGTTCCTGCTGGCGGGAACGATGTACTTCCACTCCTGTGTTGGAGCCAGCCCAGCGGTTGGGGGTGAGGGCTGTACGCAGACGGCGACGACGTCGGATTCCCTGGACACCATGACGCTCTCAGGCAATGCCGGCTCCGGCACCTACGTGCTCGGGGAGATCATTGCCGATGAGATCGCGCTGTCAGGTACACCCAACATCACCATGGATCTTAATCCCACCAGCGTCTTCAGCATCCTAAAGGCATCGATCTTCCAATGAGCGCCGTTATGATTCGCTTTAGCTTCGGCAGGGGAGTAATTGAACGATGAGTCCTGT
Source organism: Binatus sp. (SeqCode) (assembly GCA_035482825.1). GTDB lineage: Bacteria > Acidobacteriota > Terriglobia > Terriglobales > Acidobacteriaceae > Sulfotelmatobacter. The sequence goes on along the minus strand of DATHQJ010000313.1, from coordinate 1,630 downwards.
TGTTCTCGAAGAGCTACTGGAGCGCCTGTCGGTGACGGAGGAGCAGATTCCTCCGGCGCAGCCGCTTTCCTTTCGCGAAATCGGATACGGTTACCGCTCCGGCCGTAGCTTCGGTTACTCCGTGCTGCTGCATCAACTCGTGCTGGTTGTGATTGTTTTTTCCAGCCATTATGCCTTCGTGCGAACCGTCGAGGCTGTGCCTCTCCGGCTCGACACTGCCGAGCCTGTGGGCAAGCTGCTCTACCTGCCGACGCTCGGCGGAGGCAGCGAAGGCGCCGGCAAGACCGGCGGCGGATCGGGCAGCGAGCCTGATCTTTCCTCGGGAGTGCGGGCGCGAAGCCGCCGGGGGTTTGCGTATCCGGGGCCGCAGCCGATGGTTTCAGATCCGCCCCGAGCCACGCTTGGCATTCAGACCATTCTTCAACCGGCGCTGATTAATCCTCCGCTGGTGCGGCAATTTATGCCGCTGCCCAACATTGCGAAGCCGACGGAAGTGGCGGTGGCAGAACCGCCCAAGCCGGTGATAAAAATTCTAGCCGGAGAACTGAGGCTTCGTCCGAGGGTCGACGCGCCGATTGTCGCGCCCAAGCTGACGTTGCCAATTGCCGCTGCCAGCCAGCCGCCGGCAATGGACGCATCCGCCCCCATCATTCCCCGTCTGCTTCCGGCGAAGCCGCCAGTGCCGGGTCCGGCGGAGATTTCCCAAGTGCCGATGGATCGTAGATCGCCGTCGGGACTCCTGGTGCTGAACGCCGTGCCGCCGCCGCCGGATGTTCCGAAAAACGTTCCTCGCGTTGAGGCCCGCTCGCTTTTCGCAGTGGCTCCCGGAGATGTAACGGTGATTGCCGCGCCGGGCGCCGGATCGAAGGGCGGCGCGCAGCCTTCCATGGCTGCGGGTCTCGGCAGTCCGACCGACGTTGCCACCGGCGACGCGCTGGCCGAGGCCCCTGCCGGCGGTCGAACTAAGGATGAGAGCGGTTCGGGCAACGGCAACGGTGGAAAATATGGCAGCGCGAAGGGAAGTGGTTTGAATCCGGCCGGCGAATCGGCGGGGACGGGCCGTGGAACGACCACCGCGACGGCGGGAGCGGGCAGCGGAGCAGGAGCGGGTGCAACGGTCGGAAGTGGAAAAGGCGCGGGAAGCGCAGCCGGAAGCGGTGGGTTTCCCGGCATCACCATCAGCGGCGGACGCTACGGAAACAACGATCCCGCCGGCTTGCGCTCCAGCCTTACGCCCCACCACCAGACCTCGTATGCCATGACCATCACGTCCACCGCCAGCAGCGGGGGCGGGCTTAAAGACTTCGGAGTCTTTCAGAACGAAAAGATTTATACGGTCTATCTCGACATGCGGGCCAACGACAACGACGAAGACCGCACTCCTTCCTGGACCTTGCAGTACGCGGTATTGCAACCACAGGCCCCGGATACTGCCGAGCGTATCACGGGAACGCCCACGTCGCCTTACGCCACGCTGAAACAAGTTCCGGATTTCAGCGCCGACCTGCTCGCGAAGTGCGCCCACCAGCTCATCGTCACATCCGCGATCCTCAATGCCACCGGTCAACTGGAACAGATTTCGATGAAGCAGTCGCCCGATCCGCAGATCAACGGTCCACTGATCGAAGCT
>DATHQJ010000312.1:0-3244 GCA_035482825.1 Binatus sp. (SeqCode) | reverse complement strand
GCCGATCTGGATTTTTTCGACGCGGGCTTTGAGTTGCTCGAGGAACTTGTCGTAGACGCGTTCGTCGACGATGGCGCGTGAGCAGGCGGAACATTTTTGGCCTTGAAAACCGAAGGCGGCTTGGGCGACGCCTTCGACGGCAGAAGCGATGTCAGCATCGGCGTCGACGATGATCGCGTCTTTGCCCCCCATCTCGAGAATCGTACGCTTGATCCAGACCTGGCCGGGAGCCTGCGTGGCGGCGACTTGGTTGATGTGCAGGCCGACTTCGCGGGATCCGGTGAAGGCGATGTAGCGAGTATTCGGATGCGCGACGACGGCGTCGCCGAAACTGGCTCCGGCGCCGGGGCAGAAATTCACCACGCCTTCGGGCATGCCGGCTTCTTCGAGTAGCTCCATAAACTTCGCGGCGATGGTGGGGGAATCGCTCGACGGCTTCAAGATCACCGTGTTGCCGGCGACGATGGAGGCCAGAGTCATCCCGGCCATGATGGCGCAGGGAAAATTCCACGGCGGAATTACCGCGCCCACGCCGAGCGGAATGTAGTGCAGCGTATCGTGCTCGCCGGGGAGTTGGATGGGAGTTTGCGATTTCGCGAAACGCAGCGCTTCACGCGCGTAGAATTCGCAGAAGTCGATGGTCTCGGAGATGTCGGCGTCGGCCTCGGCCCAGTTCTTGCTGACTTCGAAAACCAGCCATGCCATGAATTCCATCTTGCGCTGGCGCATGAGATCGCCGACGCGGAAGACCAGGCCTGCGCGCTCCTCGACCGTGGTGCGGCTCCAGGACTCGAAGGCTGCGAGCGCGGCTTTCATTGCCGGTTCCACGTGATCTTTATTCGCCTTTTGGTGGATGCCGACAATCTGCGACGGTTGCGACGGGTTCAGCGACTTGATCTTGTCAGTGGTCTTGATGCGCTTGCCCCCGATAATGAGGTCATATTCGCGTCCCAGTTGGCTGCGGACTTTGGCGATGGCGGAGCGCATCTTGCGGGCGTTCTCTTCATTGCGGAAATCGTAAAAGGGCTCGGTGATAAATGGGCCTTGATGCAGGGTGGTGCGCGGCCGGACGGGGGCTTCTAGCGTTGCCATGGGAGGAGTCCTTTCGGAGATGACGGATTAGATCTATGGGTTTGGATTAGTTTACACCGAGTAAAGACGCGAGAACTGGGGTGAGCTGGACGCGGTGACTTCTCCGGTCGGGCCGGGATCGCCGTGGAACGCATGGAGATGGGTGTTCGATTTTTTTTGATATCGTTGCGCCAAAATCTTTGTTTGCAATGGCTTGCGGGCTTTTGATATGGCGGGATCTCCGCAAAATCTTGAGGCGGAATGACTTATCGGTAAAATATTCCAAAATAAGGACTTAGCTCCTGTATTTGAACCTCGCGACCTTAGGGTAGTGCCGGGCTCGCAGCAAGAGGGGTTGCGCATTTCCCAATTCTGCTCTTCTTGGAATCCTCAGTAAAGGTTGTGCGTCACAAGTCGGGCTGTGGAAGGCTGTGGAAAAAGAATGGTTCAAGAGCGCAGATCCAGGGGCACGATTATGCTTCTTCGGACCGGGAACTTACTCACCTTCATTCCAGACGTAGAGGAACGTGGCGTCACTGGCGGTGGCAACACTGCGCCCGCCCTTGTGAATGGCCCGATTCAGCGCGGACCGGACCTTTTCCTTGCTCTCCGCGAGCTCGGCAAGCGGAACCTTGAGGGCAACGCCCGGCGCCAACTGGTCGAGATCCGAGAGGATTCTGGTCACCACCAGCTTGTGCTTGCCATTACGACCCTGGGGAACGTCCATCTGGGCCATGGTTTTGAAGTTCATCGGAGTTTTCTTGGTGGGAGAGGCCATGGTGATCTTCCTGCCTGTGAAGATTAACGTTAACCAAACGTATAATAAACGTAACATGACGTAGCGAGATCTGCAAGTACAAAAACGACTCGCAAAATACTCGATTCGGCGTGCGGTCCAGCCATGCGTTGCAGAGGGAAGGCTCCGCGTGGCGTTAGTTGAAGTGGCGTTAGTTGACCGACTGTGGAGGCACTAAATGCGCAAGTTCGAGCCGCAAAAGATCTGACCCGTACGAAGTAAGAGCTGGTAGCGTTGGCGTGTGAAGGAGTCAGCCAACATGCGGAAAACCGAAACGTACTTCGAACAGATTCCGGTCGAGAGAGTGAAGGCCATCGCGGCGCATCTTCCCGACAGGCCGGAAGTGAGGCCGCAGCTTTTCCGGAGTCCGCACAATGTGCTGCGCTGCACACTCTGTCGCCAGCCGGTAGCGGTTGAAACCGCGAAGACCGATGGCAACGGGCAAGCCGTTCACGAAGAATGCTACACCATCAGCGTAACGGGGAAGACTGTGGGCTCGGGAGCGCGCACGGGGGTCCAGCATGACTCGCTGATGCGCGCGCGCCCGAACGAACGACGGATCGACTGATGGCAGAGCCAGGCCACGCGCAGGTGAAGCTGGCTATCGCGGGCCCGGATTCGTTCCTGCTTCTTTAGCCTCCATCCTTTCCCCCAAGCGCTGCTTTCCGGCGTGCGCTTTCTCGCACCGGTCAATCTTCCACATACATTTCGTCCCGGGCCCAATTTCCTGGTCCTGCGAGCTGACAGTGAGTGTTAGACTCGGACGTTTTCCCGAGAGGACTAAGGCATGGATATTCGAAGAGTCGGAGTGGTGGGCGCGGGCACCATGGGGAATGGGATTGCGCATGTGTTTGCGCGGAGTGGATACGACGTGGTGCTGTGCGACGTGGAGCAGCGGTTTCTGGACCGGGCGCTGGAGACGGTGGCGAAGAATCTGGAGCGCGAAGTTGCGAAGAACAAGATTACGGTGAACGACAAGGCGGCTGCGCTGGGCCGCATTCAAGCTGTCACCGACCGTGGCAAGCTGGCCGCTTGCGACTTCGTCATCGAGGCGGCGACGGAGAGGTTCGAGATCAAGGTAGAGATATTTCGTGATCTCGACCGGGTAACTCGGCCTGAAATCATTTTGGCTTCCAATACTTCTTCGATTTCGATCACGAAGCTCGCGGCGGTCACGAAGCGGGCGGAGAAAATTATCGGGATGCACTTCTTTAATCCGGTGCCGGTGATGAAGCTGGTGGAAGTGATTCGCGGGCTGGCGACTTCGCAGGAAACATTTTCGGAAACTCGTAACCTGGCTTTGAAGCTCGAGAAGACGCCGGTGGAAGTGAACGACGCGCCGGGATTTGTTTCGAACCGGGTGCTGATGCCGCTGCT
>DATHQJ010000311.1:0-3151 GCA_035482825.1 Binatus sp. (SeqCode) | reverse complement strand
AGGCCCTTGTCATACGCTAGCGTGACGCCGCCGATTTTGAGCGGAATGGCAGGGTGGAATTCGTGCGAATCGAAGCCGTAGCCGATCCTCAAGAGCAACCCCTAACTCGCCGCGGATTCACGCGGATTAACGCGGATTTTCTTTCTTTCATTTTCATAAACCAGCCGTCGAAACTGAGGATTGATTCCGAAGTTCAGCAGCAATCCAACCTCGATATCCGTTGCGCGCAGGTAATTCAATAACTGCTTTTCATGTGCCTGCTCGATGGTGCGAGCGGCTTTGAGTTCCAGCAACACGTTCCGATCGATCAGCATGTCAGCGCGAAAATCTCCGATTTGTTGACCTCGGAACCATACTGACACCGCGACTTGCTGCTCCACTTTCATCCCCGCTGCGAGCGCGATCGCGAGGGCCTTTTCGTAGACACTCTCCAGAAAACCGTGACCGAGTTCGTTGTAAACATCGTAGAACGCACCAATGATTTTCTCCGTGAGTTCGCGATGCTTTAAGCTCGCTAAGTCTGACTCCATAGTTGTAATCCGCGTGCATCCGCGTTGATCCGCGGCGCAGCGCCCTTCTATTTCTTTAAATAGAACTCCGCCAGTTCCATGTCAGCGGGGTTAGTGATCTTGATGTTTCTTGGGGAGCCCATGACGACGGCGACTTCGTGGCCGCTGCGTTCGGCGAGGGAGGCTTCGTCGGTGCCGGTGAAGCCGTCGGCGGTGGCTTCGTCGAAGGCTTTCTTGATGACGCTGTAGTGAAATCCCTGCGGGGTCTGGGCCAGGACGACGCCGGCGCGGGGGATGGTGGCTTTGACGATCGCGCCTTCGGCGGTGCGTTCGACCTGCTTGACGGTGTCGATGGCGGGCAGGCCGGCGATGGCTGCGCCGTATTTTTTCGCGGCTTCGATTACGTCGTGGATGATTTCGGGCGTAACCAGGGGGCGGACCGCGTCGTGGACCAACACGATGTCGTCGGGCGCGGCGGTGATGAGGTTCAGTGCGTTCGCCACCGACTGCTGGCGATGCTCGCCGCCGATGACCAGTTCGACTTTCTTTGTCAGCACATCTTTCTTTTCCTTCTTTTCCTTGCGCAGGCGCTCGCTGAAGCCTTCGATTTCATTTTCGCGCAGGGCAATCCAGATTTCCGTGACGGCGTCGACGGCGGCGAACTTGCGGAGCGTATGAATGAGGATGGGCGTGCCGGCCAAGTCGGTGAATTGTTTCGAGGGATGGGGCTTTTTGGTTTTGGCGTCTTTACTGGAAACGAGCGCGCTGGGCATGGGCGCCATGCGCGTGCCGAGACCGGCAGCCGGGATGATGACGATCACCTTCATTGCGGGGTGTAAGTATACGAGGGTGCCGAGGGCTAGTTCAAATTCCCTGCACAGATTTCGTCATCTCCAGCATGGCATGATGATATTTTTCGTGCGCGAACTCACGCGCAATCTGCCAGCCCTGACTGAGATAGAACTGCACGGCGACCGCATTCGACCGAACGACGCGCAGGCGGCCTGTCTGGTGACCACGGGCAGCGATCTCGGCTTCGCCCTGTGCCAGCAATCTGCGTGCGACGCCTCGTCTGCGCTGCTCGCGAAATACCCACAGGTCGTCGACCCACTCCCGATTCGTGATGATCACGCCGACAATTTTTTCATCAGAAACTGCAACCCATGCTAACGGCCAATCCTCATCCTTGAACTCGAGGGGTACGGGCTTCGGAGCAAAAAGGTCCTTAAATGTTTCGTTCGCCACAGTCTCGATCAAAGCCCTGACCGAGCCATACTCGCTGGGCTGCGGTCGCCGGAGAACCACCGCCATGGGCATCCACGTATTTTAGATCTTGCGGCGCGGCTAAGGTGGCGGCTTTACGGCCCCGGTTTAGTTTCCACCACGCTGCTGGGCAGCGGTGCGGGAGGGGTCGACATCGGTACAGGCTGCGCAGCGACAGGAACGGGTACGGCCTGTCGCGAATACGAGGCGCGTTCGTCCCACTTGCCGAAGATCATTTTCCCGGCCGTCGTCTGCAGGACTGACGTCACCGAAACATCAATCGTCTTGCCGATCATTTTTCGTGCGTTGTCGACCACCACCATGGTGCCGTCGTCGAGGTAGGCGACGCCCTGGTTGTATTCCTTGCCTTCTTTCAGGATGAAGACGCGCATGGTTTCGCCGGGCAGCACGATGGGCTTCAGCGAATTCGCCAGTTCGTTGATATTCAGGACCTGCACGCCCTGGAGTTGCGCGACCTTGTTCAGGTTGAAGTCGTTGGTGATGATCTTGCCTTCGTAGACCTTGGCCAGTTCGATCAGCTTGAGGTCGACTTCGCGGACGGCGGGGAAATCGTCTTCGACGATCTGGATGGTCAGCGTGGCAACTTTCTGCAGACGCTGCAGGATGTCGAGGCCGCGGCGGCCGCGATTGCGTTTTAGCGAGTCGGCGGAGTCGGCGACCAGTTGCAGTTCGCGCAGCACGAATTGCGGGGTCACGATGATGCCGTCGAGGAATCCGGTTTCGGCGATATCGGCGATGCGGCCGTCAATGATCACGCTGGTGTCGAGAATCTTGTAGGCCTTCTTGCCCTGCTTCTCGCCGCCGAAAATTCCGCCCAGAGCCGCCAGGTTCAACAGGTCACCCTTGTTGGCGCCGATGATCAGGCCCACGTAGGCCATCAGAAGCATGACCAGGATCTGCAGAAAGCTCCGGGTGTGTTCCTCCAGAGTGCTATTGCGGATGACCAGGGCGAACAGGTAGGCGCCGCAGATTCCGAGGAAGCTCCCGATGGCAGCGCCGATCAGCCGGGTGAGGCTCATCATGCGCAGCTTCCACTCGAACAGGACGATCAACGCTCCGATCAGCGCGCCCAGGCCCGCGTCAATGTTGCGGGGCTGACCAAAGGGCTCAATGACGAAGCAAGTAAGCGCAACAACAATGACAAAAATAAAACGTACAAGAATGAGATCCACGGTAAACCTCCGCGGATGCAGTTTGCCCATATGCCCATACCACCAGGCGATGCACCCGTGCCGGTTCCACGCCGCCCCCGACGGGAATCGGCCTTGCGCATGCGGGGCGCGCATGAATTAGGGGAAGCGGATACAGCGTATAAATGTACGCCCCGTCCCGGCCTGCTGGGGCTCGGCCGGACGATT
>DATHQJ010000310.1:0-27868 GCA_035482825.1 Binatus sp. (SeqCode) | reverse complement strand
TGGCACCATCATAAACTTCAGTGGCAAAGCGTTCGATAAGTCGATCATCAAGGCGCGCGGCGTAAAGTACCTGGCCAAGACGTTCACCATGCCCGATGTTCAGCCTGGCGCCATCCTCGAGTATTACTACACCACTGACTTTAGCGAGAACTTCGTCTTCGACTCACACTGGATCCTGAACCACGACTTGTTCACCAAGAGTGCAAAATTCTCGCTGAGGCCCTACGCCAGCGATTATTCACCCATGAACGTGCGCTGGACCTGGCACAACCTGCCGACCGGCACGGCGCAGCCCGTGGAAGGCCCCGACCACGTCATCACGTTGGGCGTGAGTGATGTGCCCGCCTTTCATACTGAAGACTACATGCCGCCGGAAAACGAGCTCAAGTCTCGTGTGGATTTCATCTACAGCGAAGATCGCTTCGAGAACGATCCGACCACCTACTGGAAAAAGCGCGGTAAACGACTCAACGATCAACTGGAAAGCTTCATCGGAAAGCGCAAGGCCATGGAGCAGGCCGTGGGTGAGATTGTCGCCGCGGGCGACTCCCCGGAAGTGAAACTGCAAAAAATCTACGCCCGGGTGCAGCAACTTCGCAACACATCCTACGAGGCGGAAAAAACCGAACAGGAAAAAAAGCGCAGCAAAGAAGAGAAAGAGCCGGACAACGTTGAGGTGATTTGGAAGAAGCAATACACCAACGGCAGAGACCTGACCTGGCTTTTTCTTGCCCTGGCTCGCGCGGCAGGATTTGAAGCCTCCGGGATGTGGGTTTCAGACCGGATGAACTATTTCTTTTTTCCGCAGACCATGGACGGCCGCCGCCTTGACTCCAACGTTGTGGTCGTAAAGTTAAATGGGAAAGATGTTTTTTGCGATCCCGGAGCAGCCTTCACGCCATTCTGCATGTTGCCGTGGTATGAGACCGGAGTGTCCGGTCTTAAGCTCGATAAAGACGGCGGCACCTGGCTCCAAACCACTCTCCCGGGCAGCGCCGAGTCCGGAATCAAGCGGCAGGGAGACCTGAAACTCACCGACAGTGGCGACCTCGAGGGCAAACTGACTCTGACCTACACCGGATTGGAGGCCTCGCAGCGCCGGGTGGGAGAACGCCTCGCCGATGCCGCGGAGCGCAAGAAATTCCTGGAAGACGAGGTCAAAGGATCGATCCCGGTGGCATGCGAAGTGGAACTCACCAATCAACCGGACTGGAAAAATTCCACTCCGCCGCTGGTCGCCGAATACACGCTGAAAGTGCCGGGATGGGTCTCGGCGGCGGGGCGACGGGTGCTGCTTCCGGTTGGGCTTTTCGGAGCTCCGGAAAAACACCTGTTCGATCACTCCGACCGCGTGCACCCCATTTATTTTGAGTTCCCGTTTGCCCGCGTGGACAACATCAACATCGAACTGCCTCTGGGCTGGCAGATTTCCACCCTGCCCGCTCCGCAAAAGCTCGACGCTAAAGCCGCCATTTACACCGTCCAAGCCGACAATAACAAGGGCGCATTGCACTTGAGCCGTACCCTGGATGTGGACCTAATGCTGCTCGACCAGAAGTTCTACGCGTCCTTGCGCAACTTCTTTCAAGTGGTGAGGACCGGTGATGAACAGCAAGTCATTCTGCAACCCGGAGGCACCAGTGCGAGCAATTGATTTCAGATTCGTCGTACACGGGTTCGTCGGGCGCTGGTTCATCGGACGCTGGTTCGTCACGCGGACCTGCGCGTTCTCAATTCTCTTCGCACTCGCTGTCTCACCCCGGGCTCGGGCGAGCGAAGCTCCGCAATGGATGCACGCCGTGGCCTCCGCGCCTCTGCCCGCGCACGACGACAAGACCGACGCCATCCTGCTGTACTCGGAAAAAACCGTCACCGTTCAATCCGTGGACAAGATCAAGACCAGGGTTCGCGTGGTCTACAAAATTCTTCGACCCAGCGGGCGCGATTACGGCGTCGCTGGCGTTTCTTTTAATGCGCATAGCAAGATCACTGGCCTGCGCGGCTGGTGCATCCCGGCACAGGGAAAAGACTACGAAGTCAAAGACAAAGAGGCGATCGAGGTTGCCCTGCCGAAAGTTGAGGGCAGCGAACTCATTTCCGACGTCAAAGATAAGCTACTGCAGATTCCCGCGGCCGACCCCGGCAACATTGTCGGCTATGAGTATGAAAAAGAAGAGCAGCCGATGGTATTGCAGGACATCTGGGTGTTTCAACGAGAAATTCCCGGGCGGGAAATGCACTACTCGCTGCAACTTCCAGCGGGATGGGAATACAAAGCCTCGTGGATCAACTATTCCGAAAGCAAGGCGACGCAAGGCGGCAACAACCAGTGGGATTGGGTGGTCAGCGACGTAAAGGCGATTCGCCAGGAAATGGAGATGCCGCCGATCGACGGCGTTGCCGGCCAGTTGGTCGTTTCTTTTTATCCGCAGGGCGGTGCCGCCAATAACGGCTTCAACAGTTGGCAGCAGATGGGTAACTGGTATCTCAAACTAACCACCGGCCGGCGCGATGCCTCCCCTGAAATCAGCCAGCAAGTCGCCAGCATCACTGCCTCGGCACCTACTCAACTGGAGAAGATGCAGGCTCTGGCGCGGTTCGTGCAGCGCGACATCCGCTATGTCGCTATCGAACTGGGCATAGGAGGCTGGCAGCCCCACGCCGCATCCGAAGTATTCGTGCACCGCTACGGCGATTGCAAGGATAAAGCTACCCTGTTGAGTTCGATGTTGAGCCGGGTCGGAGTTGAGTCATTTTATGTAGTCATTAACTCGGAACGCGGCTCCGTAAACTCCGACACGCCCGCGAACATTGGAAGTTTCGACCACGTCGTGCTGGCCATCAAGTTGCCCGGAAATGTTTCTGACCCATCTCTGGTCGCAACCATCGATCATCCAAGGCTTGGTCGCCTTCTCTACTTCGATCCGACTAATGAGGTAACCCCTTTCGGAGAAATCGGCGGATACCTGCAGGCAAACTGGGGCCTGCTGGTTACGTCGGAGGGAGGAGAGCTTGTCGAATTGCCGAGACAACCCCCGGCCATGAACGGCATCCAGCGCACCGGGACCTTGACGCTCGATCCCATGGGCACGTTGACGGGCGAGGTCAGCGAAACCCGGGTGGGAGATCGCGCTTGGTCGGAGCGCATGCGCCTGCGCAGCGTCAACAAATCTGCCGACCAGATCAAGCCCATCGAAGATCTTCTGGCCGGATCCTTGTCGCTTTTTACCATCAGCAAAGCCAGCGTCGACAATCTCAATATCACCGACAAGCCTTTCGGTTTTCATTACACCTTCGAAGCCCGGAATTATGCCAAGAACGCCGGAGGCCTGCTGCTGGTCCGTCCGCGCGTGCTGGGTGTGAAAAGCAGCGGGATTTTGGAAACCAAAGATCCGCGCAAGTTCGCCATCGAATTCGAGGGCCCGTCGCGCGACACCGATACCTTCGAGATCGCAATCCCGGCGGGCTACGTCGTCGACGACCTGCCTCCTCCCGTTGACGCCGAATACAGCTTCGCCAGCTATCATGCGAAAACTGAAGTGAAAGACAACCGCATCCACTACAGCCGCACCCTGGAAGTAAAAGAATTGAGCGTGCCGGTGGCGCGCGCCGACGAGTTGAAGAAGTTTTACCGCATCATTGCCGGCGACGAGAGGAACACCGTAGTTCTGAAAATGGGAGCGCGATGAGCCGCAGGCAAACTTTGGTAATAGTTACTGCAGGAAGGATGAAAGCAATGGGCGCGCGCTGACGAAATGGAGGCGCAACGGGGCGCACGCCCAAGCCCGGAAAAAACCTCTACAGCAAACCCTGCGTCCGGAACCGCGTTACCGGATCGACTACTGCTTGCCGCTTAAAAATCCAGCGGGCCACCGCAAAGCCAATCGCCGCATAGAACAGATTCATCTTTCGCATATACACCCCCCAAATCCAGGATCGTCCGCAACCGCGTTGACCCTCAGGGGAGGAACCAACATCAAGCTCTATCGGCACAATAGCAATCCGCCAGCGTCCGAACAAGGCACAACAGTGCCATCGAAGTGGCACGGAAGTAATAGGAGTAACAGGAGGAGTCAACAGTAGCGCGGTCTCCGGCGGCTGTCCGGGCGGGATCCTCGCCCGCCGCGCCAGAAGCGAGAAGTCCGTTTTTGGGTGCACCATTTCTCGCGCGCTTTTTGCGCGAGAAGTGGGTTTTTTTTTACGGACAGAACGATTCCACCGAACGCTCAGTGCGCCGGCACCGACTCCTCCGTTGCCCGCCCCGCCGGTGGCACCACTACCGTCGACAAGCTGCCCTCAACCGTCAGCTTCTGAAACGCGGCCAAGTCCCGCCGCTGCAGATCTTCCCAGCGGCCGATCAGTTCCCCGCTCTGCCGCTTCAGCTTCTCGAACTGCTTTTGCTCGGCCTCGGTCGGCGCCGCGTCGGCGGTAGCCGCATCCATCGCCAGATACGCCAGCCGCGCATCCAGTTGCGGAGGATACGCCAGCGAGTCTTCATTCGCGCTGATGGTCAGGTTGATGATTTCCTCGCGCACCGCCACCAGTTTCTTCTCCAGATCGTCGGCCGCGTTCGCAATCGTCTTGGTGCTGGCGTTTTCCGGCAGCCGCCGCTTCAGCCCGGCCACCTGCGAGCGCACATCTTGAATCTGATTCACCGCATCGTAAACCCGGCTCAACTCGTCGCGCGTCTGCAGCAGCAGATTCAATTGCGCCTCCAGATCGGCCTGGCTGACCTGCACCCGCGGATCCAGCTTCAAATCGAAAGCCGCCGTCTGACTTTGCGATCCCACCGTGAGTCGAACCTGGTAGTGCCCAGGAATCGCCACCGGCCCCCGCGCTCCGCTCCCGTACTCCCAGAGATAGTAGCCCGGAACGTGATGGGCCTCTTCATAACGCAAGTCCCACACAAAGCGATTCAAGCCAGCTTCCGGCTTCAACTGCTTCTCCGGCTTCTTGTCGTCAGGGTCGAGCGGCTCTTCCAGAGTGTTGTACTCCATACTTGAATACTTGCGGATAACTTTGCCCGAAGCGTCGAGAATTTCAACCTTGGCTTCGGTGCCCGTCTTCGGAGCATCCTTCAGGAAGTAATAGATCACCGCGCCGGCCGGTGGATTCTGTCCAGTGCGTTTCGAGGGATGCCGCTCTCCGCCCGCTCCCGCTTGAATGCGATAAGCCATCGCCGGCGCATACAGGAACGCTTCTTTCTGCGCGATGTCATCGCTGTATTGCCGCAGCGGAGACAGGTCGTCGAGAATCCAGAACGCGCGCCCATGCGTGGCCACCACCAGATCGTTATCTTTGATCACCAGATCATGCACCGGCGTCGTCGGCAGATTCAGCTGCAGCGGACGCCACTTCGCGCCGTCATCGAACGATACAAAAATGCCCGTTTCCGTTCCGGCATACAGCAGCCCACGCTTCTTCGGATCCTCACGCACCACCCGCACAAACGCCGTGTCCGGAATTCCCTGCCCCAGTTTCGTCCACGTCTTGCCGTAGTCGCTGGTCTTGTAAATATAAGGACGCAGATCGTCGAACTGGTGCCGATCCACGGCCACATACGCCGTTCCCGCATCGTGCGCGGAAGCATCAATCTGGCTGATGCGCGCCCACTCCGGCATATCTTTCGGAGTCACGTTATTCCAGGTCTTTCCTTCGTCCTGCGTAAGCTGAATCAAACCGTCATCGGTGCCGACCCAAAGCAAACCTTTGGTGATCGGAGATTCCGCCAGCGCAAAAATCGTGTCGTAATACTCGGTGCCGGAATCGTCGAGCGTAATATCGCCGCCCGAAACTTTCTGCTTCTCCTTATCGTTGCGCGTCAGGTCCGGACTGATGGCCTGCCAGTGCACCCCACCGTCGGTGGTCTTGAACAGCCGTTCGCCGCCGTGATACAGCGTATTGGGATCGTGCGGAGACAGCATGACCGGCGCGGTCCACTGGAAGCGATGTTCCAGGTTCGCCGCCCCGTGCGCATCGGAAAGTTCCGGCTGCTCGGTGATCGACTTCACTTGCCCGATGTGCCGGTCATAGCGCGTCAGGTTCCCCTGATAATCCGCCGCGTAAACGATATTGGGGTCGCGCGGATCGGGCGCGATATAACCGGCCTCGCCCCCGCCCACGTCGTACCAGTCGCTCTTGTCGATCGATCCGTCATCGCTGCGGCTCACGATCGCAACCGTCCCGCTGTCCTGCTGCGGCCCGTACACCCGGTAAGGCGTCGCCGAGTCGGTGATGACGTGATAAAACTGCGCGGTCGGTTGGTTGTCTTCGCGCGTCCAGTTCTTGCCGCCGTCAAGCGTCACCGTAACTCCGCCATCGTTCGACGCAATCATGCGCCGCGTGTTCTGCGGATCGATCCACAGCCCGTGATTGTCGCCGTGCGGTACTCGCACTTTATTAAACAAATGTCCGCCATCGGTCGACTTGTACGACTCCACATTCATGATGTAGAGCACATTCTCATCGCGCGGGTCCGCGATCACGTGCATGTAGTACCACGGACGCTGCCACAGGCCGTGGTCGGGATTCACCAGTTGCCACGACTCGCCACCGTCATCGGAGCGATAGAGTCCGCCATCCGGATTGTGGGCTTCGATCAGCGCATAGACGCGGTCCGAATTCGCGGCCACGGCGACGCCGATCTTTCCGTATGGTCCCTTGGGCAGTCCGTGTTCTTCAAGATGTTTCCAGGTCGTGCCCCCGTCGTTCGAACGGTAAAGACCGCTGCCCGGACCTCCGCTCTCCATGCTCCACGACGTCCGCCGCGCCTGCCACAGCGCCGCAAAAAGAATATTGGGATTGTGCGGATCAAACGCCACGTCAATCCCGCCCGTGTTCTCATCCTTGTAAAGAACTTTCTCCCACGTTTTGCCGCCGTCAGTGGTGCGGAAAATTCCGCGCTCGGTGTTGGGCCCGTACGGATGGCCCAGCGCGGCCACGAAAGCGATGTCAGGATTCGTCGGATTAATAATGACCTTGCCAATCGCCCGCGAATCCTTCAGTCCAACATTCTTCCAGGTCTTGCCGCTGTCCAAAGATCGGTAAACGCCGTCGCCATGAGAGATGTTGCCGCGAATGCAAGCCTCGCCCGTCCCCACATAAATTACGTTGTGATTGGAATTGGCAACCGCGATGCTCCCGATCGCAGCGGTCCCTTCCTTGTCAAACACCGACGACCACGTCTCTGCGCCGTCCGTCGACTTCCACACTCCCCCGCCGGTCGCGCCAAAATAGTACGTCGTCGGATCGCCCGGAATCCCCGCCGCGGTCAGCGACCGCCCGCCGCGAAACGGCCCGATCAGCCGATACTTCATCCCCTTGAATGCCTTCTCTTCGGGCTTGGACGACTCAGCCGCGTCGGAGCCGCTCGTAGCTGAGGACGCAGGCTGAGTAGTCGGGGTGGTTGCTGGCGCCTTAGCGGCTTTCGCTTGCCGCTCCGACTTGGCTTGCCCGAACGCAGCGGCTGCAAAACAAATTGAGAATATGAATGCCAGAACCAACCGTGCGACAAGCGAGACAACCCTGCGAAGTTTATCTGAGCCCATGTTCGAAGTTTCTCCGGGAGTATTGGATGACTGCCTATCTTAATCCCGCGCACGCCCGATGAAAAGAGCTCGTGCATTTGGTCGCACTGAAGTTTGAAAAGGTACGTATCAGGGCAGGCGTTTGGATAACAATCAACAATCTGTGAAGGATGTCATGAGACTGAATAGCTTTAGCGATGCCGTAAAGTGAACGCGGACTCAGTCTCAGCTTTCAGCCGCCGCACGGTACCACCGCAAAGCAAGAGAGTTCTTCAGCATATAACCGCGGACGCGGTTCCGATAGCAGGGTGGGATTGCCAGTAAAAGTGTGAGGTAATTATTTCTTCAGCAGGCTGGTATGACTGGCCACGCATTGCCACTTGCCCATGTCCATAACCCACGTGTCGGTGAAGCGTCCGACGTGGTCATACGGCTTGCCCTGGTAAGTGCCCGCCGTGTGATAGATGCCGGTGATCACGGCGGTGTCGCCAAAAAAGTTCATCTTGACGTCTTGGATGTTGGCAGCGGTGGGCTTGAATCGCGGATCTTTGATGTCCGCCAGAAATCTCTGCTTGTCGGTGATCTCTCCATCCCATTCGGTGTTCACGAATCGGCTCGACACCAAAGCATCGAGCGCCGAGGCATCGCGGTGTACCTGAGCCTCATTCCACAAACGCTCCAGAACCAGCAATTTGCTCTCGCGTGGATCGGCCTGTTGCGCGGCCACTGCGACCGAGCCCATAGCCAGAAGAAGACAGCAGCAGATGGAACGCATCATCTCGTACACGCCCGCCGGCATCCCCACGTGGGGCGAGCGTGCAAAAACGATAGCAGCGCGACCCGCGGTCAGGCCATTGCAAAGCACTGAAGAGAGTTACGAACGTCACGAAATAAAACTCTCAGAAAGCCCAGCGCAGCAGCGTCGCCCCGACCGTAAACCCCGCGCCCACCGACGCCAGCATCACCAGACTTCCCTTCTTCAGCTTGCCTTGCTCCAGCGCCGTATTCATGGCCAGCGGAATCGTGCCCGCGGTGGTGTTGCCGTAGCGCTCAATGTTCACCACCACCGCCTCCGGCCGCAGCCCCAGCCGGTCGGCCGTCGCATTGATAATCCGCAAGTTCGCCTGATGCGGAATGAACGCGTCAATGTCAGTCCCCTTCAGCCCGTTGCGCTCCAGCAATTTCTGGCACAGTTCAGTCTGTTTCCGCACCGCAAACTTGAACACCTGCTGCCCGTCCTGGTGCACGTAGTGCATTCTCTTTTCGATCGTCTCTTTGCTGGTGGGATTCAGACTGCCTCCGCCCGGCATGTAAAGAAACTGCCCCCCCGCACCATCCACTTCGTGAATGTAGTCAATCAGCCCGACGGAGTCATCCTCAGCTGGTTCCAGAATCGCCGCACCCGCGCCGTCGCCAAAGATCACGCAGGTCGCCCGATCGGCGTAGTCGATGATCGACGACATCACATCCGCGCCAATCACCAGCACCCGCTTATGAGCGCCACTGGCAATGAATTGGGTACCCACCTGAAGCGAATAAAGAAACGCCGAGCAGGCGGCCGAAAGATCGAATCCCCACGCTCCCTTCGCTCCCAGCTTGCTCTGCACCAGGCACGCGGTCGAAGGGAAAAACATGTCGGGCGTAACCGTGCCGACGATAATCACGTCGATGTCAGTCGGAGCCAGGCCACGCATAGCCAAGGCCTTCTTCGCAGCCTCCACCGCAAGATCGCTGGTGGCCACGCCCTTCTCCACAATATGGCGCTCGCGGATGCCCACCCGGGCCATGATCCACTCGTTGTTGGTGTCCACCATTTTTTCCAGGTCGGCGTTGGTGAGCAGCTTCGGCGGCACGTGGGTGCCGAGGGCGCTGATTTTGGCGCGAATCGGTTTCGTCAATGAGGGCTCCTGACAGATTGCCTAAGAAGTCGCGTGAGTATGAAACTCAGTATTCTGAAGGATTGGGAGCAGAATGTCTAACTGGAACGTCTAACAAAAAAGCTGATCCGACTGAGTAACGAGTGTATCCCGGCGTCCCAACACAATCGGACGATCGCAGCCCGTACCGCCATTCAAGTCGGGTAAAGGATTCTCTCAGCGACCTCAGCGGCGTTTCTCCGCGACCTCAGCGGTTAAAAGCTCTTACGGCCGAGTACAAAACCCTCGACGAGGAGCGAGAGTTTCAAGCCGCAGCCGGCCCGCTCTCATGCTCGATCCACTCCCGAACAAAATGAGGACACGAGACGATCCCGAAATCGCGATTCTCTCCCTCAACAAGGTAAAGAAGTCCTGCCCGGTCCAACTCCTCCAGGTGGCGGAGATCCAACTGCGGCCACAATTGGCACTCGGCGGCGCTCTGAACCAGTTGGTCCAGATACGCCAGATGTCCCTCAAATAATTTTCCGGATACGTGAATGGTGACGTGGGGAGCGAGCGTGGGGGAACTACCGCGACTCTTCATTTCTCACCTTGCGCGGCCTAGAATTTTTTCCGGCCTGCTTATGTTGATGCGCGAGGATCGATTTCTTGCGCAAAGACTCGTAAAGAGTATGTAAATCTTGGTAATCAGAGTGGCAACAAAACGCACAAAACAAATAAGCCAGGCACCGGGACCTCACTGCACACGCAAGAGCCCGTTACCGTTGCTTCCTTCCGGACCTGGCGGGGTTGGCGAGAGTACGTCGCGTAAGACCGATGCCTGACCTGAACCATTCTAGCATTCGCTCGCAGTAGCCCACCGGCAGTTCACGTAGCGCCGGCGTCCTCGCCGGCTGTCGTGGCGGCGTCCCCGCCGCCACAACCTAACCCCTCCACCAACGGCATGTGACTTTTGGTGCAAGAATATGTGCGCAAAGCCTTCCCTTCTGTTGGCGGTTGTCGAACAATGGTTAAGCCAGGCGGGTTGGTTCGGCCCGGCAGCCAAAATAAGGAAACCTGCGGGGGAGCGCTGCACGGCCTCCGCTCACTACTGATGGCGCCCCAATCTCCACAACCCGGCGTGATCCCGCTCTCCCGCGCCATCGACCATTACTTCGAGCTAGCTCTGTATCTGCTTGTTCTTACGGGCTTTGCAACTCTGGCCAGTACCGGCGGGTTGGATGTCCCATCGATGCTTCTGGTGGGCGTCGCACTGACGGTTCGGGGCTATTTGCTGGCCAAGCGCCGCCAGTTCCTGATCCCAGAAAGTTGGACCACGCCGCTCTCGGTCGTCTACTTCGCCTTTTTCGCCGCTGACTATTTTATTTTCTCGCGCGGTTTTCTGCCGGCCACGATTCATCTGGCATTGTTCGGCGTAGTTGTGCGCATGTTCTCCCTGCGCCGGGAGCGCGACCACGTCACGCTTTCGATTCTCGCCTTTTTGATGGTGCTGGCATCGGCCGTATTGACCGTCGACAGCGTATTCCTGTTCTCCTTCGCCGTGTTCATGATGATGGCGGTGGGAACCTTCGTCCTGATGGAAATGCGCCGCTCCGGCCACGACGCCAATATTCAGGCGCGGCATTCCAGCGATCCCCAGGAACATCGCCACCTGGCCTTCGCTCTGGCGCGGGTCGCACCGGCGCTGATGTTCATGATCCTGCTCGGCGGCGTTGCGGTATTTTTCCTAATGCCCCGCATGTCGGCGGGATACATGGGCGCCTACTCCTTCGGCACCGACCTCTCGGCCGGCTTCAGCGATCACGTGCAACTCGGACAGATCGGCCGGATCCAGCAGTCGAGCTCGGTGGTCATGCACATCCAGATCGACGGCGACACCGTCGGCGGATCGGATCTGCACTGGCGCGGCGTCACCCTCGCCGACTTCGATGGCCACACCTGGTCGAACCCTCGCGAGCAGTCCGTTTTGCAGCGCCGCTCGGACAACAGTTTCCGGGTGCCGCGAACCAACGGAGCGCTGCGCTCCTATGCGAATTCGAGCCTGACCCGCGAGCACATCATTCACTACCGCGTGCTGATGGAACCGATCGGAACCAATGTTTTTTTCCTGGCGCCCTGGGCCCGCAGCGTCAGCGGAGATTACCGCATGCTGGCCGCCGATTCCGGCGGTGCGGTCTACAACTTCGACAACCAACGTGCTATCAGCCGCTACGAGGCTGACTCCGACATTGCCACCCCCATGCCCGCCGAGTTGCGCTCCGCCGCACGCGACTACCCGCCGCAACTCGCGCCCTATCTCAAGCTGCCGCCGCTCGATCCGCGAGTGCCCCGCCTCGCTTCTCAAATCACTAGTTCTGCCACCAGCGATTACGACAAAGCCGCCGCCATCGAAAACCATCTCCGCACTCGCTTCGGCTACACCCTCGAGTTGCCCCGCACGCAGGTGAAAGATCCCATCGCCAATTTTCTTTTCGAGCGCAAGCAAGGGCACTGCGAATATTTCGCTTCCTCCATGGCGGTCATGCTGCGCACCCTCGGAATTCCCTCCCGCGTGGTCAACGGATTCCGCACCGATGAGTTCAACGACCTCACCGGAAACTATGTGGTCCGCGCCAAAGATGCGCACGCCTGGGTGGAAGCCTATTTCCCCGGGTACGGCTGGCAGACCTTCGATCCCACTCCTGCGGGCAACAGCGGAACCCCGCAGGGCTGGAACCCCCTCGCCCTCTACGTCGACGCCATGGCCTCATTCTGGCGGGATTGGGTGGTCAGCTATGACAGTTCGCACCAGTACTCGCTCGGCCAGGCCGCCTTCAGCGGCACGCGTGGTCTGTGGGAACGCTCACGGAAGTGGGCCCGCAATCATTACGCCTCGATGCTGAAGTGGGCTCGCCACAGCCAGGATCGCGTCGAGCGCTCGCCCGGCCATTGGGTGGTCACGGGCGCGGCCGTCGTGCTGATTCTCGTGCTGTTGGGAAACCTGGGCCGCATCGCGCGCCTGCTGAACGAAAAGTGGTTGACCGCTCATCCCGAGCGTTCCCCTGAGCAGGCGGCTTCCATGTGGTACCGGAAGATGGCTCGCGCCGTGGCGCGGCAGGGAGTGGAAAAACCGGCTGCGCAGACCCCGCAGGAATTCGTAAGAAAAATCGAAGACATCCGCCTGCGCGAACCAGTCGCACGTTTCACCCAGGTCTACGAATCCGCCCGCTTCGGAAATTCCGCAGACGACGCCCAACGCTTGCCGGAGTTGTACGAAGAAGTAGAAATGGCAACGAAGACCCGTTAGCGAATGGTGTAGCGCCGGCGTCTCGCCGGCCCAATGTGCGGGCGGATGCCCGCAGGTTTAGATTACTGTTAGCAGCGAGGGCGAGACGCCCTCGCGACAGCCGGCGAGACGCCGGCGCTACTGGGTTGGAGGTGCTTCAATGGCGAACCGCCTAGAACCGCCAGAACACTCCGCCGCCGACAAAATAGTTGTGCTGCCGTGATTTCCCCGTAGGCGCCAATGGAAAATCCGGCTCCCCGCCCCAGAAGTCGCGAACTTCTCCGCGCAGGCTAAGATTCTTCCAGACCTTCACATCCAGCCCGAGTCCACCCTGCAGTGCAAATGAGGTCGTGGACTTCCCAGGGTTTGCGCCTCCATAGATCAGGGTCGAGGCTTCGCCGATGTGGCCGATACCCGCGCCCAGGCTAACCCACGGCGAAACTGCGGTGGTGGGAAACAGATTCACCCGCGCTCCCCCGGTCACAAACAACTCGCTATATTGCGGCGGCACCACTGCAAAGCCATACGCTCCGCCGTTGACATCCTCGTCTTTGTTGTACATCAGCACCCCTTCCCAGGAGAGCGCATAGATCGGCGTGACGATATACCGGCGGGCGTACTCAACATCAAAACTCAGGCCCTTGCCCGAGGCGATGATGGTATTCGGATCCGTTCCGCCCGTAATTCCCTGGTTACTGATGAACGTGCGGCCCAGAATGCCTCCGATTTCATTCTTCTCATCCTGCGCAACCGCCGACGCCGCCAGCATAGTCACTGCCATCAGGACTGCAATCCAAAGACGTTGACCAAACATTTCCCCTCCTGAGAGGTGGTTCATAAATTGTTACGGCGGTAAGCCATAGCCTAGCACGACACCGGCTGTTTTGGACGATCCCTACTATCTTTTGTGAGGCCGAGGTCGTCACCCGGCTCAACCTGCTGGGCTCAACGCACTGCGATGCCGGATGTTGCTCTGCAGGATGCTAAAATAGAAAGATTGCATGCCAGTCAAAGATCTCACCGTCATCGACTCCCCCAGTCTCACGCTTGAGCATCAGGACGAACACCCGCAACCCGCGCGCCCGCAAAAAGTAGGCTTCGTCAGCCTCGGCTGCCCCAAGAATCTTGTCGATAGCGAAGTCATGATGGGCCTGTTGGCCCGCGCCGGGGCCGAACTCACCCGCCGCGCCGAAGACGCCGACGTCATCGTGGTCAATACCTGCTCGTTCATCGAAAGCGCGCAGCAGGAATCCGTCAACACCATTCTCGAAATGGCCGCCCACAAAACTGGCGGCAATGCCAAGAAACTCATCGTCGCCGGATGCCTCGTCGAGCGCTACCGCGATCAGATTCGCAAAGACATTCCTGAAGTAGATGCAGTCGTCGGCACCGGCGAGTTGGAAAACATTCTCGCCGCCGCCGGCATCGCACCCGCCCCGCTGCCGAACCGCGCCAGCAATTCGCCATTCGTTGTTCTCAATTCGGTCCTGCCATCGCGCCCGGAAGGCGATGCCCGCGCCGCGCAGGGCCGCTTCTCGCGGAACGCCTGGGATGGCGCCATCGCTGATCTTCCTAACTATCTCTACGATGACGCCACGCCGCGCATTCTCTCCACGCCGCGTCACATGGCCTACGTCAAGATCGCCGAAGGCTGTGACCATCCCTGCACCTTCTGCATCATTCCTCAACTCCGCGGACAGTTCCGCTCCCGCCGTTTCGAATCCGTCATCGCCGAAGCCGAACGCCTCGCTCAGAGCGGGGTCCGCGAAATTACTCTCATCGGCCAGGACACGACCTGTTACGGCGAAGACTTCGGCCTGAAAGACGGCCTGGCGCTCCTCCTCGAAAAACTCGCGGCCATCGAAGATCTGCGCTGGGTGCGTTTTCTCTACGCCTATCCCAACAAGATCACCGGCAAACTCCTCGACACTATCGCGCAACACGAAAAAATCTGTTCCTACATGGACGTCCCGCTGCAACACGCCTCCGCCTCAGTCCTGAAGCGCATGAAGCGCGGCGGCGGAGCCGACGTTTTCCTCCGCGCCATCGCCAAAATGCGCCGAACAATTCCGGATCTGACGTTACGTACGTCGTTCATCGTCGGCTTCCCCGGCGAGGCCGAAAAAGAATTCGAAGAACTCTGCGACTTCGTGCGCGAAGCCCAGTTCGACTGGATGGGTGCGTTCGCCTACTCCGATCAAGACGGCGCAGATGCCTACGCTCTCGAAAAGAAACTCTCGCCGCGTGAAATCGAGCGCCGCCGCAAACACCTGATGGGCATCCAGCGCCAGATCAGCAAAAAGAAAAAGAAAACTCTGGTGGGCCAGGAATTCGATCTGCTGCTCGAAGGCGAATCCGAAGAAACCGAACTCCTGCTTGAAGGCCGCACTCCCATGCACGCCCCCGAAATCGACGGCAAAGTTTTCGTGAACGATTTCCCCGAGGACGCGGCTCCGCAGCCTGGGCAGTTCTACCGTTGTCAGATCACCGAAGCCCACGACTACGATCTGGTCGCAAAAATCCTGTAGCCAGCCGGTTGCCGCATAGCAACGGGACGGGGGGTGCCCCATTTCTCGCGCGTCCTTTGCGCGAGAAGTGGGAGTCTCGTAGTCGCGAGCAGTGGGAATCGCTGGCCCATCCTTTCCCTCCGCAATTCCAAATCTTCCTTCTACAATAGAACCGCCTATGCCCCGCAAGCGCATCGTCAAACTCCGCTGCCCCATCTGCAAAAAGTCCGTCAAAAGCACCGACCCAGATTTCCCCTTCTGCAGCGACCGCTGCCGCCTCATCGATCTCGGTAAATGGGCCAGCGGCGGATACGTAATCTCCTCCCCGGTAACCGACGCAGAAGAAAAAATCCAAGACCGTTCTCCCGAAGACCCGGCAGACGAATCATGAGCCCGGACCGAGAGCCCAAACTCGAGCCCAGCGCCGACCCCGCAGTCAGCACCGCGCCGCCAAAAAGTAGCGCCGGCGTCCCGCCGGCTGTCGCGGGGGCGTCCCGCCCGCGCTTCGGCGAAGTAAGGATCCGCACCCGTGGCCGCCTCCCGCACTGGGAAAAAGAAAGCGCAACCTACTTCATCACCTTCCGTCTGGCAGACTCACTCCCGAAATCAATCCTGGACAAAATCACCTCCGAGCGCGAAGCCATAGTCAAAACCGCAAACCAACTCCGCCGCGAATTAAGCCCCGACGAGCGCAAAAAACTCCAGAGCCTTTCCACGCCGATCATCGAGAGATACCTCGACACCGGCGCCGGCGCATGCCACCTGCAAAATCGCGCTATCGCCGAAGAGCTAGCCACCACGCTGCACCATTTCGATGAAAAACGGTATCGCCTCTTCGTTTGGTGCATCATGCCCAATCATGTGCACGTGGTAGTCAAACTCTTCCCGGGCCAGACCCTCGCCACGGTCGTCCATTCCTGGAAATCTTTTACCGCAAGACGGGCGAATGCACTACTCAACCGCAAAGGCACATTCTGGCAAAGGGAGTACTATGACCACCTGATCCGAAACGAAGCGGAATTCGAACGCGCCATCAACTACGTCGCCGACAACCCGGAGAAAGCAAAACTGAAAGATTGGGAATGGGTCTGGGTGTGCGGGCGAGACGCCCCCACGACAGCCGCCGAGGACGGCGGCGCTACGAAACCGCCGGCCAAATAACCATGAACCCAGAGGGAGCACCGACGTCAAAAAGTAGCGCCGGCGTCCCGCCGGCTGTCGCGGGGGCGTCGCGCCCGCGCGGCCCGCGCTGGGCGACCATTACCGCAACGTTCTTCGGCATTGGCCGCCTTCACCCCGGCCCCGGCACCTGGGGATCGGCCGTCACCGTCATCCTCTGGGCCGCCGCCGCATACGAACTCGCACCGACGCTTCGCACGCCGCTCGCGATCGCCATAGCGGCATTCGTCACCCTGATTGGCATCCCCGCCGCCACCCGCGTAGCCCGCGCGTCCGGCGGCAAAGATCCGCAATTCGTGGTCATCGACGAAGTCGCCGGACAACTCATCGCTCTGATCGCCGTCCCTCTGGCGTGGAAAACTTTTCTCGCCGGTTTTATACTTTTTAGAGCCTTCGACATCGTCAAGCCGCCTCCCGTGCGGCAACTGGAGAAGCTCCCCGAAGGCGCCGGAATCGTAATCGACGACGTGGCGGCAGGAATTTTTGCATTTGGAGTAATGCATCTCCTGCTGCACTTTGGGCTGTTAAAGTAGTACCGAGTCGCGAATACCGAGTACCGAGAAGAATCACGCGATACTCGGCTCGGTACACGGTACTCAGTACTCGGTACTTCTTGATGTCATTTTCCGACCGCATCCTCGGCAGAAAAAGCAGCAACGGCGGACCCCGCATCGAAATGGTCGCGCCCGCCAACGCCCTCGCCGGCGGCGAACTCCGCATCTCCGGCTCCGGCCTGCGTTCCCACGATCTTCATCGTCCCACCGTTAAGTTCGGAGACTTCGAAGCCTCCATCGTCGTCAGCTCCGATTCGTTTCTGGTCGCGCGCGTCCCCGAAGGCGCGACTTCCGGCCCGGTCATCGTGGCCACCGACGGCCATCAGAGCAATCCCCAACCTGTAAAAGTCGCCGTGCCCATCGCCGAGAATCTTCATCCCGTCACCAGCCCCGCACTCGATCCCGAAGGCAACATCTACGTAACGTTTTCCGGCTCGCGTGGACAGAAAGTTCCCGTCGCCATTTTCAAGATCGACACCGGCTACAACATGAAGCCGTTCGTCGCCGAAATGATGAACCCCACCGCCATTGCATTCGACCGCCAGGGACAGATGTACGTATCCTCCCGCTTCGACGGCGCCGTCTATCGCGTGGCCACCAACGGAACCCTAACCACCTACGCTGAAGGCATGGGCGTGGCCACCGGCATCGCTTTCGATCGCGAGCAGAGTCTCTACGTCGGCGACCGCAACGGCACCATCTTCAAGATCGGCCGCGACCAGCAGGTCTTCGTTTTCGCCACGCTCGAGCTCAGCGTCTCCGCCTATCACCTGGCCTTCGGTCCGCACGGCGACCTGTTCGTCACCGGACCCAACGACCGCGTCTACAAAATCGATCCCAACGGCGCGGTCACCACGTTCTACAAAGGCCTCGGCCGGCCCCAGGGACTCGCCTTCGACGTCGACGGCAATCTCTACGTCGCCGCCTCGCTCTCCGGCACCCGCGGCATCGTAAAAATCGCTCCCGACGGCTTGGCCAACCTCGAGGTCGCCGGCCAGGGCGTCGTCGGCCTGGCGTTTGCCCCCGGACGATCTGTAATCCTCGCCACAAGCGGCGCCACCCAGCAAGGCACCGGCGCCGTGCATCATCTCTCGTGGAACATTCAGGGCTTGCCCCTGCTCCCGGAATAATCCCCTTGTCATTCCGACGCGCGAGCGCAGCGAGACAGGAGGAATCTGCTGTCCCCCGTCGTCGACACCGCCACCCTCCCTTCAAAACGCAACCCACCGAAGCGTAGAATAATCGCAGCGAGGTCCTCATGGCCCAAGTCACACCGCAACTCTCCGAACTGCTCGAAAAAGCCCTTGCCCTCTCCGCCCAAGAGCGGAGTCTCCTGATCGATCGCTTAATCGCCAGCCTCGACGAAGAACCCGCCGAAGAAGGTGTCGAAGCTGCCTGGGACGACGAAATCAGACGCCGTATCGACGACATCCGCTCCGGCCGTGTAAAAACGATCCCCGGCGAACAGGTGCTCGGACGCCTGAAGGCTCGACAGCGGGATGCCAAGAGATAAACCGTATCGACTCCATCCGGAGGCCTGGCTGGAATTCGTAGCCGCAGACGATTGGTACCTGGCGCGCAGCTTGGACGCGAGTATCGAGTTTCTCTCCGATGTGAATGACGCGTTAGAAACTGTCTCCAAAGCCCCGCTGCGCTGCCCAAAATATCTCCACGGAACTCGCCGCTTCGTCCTCCATCGCTTCCCGTTTTCAGTCATCTACCTCGACGATCCCGACGTGATGACAATCATCGCCGTCGCCCACAGCAAACGCCGACCGGGATACTGGAAGCACCGCATTTAGGCCGGAGCTGCAGATTCCAATAGTTGAGCCGTTGTCATTCCGACGCGCGAGCGCAGCGAGACAGGAGGAATCTGCTGTCCCCTGCCCCTTTCATTTAAACTTCTACCCGTGAACGCCGAAATCATCGCGGTAGGCTCCGAAATGCTCACCCCCTACCGCATGGACACCAACTCGCTCTACCTCACCGAGCAGCTTAACCTGCTTGGCGTCGAGGTAATTTTCAAGAGCATCGTCGGCGACGACTTGCGCCGCATCGTCGCCGCAGCCCAGCATGCCATGTTCCGCTCCGACATTCTCATCTTCAGCGGCGGCCTCGGCCCCACCGAAGACGATCTCACCCGCGAAGCCGTTGCCGAAGCCCTCGGCGTCACTCTCCACCGCGACCCGGAAATTCTCGCGCGCCTCGAACAGCGCTTCGCCGACCGCGGCTGGAAAATGTCGCCCAACAACGTCAAGCAAGCCGACGTTCTCGACGGCGCCACCGCGCTCCCCAATCCCAACGGCACCGCCCCCGGACAATGGCTCGCCGGAGAATTCGACGGCCGCGAACACATCATCGTGCTGCTCCCCGGCCCTCCCCACGAACTCAAATCCCTGTTCGAAGCCGAGGTCCGCGAACGCCTGCGCGCTAAAGTTCCTCCGGCTTACTTGGCGGTTCGAACCTTGAAGATCGCCATGCTCGGCGAGTCGGCGGTCGACGCGCGAGTCGCGCCCATCTACAAGCGCTACACCGATGTTGAAACCACCATCCTGGCCGGCGCCGGAGAAATCGAACTGCATTTCAAATCCCGCGCCGCCTCGCAAGACGCCGCCCAGCGCCGCGTCGACGAAGTTGCCGGCGTGGTCGAAGACGAACTCGACGACGCAGTCTACTCCCGCAACGGCGAATCGCTCGAACAAATCGTCGGCTACTGGCTGCAGATGCGCAACGCGACAGTCGCTGTCGCTGAATCCTGCACCGGAGGTATGCTCGCCGAACGCCTCACTTCCGTCAGCGGGGCCTCGCGCTATTTCCTCGGTGGCGCCGTCGTTTATTCGAACGCGCTCAAGACCGAACTCGCCGGCGTCCCCACTGAGATGATCGACCGCCACGGCGCGGTCAGCCGCGAAGTCGCCGCCGCCCTCGCCGAAGGCATCCGCTACCGCTGCGAGTCCACGCTCGGCGTCGGCATCACCGGAGTAGCCGGTCCCACCGGAGGCACGCCGGACAAGCCCGTCGGCCTCGTCTTTCACGCTGTAGCCAGCAGCACCGGCACGGAAATAGTGCAACGAAATTTCCCGGGCGACCGCAAACGCATCCGCCGCTTCGCCTCGACGATGGCTCTGGATATGTTGCGAAAGAAACTCATGTAGTACCGAGTTGTGAGTACCGAGTGAACACCGAGTAAGATTGTGCTCGGTGCTCGATGCTCGGTATTCGGTAGCAGGTACTCGCTACTGTCTTATGCGCCTCTTCCTCGCCCTCGACATCCCCGCCGCCATCCGCGACCGCATCTCCCTCTTCATCGAAGGCGTCGCCGGATTCGCCCCCCACGCCCGCTGGATGAAACCAGAATCCCTCCATATCACTCTAAAATTCATCGGCGAACAACCCGACTCCGCCCTCGACCAAATCAAACACTCCCTGTCCCCAATCCACGCCGAAGCAACCGAAATCCACTTCCACAACTACGGATTCTTCCCTACCGCAAAATCCCCGCGCGTTTTCTGGATCGGCGTCGAAGCCGGCCCCCAACTCGCAGCACTGGCCGCAACCATCGAAAAGACCCTGTCATCGTTAGGAATCCCCAAAGAACCGCGCCCCTTCAGCCCACACCTGACGCTGGCCCGAGCCCCCGGCGTATCTGGTTCCTCACATCGCACCAAAACCGACGCCCCCAACCGCATCTTCCACCATCTCCAGGAAAAACTCGCCGCCCGCCCCGCCCCAGAGTTTGGTACCATGACGCCCCGCGAGTTCTTTTTGTACCAAAGCCGGCTCTCCCCGAAAGGATCAAAATACACAAAGCTAGCCACCTTTGATTTAAAGTAGCGCCGGCGTCGCGCCGGCTGTCGCGAGAGCGTCCCGCCCTCGCTGCCGCCAGCATCACGAAACTCGACACCTTTAACGCATGCCCGTCCTCCTCATAGTCGCCGCCATCAGCTACCTGTTGGGCTCCATCCCCTTCGGCTACCTCCTGGTCCGCCTCTTTCGCGGCGAAGACGTCCGCCTCACCGGCAGCGGCAACATAGGAGCCACCAACGTCGCCAGAAAATCTCCCGCGCTCGGCCTGCTGACTTTATTGCTCGACGCACTCAAAGGAACCTGCGCCGTTCTCCTGGCGAATGCTCTGTTCATGCGGATTGCACCTGGAAATGTCGATGCGAGTCTCTATCCCCCGTTGTCACTGGTGGCGCTCTGCGCGGTTCTCGGCCACATGTTTCCAGTGTGGTTGCGGTTCCGCGGCGGCAAGGGCGTGGCCACCTCCGCCGGCGCGTTCGCGCTGCTGGTTCCTCGCGCAACCCTCGGTGCCTTTGCTATCTTCATGGTCGTGGCATTGGCATTGAGATACGTGTCGCTGGCATCAATCATCGCTGCAGCCAGCTTGCCGATATTGGCCTGGTTCTCATTGCGCCATCGCTACGGCGAGGGCCTCTTGACGCTTCTTCCGATCGCGATCGCTTCAGCTCTGGTGATCGTGAAGCATCACGAAAACATTCGCCGCCTGCTCGCCGGCACCGAAAGCCGATTCGGAAGAGGCGTTAGAAAATGAGTAACATTGCCATCATCGGCGCCGGCGCCTGGGGCACCGGCCTCGCCATCGTGCTCGGACGCAAAGGCACCCACCGCGTTCGCCTCTGGGCCCACGAGCTCGACGTCTGCGAATCCATCACCCGGACACGCATCAACGAACAATTCCTTCCCGGCCGTGCCATTCCAGAATCGGTAACCGCCAGCAACGATATGCCCGCAACTCTGCACGACGCCGCTATCGTGGTCAGCGTCATGCCCTCGCAACACTGCCGCGCTCTGTTCCAACAAATGCGCCCGCTCTTCGACCCGCAAACCATAATCGTCAGCGCCACTAAAGGTCTCGAAGAAAACTCCCTGCTGCGCATGACCGAAGTGATCACGCAAGTGCTGCAGCGCGAAGACGGAATCGTGCCTCCTATCGGCGCGCTCAGCGGCCCTTCCTTCGCTCAGGAAGTCGCGCGCGGCGATCCCACGGCGATCACCATTGCCTCCTCGAGTGCCGAACTTCTGCGCACCGTGCAGCAGGAATTCAGCGACCCAAGTTTCCGCATCTACACCAACGCTGACGTAGTCGGTGTGGAGTTAGGCGGAGCCCTGAAAAACACCATCGCCATCGCCGCCGGAATCTGCGACGGCCTCGGCTTCGGCCACAACTCCGCCGCCGCCCTCATCACCCGCGGCCTCGCCGAGATGACCCGCCTGGTCGTCGCCTGCGGAGGCCGTGCCGAAACCATGGCCGGACTCGCCGGACTCGGCGACCTCGTCCTCACCTGCACCGGAGGGTTGTCGCGCAATCGCAGCGTCGGCGTCGAACTCGGCCGCGGAAAAAAACTTCCCGAGATCATCTCCGGCATGCACGGCATGGTCACCGAAGGCGTATTTACCACCTCCGCCGCCGTCGGCCTCGCCCATGCCCGCGGCGTCGAGATGCCCATCACCGAGCAAATGCACGCCATCCTCCACGCAGGCAAATCCCCCCGCGAAGCCATCCAGCAACTAATGTCCCGCACCGGCAAAAGCGAAGGCGGGGGCTCTTAGCTTTTGAGCTTTCAGCTTTCAGCTTTCAGCTCTTAGCTTCTAGCTCGGCGTTTCCTACCCCCGCAACGAGTACACCTGCGTCCCGCCGGCCGTTAGCGAGGGCGTCTCGTCCGCGCACCCCACAAAGCTATAAAGTCACCCGAGCCCACCCTTCTTCTTCGCGTCCTCGGCGGCCTTCCTCAGCGCCCTCAGCGGTTAGAAGCTTTTTTGATCCTGGAAAGCTCCACGAAGCCCCCAAACCCGTGCCCCTAGCCCCATTCGACGAGTACTTTGGTAATGCCACTCCCCCCACCTTTTCGTTCAACCCGCCCCATTCCCCATTAGAATTTTAAGCATACCTTTGAAAGCTGCCGCCACTTCGCCTTCGGCGTCCGCGAGAAGTGAAGGGAGAGACTTGTCCGCCAGCGCTCCGAATCACGCCCGCATCCCGATTCTCTACGTAATTCTCGGTGTGCTTCTGGTGATCAGCATCGTCCCGATGTATTTCTATTCGGCCGAAGTTGAGAGAATCAACCGTGAACGTCTGCAACGAGACGAGATGATGCTGCAGAACACGGTGACTCGCTCGCTCGCCGACGATCTCTCCGAGCACGAGCGCTCCCTGCATATGATGCTGGCCAACTTGTCCTCAGCCATCCAGATCGCCAGCGGCGGCGACATTGGCGAGACCAATATTCACGCCCCCGAACTACGCGCCCTGCTGGAAACTTTCGTCTCGTCTTCCGACGAGATCGCATACGCCACGCTGCTCAACTCTGACGCCAAAGGCATTTTCGCCGGAAGCATAGCTCCCGATGCTTTTCTCAACCGCGAACTCGAACGCGCCTTCTCCGCCGCCCGCGATGGCCGGGAATACAACGGCCAGGCCCTGGTCGTCGGTGAAGGCAAATCCGCGCGCACCGTGTTTGTGGTCAGTTATCCGGTGAAATACGGAAATCGTTTTCTGGGAATGATCGCCACCGTCGTCGACCTGCAATTCCTGATTCGCCGTCTGCAGGAAGTCGCCAGCGGAGGCCTTACGCCCTACGTTGTCGATGCCCAGGGCCGACTGGTTGCCGCCGCCGCTCCCGGCTTCGCCACCGGCCAGGACATGAAGAACCTCGAAATCGTCCGCACTTTCATTGACGGGGGCAACAAGGCGCAAATCATCGCCACCCAGGAATTCACCGTCAACTCCGGCTCCGAGCACGTGGCCATGCTCGGCACTTACAGTCCGGTGACGTCGCTGAACTGGGCGGTCATCGCCCAAAAGCCGCGCAATGAGGCCTATGCCGGAGTCATCGAGATGCAACACAATGGTCGCCTGCTGGCGATTGTGGCGGTGCTGGTCAGCATCCTCGTCAGCATTTTCGCCGCGCGCCGCATCACCAATCCCTTGCAGGTGCTCACGCAATCCAGCCGCGCTCTGGCCCGCGGCGATTTCTCCCAGCGTGTCAACCTGTGGAGCCGCACCGAAATCGGCGAACTCGCCCACACTTTCAATACTATGTCGGATGAACTCGAACGCTTCGTCGAAGACTTGAAACGCGCCGCCGAAGAGAATCGTGAACTCTTCATGGGCTCCATCCAAATGCTCGCCGGAGCGGTCGACGAAAAAGATCCCTACACCCGCGGCCACTCCGACCGCGTCACGCGCTATTCCCTGCTCATCGCCAAGGAAATGAACCTGCCCGCCGCTTTCATGGAGACGCTCCGCATCTCCGCCCAGCTGCACGACGTGGGCAAGATCGGCATCGAAGATCACATTCTGAAAAAGCCGGGCGCGCTCACCGAAGAAGAATTCGAAGTCATGAAGACTCACACCACCAAGGGCGCAAACATTCTGCGCCCGGTCACGCAGCTGGCGGAAATGTTGCCCGGCATCGAACTGCACCACGAAGCGCTCGATGGCCGCGGATATCCCTACGGATTGCAGGGCGACCAGATCCCGCTGCTGGCGCGCGTCATCGCCGTAGCCGACACTTTCGACGCGCTCACCACGACTCGCCCCTACCAGCGGGCACACACAGCAGAAGAGACTCTGCAGATCATCAAGAACCTGGCGGGCAAGCGCCTCGATCCCCAAGCCGTCGAAGCTCTCCTGGCCATCTGCGCCCGCGGCGAAATCAAAATCCAGCGCTTCACCATCAAGCGCCCCATCGCCCCCGTCGCTCCATCCCCCGCAGAAGCGCCAGTAGTCGCCGCCGCAGCCGCCTCTTCCACTGCCGGCGAAACCTCCACGTTGGAACGAACGCGAGTCTAGAAGCAGAACAGCCCAGGTGGCGACGCCTTCGTCCGTCCCGCCGAGGCGAAGCGAGGTGGAATCACGCAAAAGCCGTCACTCAAGATGTAGCGTCAGCGTCCAGCCGGCCGTCGAGAGCGCATCTCGGGCGCGCACCGTCAAGCAAGAAGCCCGTCGGACAGCCAAGCACTCTGTAGTCTTTACTTTGCATCTTTTCTCAGCGTACCCCGCGGGTTTCCTCGGCGCCCTCCGCGATTAAAAGCTTCGGCAATAACTATAGTTGACTCACTTTGCTCAGTCTTTGACATCCAGTTTTCCTTCTCTCGCCGCTTTCTTTCGGACTAGCGACTTTTCTAGCTTCTGCAAGTCGCCCTTGTTCTTAAATGCCACTTGCCACTTAATGGTGCTGGTACCTCGCGAGTCAGTCAAATATCGAAAAAAGTCCTGGTACTCGTAAGGCTCTCCATCCCATTGGAGTTTCGCCTGTTCGCGACACAGAAAAGACAACATGTCCGCCGCTTGCAGTGCCGGGAAATGCGTGTCGTCTGCGAATGAGATTGCTGCCAGTCGTTTGCCGATAGGGTGAACCTCCTTGACGCGCTTGTACAGACGATAGCAGTTCCATGCAGTCTCTTCATCTTCGTCGCACATCATGGCGATGCCTTCTTCAGGCTTAGCAAACTCCGCAAGAAGCATGACCGTGCGGAGAAACTGCACGTAGAACGGATTATCAGAACCACCCAGTAATTTCTTGGATTCCTTCGCAAACGCTGTGTATCCCGTGACTTCGAATACACACGCTACGCCCAGCCCCAAGTAATCGTTCACACAATCTGCAAACGGCTTGAGGTCGTTAATTCTGTTCTTAAGCGACTGCGGCCCGATATTTGAACCTAACGCCTTGCCGCATCGGCGAGCTTTAACCCAGTGCAATGCATCCATTCCGCAGCGCCTTAACTGGCTATCCCATTGCTTGCCGAACTCTTTTAACTGTGATTCCGAAGCACCGAACCCGCAGAAGGCTACTAGCTGGTGATTGTGAAACTTGCCGCTTTCATCAAAGAACGAATAGAGAATTGCCATGAAGGTCTCCGGAGTAAACCGCAACTCCATGCACCCGTAGGAGTCGGAGGTCATCGCGCTCCCCGCTACGCTCATAGCCTACCCGGCGCTTGGTGGGGTCAGGTAAATTAATTCCAAAGCTTTTTGCCCGTCGCGTTAGCCTCCAGCCTCACAGCGCCGCCACCCTCCGCTGCACCACCAGGAAGTACACTGCCACCACGACCAGCACCAGCCCGTTCACGCCCAACACAATCGGAGCCGTAAACATCGGCACCAGCCATCCCGACAGCAGATTCCCCATCGGCATCCCGCCGCGAAAGGCAAAGTTGTACACGCTCATCACCCGCCCGCGCATTTCGTTGGTGATAATCAACTGCACCAGCGACGTGAACGTTGCAAACACCGCCATCATCGAAGCCCCCACAAACGCCAGCATCGAATAACTGAAAGGCAATGATTTCGAAAGCGAGAATCCCGCAATTCCCAACCCCAGGCAAACCAGCATCGTCAGCGCGAACCGACCCTTGTTGCGGATGTTGCCAATCCCCGCCACCGCCAGCGAGCCGCAGATCGAGCCGATTCCCATCACCGACAGCAGATACCCAAACGTCTCCGGCCCGCGATGAAAAATATCTTTCACGAACACCGGAATATACGTCCGCATCGGCATGCTCAGGAACGTCATCAGAAACGCCAGCACGATCAGTCCCACCATCGATCCGTGATGCCAGATGAACTTAATCCCCTGCGTCAGGCTGTTGTACATCGACTGCTTGGTATTTTCCGGCACGAATCGCGACGAGATCATCGACAGCGAAATGACCGGCGCCAGAAACGACAGCGCGTTCAGCCCAAAGCACCACTTCTCTCCCAGCCTCGCCAGCGTGATCCCGGCCAGCGCCGGTCCCACTGTCACCGCCAGATTGAACTGGATCGAGTTCAACGCAATCGCGTTCGGCATATCCTCTGGCTCAACCAGCGTCGGAATCAGCGCCGAATACGCCGGCCCCCCAAACGCCTGCGCCAGCCCCGACACGAACGACAGACACAAGATCGGCCACACGTGCGTCAGCCCCATGGCCACCAGAACCGTCAGCGTGGCCGCGCTCGCCATCTGCACCCACTGCGACATCAGCAGAATCTTCCGCCGCTCCGAGCGGTCTGCCACTACCCCGCCGATGATCGTAAATAAAAAGATGGGAAGCCCCGCCAGAAACTGATCCAGTCCCAGCAGGCGCGCCGAATGGCTCAGCCGGTAAATCAGCCAGCCCTGCGCCACAATCTGCATCCAGGTGCCAATACTCGAAGTGCAGGCCCCGATCCACATCAGGCGGAAATCGCGATAGTGAAATGCTTTGAATACTCTGCGCAGCGTCGAAGTCGGCATGTGGTTCGTGCGGTTCCGATGTCCAGAGTCTATCTTCGCACGAGCGGGCGCTTCCGTTTCTCCCGGCTTTGCTTTACACATGACAGTTAAGCGTGCAAAATCGGACGGACCCAATCCTTGGTTCGGAGTGCGCCCGTGACTCGTTGCCCGGCCTGCGGAACCCACACCACCGACTCGACCGAAGTCTGTCCGAGCTGCGGCCTTGCGCTCAACGCATCTCCTACTATGTCGATTTCGTCCGCCGATTCAGGCGACGCCGAGGCCGCAACTGTAGCCGCACCCTCCTCTACTGATTCATCCCCGGCGCGCGGGTTTGCCCCCGGCGCCATGGTTGCGGATCGCTATCGCGTCGTCTCGCTGCTCGGGCGCGGCGGCATGGGGGAAGTCTACGGCGCGGATGACCTCAAGCTAGGCCAGCGCGTGGCACTCAAGTTTCTGCCCACGGACCGCGGGAAAAGCACAAGCTGGCGCGATCAGTTCTATGCCGAAGTCCGCATGGCCCGCCAGGTTTCGCATCCCAACGTCTGCCGCGTGTATGACGTCGGTGAGAGCGACGGACGCCTTTTCCTCTCCATGGAATTTGTGGACGGCGAAGATCTCGCTTCCCTGCTGCGCCGCATCGGACGCCTCCCCGGCGACAAAGCCGTCGAG
The DNA here is from genome assembly GCA_035482825.1 of Binatus sp. (SeqCode). Classification (GTDB taxonomy): domain Bacteria; phylum Acidobacteriota; class Terriglobia; order Terriglobales; family Acidobacteriaceae; genus Sulfotelmatobacter. The sequence goes on along the minus strand of DATHQJ010000310.1, from coordinate 65 downwards.
ATCGCCCAGCAACTCTGCTCCGGCCTCGCCGCCGCCCATCGCAGCGGCGTTCTGCATCGCGACCT
>DATHQJ010000309.1:0-3519 GCA_035482825.1 Binatus sp. (SeqCode) | reverse complement strand
GAGCGAAGAACGCGAGCGCGTCGCCCGCGTTGCCGAAATGTTCGGTGAAGAAGATCTCACCCGCCATCTCCAGATCATGCTTCGCACCCACGGCGAGCTGGGATACAAGCAGGAACAACGCTTCCACCTCGAACTCGGCCTTCTGAAAATGGCTCACGCGCAAAAACTGCTGCCCATCGAACAGTTGCTCAGCGACGTAGCAGCCGCGTCTGCGGCGGGTGCGCAGCGTCCGCCTGCGCGACCATCAATCGTAAGCAGCGCGCCGAGTTCGGGCATGTCCAGCGCCGAAACCCGCCGACCCGAGCCATCTCCATCGCGCCCAAGTTTCGTTTCTCCGTTCGCCGCCGACTCCGCCCGTAAAGGCACGCCGCGTCAGGAATCGTCCGACTCGACGCCTCCGACCGGCCCGCGAATTGTTGCGGGAGCCGGAGCGCCAGAGTCTGTAATCGAGCCCGTAATCATGGGCTCCGCCGCACCCCAGCGCGATCCCGCGCCAGAAGCCGTGCCCGATCGCGAAACCAATCCAGATTCGAAGCGTAGAGACGTAGCTGGGTACGTCTCTGCTGAAGCCACCAAACCGCCAGTTTCGCAAACGCAGCCGAAACCAGAAGCGCCGGTCGCGCCGATGGCTGCGCCCTCCGCCGCGTCTGCGGATCAGTCGCAACTGGATCGCCTGCAAGCTGCCGTGCTGCAGGCCCTCACGGACGGCAACCAGCGCATCCTGGTCTCCATGCTGTCTGCCGGCGAATGGAGCGTACAGGGCAACGACGTGGTCATCAAGATCGCCGAATCACAGACCGTCGTCGACATGTCGCTCGGCCCCGATGCGAAGCGTCTCGCGATCGCATCGGCCAGCGGAATCCTTGGACGCCCGGTGAAATTGAAAGTCGTTCCCGGCGCGACGGTGGCCCCGCAGGAAATCAAGCGCAACGGCGGTGCCCCGGGCCCCGGCGGCCGAGGCCGCGCCGAACAAGATCCCGTGGTCCGCCGCATGCAGGAGAAATTCAACGCCGAAATTCGCACCGTGATCGACTACAGAGAAAAACGCTAGCCGGCTCCCGGCTCTCGCCTTCCGGCTTTAGGGTGGCGCGAGTGGCCGGATAGCGGAAGCCGAAAGCCGAGGTCCTATGGGTGGATTCAACCTGCAAGAACTGATGTCGAAGGCCAAATCGCAATATGACGACCTGCAGAAAAAGATGCAGGCGACCGTTGTTGAAGCGACGTCCGGCGGGGGCACCGTCACCGCCAAGATGGATGGGCGCAAGCAACTGCTCAGCCTGCGCATCGATCCCGAAGCGGTCAAATCCGGCGACGTCGAAATGCTGCAGGACCTGGTCCTCGCGGCCGTCAACGAAGCCGCCCGCAAAGTCGACGCGCAGATGCAATCGACCGTCGGCGGCATGCTGGGCGGGCTAGGCATTCCTGGACTGTAGCCGCGAAGGGCCATCGCAACATGAAAACGAAGCGCCGTGCCGGAATTGTCGCTGTCGGAAAAATCTGCCTGATCCTTGCCGCGACCAGCATCGCGCAAACCGCCAATCCATCTCCGAAAGAGGCTTCGACGACCATGCACGCTGCCGGACCGTTCGACGTGAAGATCACGCCTGCCGAGGACAAATCTGAGGATCCGCTGCTCGGTCGTCTGATGCTCGACAAGCACTACCATGGCGAACTCGAAGCCACTGCTCAAGGCCAGATGCTGACTGCCGGTTCGGTCGTCAAAGGCTCGGGGGCTTATGTCGCCATCGAGAAAGTTACCGGCACGCTGCACGGGCGCGGCGGAAGTTTCGTGCTGCAGCACAGCGGGACCATGACGCAAGGTGCGCCGCTGTTGACGATCACTGTCGTCCCCGACTCCGGCACCGGGCAGTTGGCGGGGATCGCGGGGAAGATGACAATCAACATTGCCGACGGCAAGCACTCCTACGATCTCGAATACACGCTGCCGACGGTGCAGTGAGCGCCGAGCGACTGAAAGCGAAAATATCGAATGTCTAAATTTGCCGAACCGATGTCCCGGTTGATTGACGAGCTGAAGAAGCTGCCTGGTGTTGGCGCGAAGAGTGCGCAGCGGCTGGCTTTTTATATTTTGCGGTCGAGCGATGAAGATGCCGAGGCACTGGCTGCCGCCGTGCGGGACGTGAAGGCCAACTTGCGGTTGTGCTCGGTGTGCAACAACATCACTGACGTTGACCCGTGCGCTTACTGCACCAGCGCTACGCGCAATCAGCGGCTGGTGTGCGTGGTGGAGGAACCGACCAACATTGCGGCCATTGAAAAGACCAAGCACTTCAACGGAGTGTTTCACGTGCTGCATGGGGCTATCTCGCCGCTGCACGGGATCGGGCCGGAGCAGTTACGCATCTCGAATCTCATCTCTCGCGTTGATGCCGGCAACGTGGATGAAGTTATTGTCGCGACGAATCCTACTGTGGAGGGCGAGGCCACTGCCACCTATCTCTCGCACCAATTGAAGCGCGCGGGGGTGAAAGTCACGCGCATCGCCATGGGGATTCCGGTAGGAAGCGACATTGAATATACCGACGAGATCACTATGCTTAAAGCTATGGAAGGGCGACGGGACATGTAAGGGTTGGTTTTGGCAGCTTCCGCTTGGTTTGTTCTCATCGCGTAGTTACCCTTAAGTTATCGACCGATTCGTTACCTATACCCACATCTGCGATTTTTTTTTGTGCTGATCTGCTAAATTGTCTGGAATGAATGAGATGCTATGGTTGGATATGATTTTGAGTCGGCAAAATATTGAGTCTAAAGGAGTTGCGGGTAAAATATTGAAAGGGTTGAAGTTAACGTTTGTGGTGACAAGGTGACGATCGGGACGATATTGCTGACGGCTAAACACGACTACCTCTATTTTACCAAATTCGGTAGAGTTGGCAGGTTGAGGCGCGGGGTGGGAGCCTTGCTGGGGGCTGGGTTTGGGGGACGAAAAAAGTTTTGCTTGACAGCGGGTGGGGTGGCGGCCGGTTCGGTCAACTTTTGGGGCTAAAATATGCGCGTGAGAATCGGTGCCGTCCCTCTGGGACTGGTTCTGTCCTCCCGCTTTACCCAGCGCTTAAGCGCTGGGCTAAGTTCGTTCGCCCCTCCGGGGCGAAAGTCTTGGGCTTAGCGTTCCGCTGGATTGTTCGAAATCTAGTTCTCACGTACACACTAAATCCCTTGAAAAAGTCGGTTTGATCGCAGCGGTGGATGCGGTGCGTCACTGCTGCGGGATATTGTGTGGGCCTGGCGGCGGTCAGCACGGCACTTCGGGATCGAGGAAAACGTTCATCTCCTCCTCGGTGCTGGCCAAACCTTCGGGTAGAGTGCCCCGATTGTATTCGGCCATGCGGTTTTTCCATTTGAGAAAGTCTGTGATGCTTTGCGGCTCGATGCGGACTTCGACGCGGCGAAGACTGGCGAGCAGAAGATTCATTTCATAGCGAAATCCGGCGGCGGTGCGGAGGTTCTTGGTTGAGGCGTGGATCATCTCGATGCGACCGCGACGGTACTCCAGCA
>DATHQJ010000308.1:0-19619 GCA_035482825.1 Binatus sp. (SeqCode) | reverse complement strand
CGGCGCACAGGGAATGCTCCGCGACGGTTTGTTCACTCGCTTCCCTAAGCCCGACGTGGCCGTGGCTCTGCATGTGAGCAACGCCGAACCCGCAGGCATGGTCTCGATTACGCCCGGGGTGTACAACACGAATGCGGACTCGGTGCGCATCACAATCTATGGCAAGGGCGGACACGGGTCGATGCCGCAGTCGGCCATCGATCCCATCGTGATCGCTGCGCGGACGATTCTTTCGCTGCAGACGATTGTGTCGCGCGAAGTCAAGCCGGGCGAAATGGCGGTGGTGACGGTCGGCTACATTCAGGCTGGGACCAAGAACAACATCATCCCTGACCAGGCCGAGATGGGGCTGACGATTCGAACGCGCAAGGATGACGTGCGGAAGCAGATTCTGGCGGCGATCACGCGCATCGCCAAGGGAGAAGCCGCGGCCGCCGGAGCCCCGCGCGAACCTTTGGTCGACCACTCCGAAGGCACGGATCTGGTCTACAACAATCCGGCGCTGGCCGAGCGACTGAGGGCGCCGCTCGAAGCCGCGCTCGGAAAAGACAAGGTTGTAACCGCCGAGCCGATCACGCCCTCAGAAGACTTCTCGTTCTTCACTGCGCAGGGTATTCCGGGTTTTTACTTCAGTCTGGGCGGGGCCGATCCGGAGAAATTCGCGCAAGCCAAGGCCGCGGGAACGACGCTGCCGTCGAATCATTCGCCGCTGTTTGCTCCCGACGTGGATCCAGCTCTGCGCACGGGAATCGTCGCCGAGGTTGCAGTGCTGCGCAATCTACTGAATATATCAGTGGATGAATTGAAGCAAGCAATTGCGGGACCATCGCGCTAGGAGTCTGCGGGCCCCGGCAGGGATGGGGGCACCGCGCGCTGGCATATCGGCTCATTGAGTTGCGATGGGCCCACAGGCGCCGCCTCTTTGGCAGGGTCAGGCTTGTTGACTTCAGAATCAGGCGCGTCTGGCTGTTCAATTTCGGATGAGATGGCAGACGGCTTCTCACCGAACACGCCCTCGAAGGCGGTTTTGAAGGCCTCCGTCTTGCGGAACTCCTTAAAGAGGGGCCATTGCAAGTATGAATCCTTTGAGGGAGCCGACTTCGCGCCGATCTTCCTCATCAGATCAGCAGCGTCGACGAACTCGTCGCGCAAAACGGTAACGGCCAACTGGAAGTTCAGATCGCACGCGCTCCAGTCCTCGGCCCCAAGTAACTCTAGAGCCTTCTGCTGATCGCCGGACCACTTGTAGGCCTGAACTTGATTGATGACGAAAATGCGACGGCTTTGATCATCCGAGTAGGCCTTGAGCGTATTGGTCGCGAAGTCTAAGAGGTTCATTGCGAGCCTGTACCTTGAGTCGACAATCATCTGAAGGCAGACGTTGTTTAGACTTCGGTCGGCAGCACTTCGGCTGCCGGGATCGAGCTTTCTCCACAGAACGTGGCAAAGCTTGATCCCGATTTCCATGACGCATTCGTGAACCCTTCGAAAATAATCACGGGTGACCTCAACCTTCGCGCCCGCCGCGATGTGCTCACACATCGGGAAGCCGTGCTCTCTGCACATCTTCAGGTATTGGGTCGACACAACACCGTCGCAGTGTACGAACAAATTTCGTCTTTCCGTAACCTCCAAGAAAACCGGCCATGATGGAAGGTCTTTGCGCAGCGGCAGCTTGAACTTCTGCTCCATCCACTCGAACTGCTCGAGGTGGCTCTTACGTATTACAGTCTCGACTTCTTTCTCGATGATCAGATTCCAAGCGTCCTCGATGGAATCGAATTCGCTAAGCTCTTTGAAGGTCAGGCTTCGTTCGGACGCGTTTAGCAATTCTCGCTTGTGGTTGAACAGAGCACGAAGCATTCCCCCGACGAGCGTATCGAAATGACTAACCAGCGAGACCACGAACACCCTAGGGATATTGGAAGTGGCTATTCCACAGAGGTCCCTTCGATTCGCTAGCTTGTGGAACCGATGCTGGTGGTTATCCGGAACGTAGACGACGGTTCTGTCCTGCTCACGAACCGTTCGTAGTTCATTTTCGTCAATGTATTTTTGATACTGCTCGTCAGCATGCTTAAACGCAGCGGACACAACGTACATCGTAAGCGGCAGCGTCTCAGCAAGGCTATCCGCCTGTTGAACAAAGTGCTTGAGGAGCGTGTCAATTTGATGATCGCCGTCTTCTTGATCCACGGATTCCTGGCCCTTGACTGGGTCAACCATCTTTTTTCTTCGTCCCTGCTTAGCAGTGTCTATACCCCAACCGTTACCGACGTCTCAGTCCGCGTAACTTGCCGGTAGAGGGTGTCGCGCTCGATAGGTTCGCGGCCGGCGGCGCGGATCAGGCGCTCCAGCTCTTCGCGGCGCATGCCTTGCGGGGTGGTCGCGCCGGCGTCGTGATAAATCTTTTCTTCGATCACGGTGCCATCCATGTCGTCGGCGCCAAAGCGCAGCGAAATCTGCGCCATCTTCGCGGTGACCATCTGCCAGTAGGATTTGATGTGCGGGAAGTTGTCGAGCACCAGGCGGCTGACCGCGATCTGCTTCATGTCGAGCATGCCCGTGGTTTTCGGCAAGTGCTGCAGCGCTGTGTTTTCAGGATGAAAGGCGAGCGGGATGAACGTCTGGAATCCGCCGGTTTCGTCCTGCAATGCGCGCAGTTTCAACAGATGGTCGACGCGATCTTCGTCGTTTTCGACGTGGCCGTAAAGCATGGTCGCGTTCGACTTCAACCCAATCTGGTGGGCAAGTCGGGCAGTTTCGAGCCACTCACTGCCGTCGATCTTGTGGTCGCAGATAATGTGACGCACGCGGTCGACGAAAATTTCAGCGCCGCCGCCGGGCAGCGAATCCACGCCTGAGGCTTTCAGTTGTTCGAGAGTTTCGCGGATTGAAAGCTTGGCTCGCTTCGACAGGTACGCAACCTCAACCATAGTGAAGGCCTTCAGATGAACCTGCGGAAAGCGCTGCTTCAGGCCGGAGCACAAGTCAAGGAAATATTGAAACGGCAGGTCGGGATGCAGTCCGCCGACGATGTGGAATTCCGTGACCGCTTCGGTGTATCCCGACGCCGCGGTTTCGAAAGCCTCATCGAGGGCCATGGTGTAAGCGCCGGGCGTATCTTTCTTTCGTCCAAAGGCGCACAGGCGGCACGCCGCCACGCATACATTCGTGGGATTGATGTGGCGGTTGACATTGAAATAAGTCTTGTCGCCGTGCATGCGCTCGCGCACGAAGTTGGCCATCCAGCCTACGGCGAGAATGTCGCCGGTGCGGTAGAGAGCCAAGGCGTCGTCGGCATCAAGCCGCTCGCCGGCCATCACTTTGGCATGAATGGGAGTGAGGCGCGTGTCGTCGGTCTGAAAGGCATGGGCCTGAAAGGCTTGCACCTGGAAAACAGGCGTCGGATCGGCGTGGGATGGACGTGTTGCAGACATCTCTATGATGATATCGCACCGACGAGCGCCAAGCCGAGATTTCGTTATCGTGGCTACTTCCTTGCCGGAACCGGCATCTTAAGAAATAGGACCTGTAAGTATTGGCGCCGCCTCGACTTCAGCACTAGCTGAAGAGAACAGCTAGAAAGAGAGGGTTTATGAAAAATATATTAACGACCTCGGTACTCAGGGCAACGCCGATCTGCGCAGCACTGATCTGCGCGGCGATGTGCGCAGGCGCGCTGGCACAAAGCACGACGCCGTCATCATCATCATCATCGGCGGCTGATTCGGCTCAGCCGCAATCCGCACCGGCGGGAGCCACAGCGAACGCGGCAGCCCAACCGTCCCGAATCGCACCTGGCACTGTAATTCCAGTCGAGTTGACCAAAACCATCGACGCGAAGAAAGCCAAGACTGGCGACGAGGTGGTCGCCAAAGTCTCCCAGGACTTGAAGACTCCGAGCGGCGAAATATTGGTTCCTAAAGATACGAAAGTAGTTGGGCACGTAACCGAAGCACGAGCGCGGACCAAAGATCAGAAAGACTCCGAAGTAGCCATTGCCTTCGATCACGCCGCGACCAAGAACGGCGATATGCAGTTGCCCATGTCGATCCAGGCGATCATCGCACCGCAGAATAGCGATTCCGCCGACGCCGGCGGTGGCAGTCCGTCGTATGGGAACAGCCCCAGTCCATCGATGGGGGGCGGCGGCGGGCGTCCAATGAGCGGCGGAACTTCATCGATGCCCCAAGCGCAGACGCCCAGCAACATACCGAATCCAGGAATAGGACAGTCAGGAGGCAACGCGCGTCCGCCCATCACCGCCAGCACTCAGGGAGTCATCGGAATGTCGGATATGAAGCTGGCGGCGAACGCGGAAAATGCCCAGGGATCAGTGGTCAGCTCGGAGAAGAACAACGTCAAGCTGGAGAGCGGCACAATCATGCTGCTACGCGTGAACCAGTGAGAGGTGCGATTAGTTAGGCAGTCGCCGAGGCAGCCCGGGCCTTTGAAGGTTCTTCCTGCGGCTCCGCTCTCATCAGGCGATTCCACAGCACGATGGATGGCGCAATTGTGGCAACAATCATCGCCCAGGGCAGCACCGGCGTAATCCAGAAGATGCTGGTGGTAAAGCTGAGCAGCGCCATCCAGATTAAAGTCACGAACGTGCCGAACAGGAACGCGTTGCGGCGCGGGCCCTTGCTGAATGGCAGCGAGTAGGTGCACGCGGCCTGCACCATCAGAGCAAACGGGAAGGCGACCACCAGGTCGACAAAGTAATGCTCGCCGGTGCCGAGCGTGGCCATTACGGTAAGAATCACAAACAGGAGAGCGATCGCGCGTATCCAGCGGGCGAGGCCTTTGGAGTTCCACCACACCAGCAACACCCAGGCGGTGTGCAGCGACGGCATGGCGTTGCGCACGCCGGTCCGCAGGATGGGCACCACGTTCATGTGCATGACATCGGCGATGGCCGGCGGATGAAAGGGATAGGCGGCTCCAAATAGATGCCCGGGTCCGATTGCCGGCAGCATGTTGTAGAACAGAACGCCTACCGGACCGGTGACCAGAAACGCCAGCATGACCGCAAAAGCGGCTTCCTTTTTTTGGCGCAGTTGCGCCGCATAGACCAGAGCCAGCGGCAGTGGAAGCGCAATATAGATGACAAGGCAGACGAAGCGCACCCACAGCCACGTCCAGAAAAGCTGGCCCATCAGGAAACTGAACTGCACTCGCAGGCTGCAATCGAAGGAGTACAGGAAAAGATCGAAAGTCTTGGGATGAAGTTTCTCGGTGATGTCGAGCAGCGTGCTCGCCATGTATTCCGAACCGACAAAAAGAACAGCCGGCAGAAATCCGTAGAGCAGGAGCTTGCGCTCGTCGCCCTCGGCCCAGATAGTATGCGTGCCCAGAACCGCAAGCGCCGCGAGCCCAGCGAACGAAAATCCAGCCATAAAGACGGGATGAAAATCCATCACCCGATAATCGAGTACCGCCAGGAAAAGGCCGCCCGTCACCACCCAAAGCAAATCAAACCAGGAGCGCCGGAGCATGGTCAGAATAATGACGGCACTCGCCAGGGCCAGCGACAGAAAGGCCGAAGTCATGGAATCGGTGTAGAAATCCCGATTGAGTGCCAGGATGAGGATCAGGGCGTAAAGCGCGCCGGTCAAGCCGAGCTTGATCGCAAGCTTGCGGTCGATCGCGCTCGCCTTCGATTGGTTCAAGTTGTTGGACACGAGTAGGCCGCGAGCGTGACATGCGAAATGGCTCGCATTCAAGAGTCTAGGTGGCCGAAGGAAAGCAAGGCAACCCGTTCGCCGCGACGCTGGTTACAAGAGTAATCTTCAGCTCTCGCGAAATCCTGCCCGCGCTGCTCGGAGATCGTGTTTAGGCTCCGCCACTGAGCTTCTGCTTCGCCGGCGGACGCGCGAACGCGTTGGCGGGATTGTGAGATGAAGTAACTGCAGGTGCTCCTTCAACTCTCGCAACCTCGATCGTTCCGTCCATTATCTTCGCAACAGCAAATCCCCCGCGACGAACACGAAGAACAATACCGAAATGACGCCATTCATGGTGAAGAACGCCGCATTGAGTTTTGACAGGTCATCCGACCGCACCAGGGAATGTTCGTAGACCAGCAGCAGGATCACCGCCAGAACTCCAACAGCCGCAATCCTCCCCATGCCAAACACAATCAGCAGCGCGACCAGCAGGCCCACCATCACGAGGTGAAAGAAGCGCGCGATCCACAGTGCCGCCGGAACGCCGACGAATCGCGGAATCGAATGCAGCCCGGCTTGACGGTCGAACTCGAAATCCTGGCAGGCGTAGAGAACGTCGAAGCCTCCTACCCAGAAGGTCACGGCGGCAGTGAGCAAGAGAATACGGGGGTCGAGCGAGCCGCGCACCGCGATCCATGCCGCCGAGGGCGCGATGCCGAGCGCGAAGCCCAGCACGAGATGCGACCACCGCGTTACCCGCTTCGTGTAGGAGTAAAGGAGCAGCACCGCCAGCGCCACCGGAGACAGCAACAACGCTAGCCGGTTCAGTTGGCTCGCGGCAAGAACAAATATGCCGCTCGAAACCACCACAAACGTGGCGACAAATGCGGAAGAAAGATGTCCGGCGGGCAAAGCGCGCGTGCTGGTGCGCGGGTTGGCGGCATCAATGGCAGCGTCGGCCCAGCGGTTGAACGCCATCGCGGCCGATCGCGCCGCCACCATGGCCACGACGATCCACACTAGTTGGTGCGCCGAAGGAACCCCTCCGGCGGCGAGCATAGCTCCGCACAGCGCGAACGGCAGCGCGAAAATGGAGTGCTCCCACTTGATCATCTCCAGCGTGACGCGCAGGTTGTGCAGGACGGGCACGAGGTGATTGTAATGCAGGGGTCAGTGGTCAGAGGTCAGGGGTCAGAGGTTAGGGGTCAGAGGTTAGGGGTCAGGGGCGGGGACTAGGGCCTGGGTTGTGGATGTCAGACTGCGCGTCTGAGGATCTAGCATCTAGTCAGAAATCAGAGGCACAAAGCGGCACAACTCGCGCAGCGTGATCCGCGGCTGGCCGTTTTCCATGTGGATCAACTGCAGTTGCTGAGAATCCGGCGGGCCCACGGGAATGATCATGCGTGCACCCTCCGCCATCTGCGCCAGCAGTGCCGGCGGCACCTCGGGGGTTGCAGCGGAAACGATGATCGCGTTATAGGGCGCACTCTCGGCGAATCCCTGACTTCCGTCGCCCACCATCACTTTCACATTGGTGTAGCCCATTCGGATGAGCAAATCTCTGGCCGCATCCGCCAGCGGGGCGTGGCGCTCCACTGAGACTACTTCCGCCGCTAATTCGGCAAGCAAGGCTGTGACATAGCCCGATCCGGTCCCGACCTCGAGGACGCGGTCTGCCGGCGAAAGTGTCAAAGCTTCCAGCATGATGGCAACGATATAGGGTTGGGAAATCGTCTGCCCCTCGCCGATGGGCACAGGATGATCCTCATACGCCTGATCGCGGTAACGTTCGGGCGCGAACTCGTGGCGGGGCACTCGCGCCATGGCCTCGAGCACGCGCTGGTCAGCAATGCCGCGCGCGCGAAGCTGCGAGTCAACCATGAGCTGGCGCAAATTTGAGAAGACGAAATTCTCAGGAGTAGAACTCATGCCGCGCATCGAAATCCAGGTCTCGCCGAAGTAATTCTACTTCCTGCGCCGTCGAACCCGGACATCGAAGCTGACCACGCCGTTCTGATCGCGGTTGCCCACGATCGAGATATTGCGATTGACGTAGTATTCGCCCTGAATAATCTGCTGCGAACTTTGCGAGACGTTCGTGCTGTAAGTGACAGAAATGTTATTGGCGAGCTGCTGCTCGATGGTGACCTGCGGCCCTTTAGCCGTAGGGTTGGTTTCCGTGGTCAAGCCCTGCGGATCGATTTTGATCCGGCTGACCCCGAAAAGTTTTTGCATGCGGCTGCTCACGGTTGAGTTGATGGCTTGGCTGATGATCAGGTTGGTGGCTTCATCGGTGAACATGGTCTGGCCCGACTGCTGCTGCAGTTGCTCGGACTCCTCGCTGGTGCGGCCCAGAGCCAGCAGCGCGATGATGTCCGACTTGGGCAGTGGGGGTTCGGAGCGATAGTTCACCGCCAGACGGTCGGGCGTTCCGGTCACGGTGATATCGAGGTCGTAGTTGCGCACGTGCGTGGTGGCCTGCAAATTGACCTGCGGCTCAATCGCCACCGGATTGGCAAACGTGATATCGCCGCGCTCCAGCCGGAATTTGATGCCGTTGAAGGTTGCGTCGCCTTCCAGAATATCGGCGCGGCCCAGCACGCTCGGCCGCGCCGCGGAACCGCGCAAGCGCAAATCGGCATCGCCTGACAGGCGCGCCACAGCAGTCTTCATCTGCAGTTCGGGCGCGGTGCGGACGGCCACATCCAGCTTCACGTTATATAACGGCGAATTGGCCGGCGAGATGGCCGCCGTCTGCCGGCTTCGCTCCAGGTACGAGCCAAAGTCAAAACCCGGCGTCATCGCCAGCTTGGTCACCAGAATGTCCCCGGAAACCGTCGAGGCCGACCGGTTCCCCACCCAGTGCAGTTCCGCAGTCGCAGTGGAACTCACGCCCGGCGGATAGCGCAGGCGAACATCTTTCCCCGCGGCCGTGAAGTTGAAATTGAGTTGCCCGTTGAAGTTGGTGGCGTCACCTTTGAAGTCGATCGAACCGCCGCCGGCGCGAGCGGTTAACTGGTTAATGTGAACCCGATCACGGGTGAAATCCAGCGTGCCCGTCAATTCGCTCAGCCCGCTGGGCAACCCGGCGTAGTTCACGGTGCCGTTCTTGATCTCGACTCCGCCCTGCGGGAATGGCCGGTCCAGATTACCCCCCAGAGTTATATGGACGGTCGCCTGCCCGGACGCGGTGATGCTGGGGTCGAGAATGCTCAGCAACTTCAAATCGATTTGTCCGTCGGCCGCCAGGTCGAGATCCTGATTCCCGCCCCAGTGAATGTCGCCGTGCCCCACAGCATCCGTGCCGTCTCCCACCAGATGCGTCGGCTGGATGTGAGCTGTCTCGTCCGCATACGTAAACCGAACCGGACCTTGATTGTGCAGCTTGGCGTACTCCAGTTCGATGGCAATGTCGGTCGCAGTTCCCTGCAGCGTCCATTGCGCTGGATAGCGCAACGGCCCCAGCATCGTCACCGTGCCGGTCACTTCGGAGTGTCCCGTAAGCTGACCGCCCAGATAAGCGCGCCACACCGGATCGAGATCGAGATGATCAGTGTGCGCCGTAATGTTCGCGGGATAGTCGCCATGCATCGCGACGCTGCCCTCGATCGCGAGCGTGCCTTTCGGAAATTCGGAGTGCCCGCTCAGTCGTAGTTCGCCGTCTTTGGTGGTTGCCTCCAGATTCATTCCACCGGAGAGCTCGTGATCGAAAGTCAGGTCGCTCACGTGAACCAAGGCGCTGATGACCGGAGCCTGCAGCGTGCCTGATCCCTGCAGCGTAAAGTCGGCGCGTCCTTCCACCGGCAAGGGGTCCAGGTGAATCTGGGGAATGTGCGACAGGTCGAAATTCTTTCCGCTCAGGTCCAGCCGGAAACCGCGGGTGGCGGGAGTGTAGGCGGCGCTGCCGGAAACTTCAGCGTCTTCATGGCTGAGATGAATGTTGTTGAGCGCGGTCTCGCTGCCTGCGATGTGCAGATCGGCGTCAAAGTTCTGAATCGTTTCCCCATAGGCCGAAGCATTGCCGGCGTGAATGTGGCCCTGCACTTGGGGCTGCGCCCGGGTTCCCGCGATCTGAACCGAGACGTCCGCGGTCCCGGAAACCGGATAATCGAAACCGGCGAGCGCCGCAGTCGAGGCAACATCCACATGATGAAGGTTCACGCGCGCGGTAAACGGGCTGTCGGCGGTGAATTGTCCGTTTTGCAAAACCGCGTTAAGGTCGAAATCAGCGCTCGTATCCTCGCGCCGCAGCGTGCCTCCGCGAAATACGAGATTATGCGAAGAGAATTGGATCGTCGTCGCCAGCGAATCCCAATGCACTTGCTTCTGGGGAGTGCGCGCGGTCGCGGGCATGGTGAATTCGAAATCAGTCGCGGCCAGTATTCCGCCAAGCGTGGGCGCTGAAAATGTGCCCCCCGCGACGCCATTGAAGGTGGCACTGCCATTCACCTGGAATGGCAGGTACGCAGGTCCGCCCAGTGCCGCGACCAGCGGCCGCCATTCTTCCAGATTGGAAGTCGAGACAGCGATGTGTAGAGTTGAAGAACCCGCCAGTGTTCCGGCAGCCAGAATTTTCGAGGCGGGCGTCGACACGTTAAACTGAGCCAGCTCGAGCGAGTCGTTCCTCGACTGGTATTTCCCATGTACATGAGCCGTGAGCGGTAATTCGCCCGCGCCCGGATGCGGCGGCGGACTTATGTCGAGCGCGAATCCCACCTCCGCATCGGCATACGATCCTTTCCACATCGCATCCGCGGTACCGCTCGCCGAACCTGCAGGATGAAACTTGCGCAGCGGGTGAGCGGGCACATCGAAGGCCAGCGCTATCTCTGCCGCGGAAGCATCTCTCATACGAAGATGCACCGCGCCGCTTTCGACCCCGGGCAGCTTCACTTTCTCGCCCTTCGGAGGCTTGGGCCGGGTTGCGGAAATTACGGGAAAGTTTTCCGTGCCCTTCTTCATCTTGATCTTGCCCGGCGGGACGGGCGGCACGTTGTGCAGCCAGTTGTCCACCTGCGCGTCGCCCGCGAAATTCCCCCCAAATAACTTGCCCTGTAACTTCCACAGCTTGATCTGCTGATCGGTGACCGAGTAATCCGAAGTGGCATTCGCCTTCTTGATCGCGATCTGGTCATCCTGCCAGCCCAAGTCGCGCAGTGCCGCACTCCCCGAGGCCGTGAACTCATTCAGCGTCCAGTGGCCGCTGCCCTTGAACTCGCCCACGCCTTCCCGCAGGTCGTGGCGGCGGGCAATCCCCGCCGCTTCCGCAAGATCGACGTGAGCCTCGTAGTTCGCGTCCAGATGGGGATCGTGGAAGTTGCTGATGCGTCCGCTCATTTCCAACGATGATCGCCCGGAGTTCCACTTCAACGCTTTGACGTCGGCAAAGGTCGCCGCCAGGCTGAAGTCGACCGTAGCTGCCCAAGCGAATGGACGGAAATCCTGGAACGCAGTGTCGACTTTGCCCAGCTTGAGGTGGCTCTCGTAGCGCCCGCGCAGAAACGAATAATCCATCTGCACACCTGCGTCGTGAACCTCAAAGTCCATGGGGATCTTTCGGTCCCCCCATTGCAGCTCGCCGTTCCGCAAGGTCAGATGATCGATGGACAGCGCGAACAACTGCGCGATCGCCGAGGTCTCGGACGGGCCTTCGGGCACGTGAGGGGCAGGGACGTTCGTGGTGCCATCCGGCTTGATAGCGATGTGAACCACGGGATGCTCCAGCGTCAAGGAATGAAAGCCGAACTCGGTGCGCAGGAAGGAGATTACTTTCACCTGCGCGACCAGGCTGTCAGCATGAACCAGCGGAGCGGCAGTGGCGGATTCCGTGCCATGCACGGTAATGTTGCGCACTTCCACCTGCATGTGGAAGGGAACGACGTGGAATGTGCCAACTTCGGCGCGGCCTCCGGTGATGCGCTCGATTTCGGCGACCACGCGGCCGCGCACATAACTCTGAAAGGAATCGGTGGTGATGTACCACAGAGCGGCCACAACGGCGGCGATGCCCATGCCGGCGGCGATCAGCAGATATTTCCACCAGCTATGTTTCCACCAGCGTCGAGGCCTGGCGGCTGCTTCGGTCACCGGGTCTGCACTCCCTCCCCGGTCGACCCGGCCATGCCGGGGATGTTCACTTTGCTTTCCGCACGCAGCGACTGCAGCCAGGAAACCATCAGCTGGTTGACTTTTTCCTCGGTCAGCAATTCGCGGATCTTGGCGGCAACCTCGGCCGTTGGAGTCTCTCCCGTTGGATTCTCACCCGCGCTCGATGGCTTCAACTGGGGAACAAATTTCTCACGGTAGTAGGCTTCGATGGTTTTGGAATCAATCTGCACTGCGGGACGAAGGCGCGCGTCCACCAGACGCATCAGATCAATCTGCTGCTGCACATGCGCCAGCAGATTTTTTTCCGACAGCTCGAACCGCGCCAGCACCGCCTGCCAGCCCTGGGGGGTCGCGGCCTCAGGATACTGCTTCCGCGCCTCGGCCAGACGGGCCGCCGCCTCCTCCTCGGAGGCATGCCGGAAGAAGGCCGACGTCATCTGCTCCCCGAGCAGTTCCTGATCAATCAGGCGGTCGAGCACGGCCCGGCGGTCATCGTCGGTGAACTGGTTCAGCGGGCGGCCGTTGAGCAGCGACTCGTAACACAGCGCTTCGTCCCAATCGCTCTGCAGAATGATGTGCCCGTTGACCGTGGCGATGATGCGATCGATCACCTCTGCGCCGTGGGCCGCCGGAAGCGTGAGGGCGCTCATCAGCAAGCTGAGCGCAAGCGCCGCGATCGTCATCTTCGTCTTAATGCGAACTCTCTTCATCAGAATGGCTGGCCTATACTGAAAAACACGTTGAAGTGTCGCAGACGCTGCGTCTCTAACGCATTCGGCCCTAGACCGAAAATGGTGGGCGTAACCGTCTGGAAATAACGGGTCGGATTCAGATTGTACCCAAAATCAAAGCGCAAGGGCCCGATCGGAGTCTTATATCGCACTCCCAGCCCGAGGGCGTGCGAGGTGTAATCATACCCGGAATTGCTGAACGCAGTACAGTCCTGAGAGGTCGTTGTACCACTGGACAAACACCCTTGGGTGGACGGCTGATGCCAACGCATCAATCCTTTCAGCAGATCGTGCGGCGCGGTGAATACATTGCCCATATCGTGGAAGATGGCAAAGCCGAATCCTTCTCCCAGGTAGGGCAGCGTCAGCGGAGGAAAGCGCAGTTCGGAGTTGTTCACGAAGAGCGCGGTACCACCAACCGGGAAACCTGACGACGGATCGCGGGGGCCTGCTTGATTTAACCCGAATCCGCGATGAGAGTTGCCGCCTCCGGCAAAAAATTGTTCGGGCAAGGGGATGGTCGTAATGTCGGTGCACGTGGGCTCGCCTGCCGCATTCAGCGGGCAGGAACCTGGCGGCAGAATCTTGGTGCCGCCAAACGGCTGCTGCACGCCGACGCTGGTCGAGCGGGCAAACACCCACTGATGTCCTGCCTTACCCTTGCCTCCAAACGCGTAATAAGTCGAGTGCTGGGCCAGGGCTCGTCCGAAGTCAGCCTCTGAGCCGAAGTAGTTGGACGAGGCAAACGCATCCAGCGTGAAATAGCTTCCTTTGGTGCTTTCCAGCGGATTGTCCCGCTTGTCGTGGATGAATGTGAAACCGGGCCCGCCCACGCGGGCGGGAAGCGACAGAATCGCGATTTGACCGGGAGAAAATCCTTCCGCGAAATGCCCGGCCTTGACCCGCCGGAAATCCCAGCGATAGGTCATTGAATCAGGCCCCGCCCGGGTTCCGGGCTCGGCACCGGAGTTTCCGAACTGCTGCCGCAGATCAATTTTCCCCTCCAGTCGCTCCGAGGTGAACGTCGCCACGTCTAGACTGTTGTCGAAAAAAATCGTATAGATCAGCTTGAGTCTGTCGTTATCGAACAGCTTGGGAATGCCATAGCTGATCAGTCCGCGCTGCTGCAGGGTGCCGACATGCGACTGGAAGGTCAGGGTCTGGTTGCGCCCGCCCACGTTGAGCCGGGTTACGTCAAATTCAACTCTGGGGCTCACTCCCGTAGTGCCCTGCGGCGCCGTGGTTCCCGCCGGCTGACCGGTCTGGAATTCCAACCCAAGTCCGTAAGTAAACGTGTAGCGCTTGGCCTCCTCGACCTGCACCAGGACATTCTTTTGCGGGTCGCTTCCTTCCGGGTTCTGCACCGCTGTATCCACCTGGCTGAAGATGCCCAGATCGTAGAGCCGGGTCTGAGTATCGAGCAGATCCTGCTGGCTGAGCGGTTCCTTCTCGCGCACCTGCAATTCCCGTTGCACTACGAAGTCGCGGGTATGTTCAGTTCCTGCAACCATGACGCGATTCACCGTGAAGCGCTCTCCTTCCACGATGGTGAAGGTTACGTCTTCATGATTGGGCGGATTGTCGGAGGGCTTGGTGGTGATCTCCAGCGAAGCGTTGGGAAATCCATGGTCGAAGTAATAGCTGAGGATTCTTTCGCGGTCGTTGGCCAGATCCTGCTCGGAGTACGGCTGCCCGGGTTGCGTGCTTAACTCCGGGAGTTCCTTGCTGGCCACCTTCTGATTGCCCACGACGTGCATATCGCCGACTCGCGTTCTCACTCCTTCGTCAATGTGAATGTGAACCGCCAGCTTATTTGCCACTCCGCGGTAGTTATCGTCCACTTTGGTCTCGATCTTGACCTGGCGAAACCCGCTCGACCGGTAGAGTCCTTCCAGGGTTGCGACGTCGTTCTTGAGCAGGGCCTCGCTGTAATGTCCATGGCTGGCAAGGCGACTGGCGGGCTCAACCTGCATGTACGATCGCAGCTTTGCCGTGTCCAGAAAGTCCTTGTTCCCTGTCAGTTCGACCAGCACCAGCTTGTGCATAGGCCCGGGATCGATCTGGTAGATCACCTGCAAAGTCTTGGGGTCGGATTCTTTCTGAATTTCAACCTTGGCGTCGAAGTGCCCGCGCGTCTGCAGGTAGTCGAGCAGATTACGCTTGCCTTCATTCAACAAATCATCATCTACGGCGTTTTCTTCATAGACCGGGACTTCCTTCTTTAACACGCCGTGGCTGATGTGATATCCCCGGGCGAAAATCACCACCACCGGGCCGGGATCGATCTGAAAGGTGAAGTCCACGGCGTTGCTCTCCGCGTGGTAGGGCTGATCGGCAATGGAAACCTGCGCCAAAGCCCGGCTCTGCTTCTGAAATCGTTTGCGCAGTCGCTGCAGCGACCCGCTCACCCGGGCGGCCGTGATGCGGTCCCCCGGTTTCATTTTCGCGATCTTCTGCACCTCTGCGGGCGAAAGACTGGAGGTCCCCGTCACTTTTACTTCACCCACATGCGCCTGCTCGCCTCTCGTCACGTGGAAGAGAACATCGACCTGCTGCGTCGGCGCACTCGACACACTTTCCGCGGTCACTCGCGCCCGATAGTAGCCGCCTTCCTGCATGAGTTGCCGGATGTTTTCGAGAGCCCGATCCAGCTTTTCCTGGGTATACCGCTCCCCCAGCTGAAACTTCGAGGCATTGACGATCTGGTTCGACGTGGGCCGGGTCGGCGCCCCCTCCACATCCACCGCGCCCACAAAAAAATTAGCCGATGTCGTGAAGGCCAGCGTGACCCCCTCTCCCGACGGGGCGGCTTCGGCCTGGATATCGGCAAAACGGCCGGTGGCATACAGTGCACGGATGCTGTCGCGGACGCGGTCTCGATCCAACGGCTCCCCGGTTTTCTGCGGCAGCAACTGCAGCATGTGCTCGCGATCGGCTTCCGCTACGCCGGGAATCTCAATTGTTTGCACAATCTTCCCTTCGTACCGGCTCGTCCCCGCCGTAACCGGCGGGGGTTGCTGCTGAGTGGCCGGGTCGGACTTGGATTGTCCAGGCTCGGATTGGGATGAATTCGATGGCGCGGGATTAGCCTGAGGCTGATTGGCCTGAGGTGGAGTCTGAGGGCTCTGCGACACAGCCTGCGGCACATTTTGCGATACAGCCTGCGAGATCGCGACCGCCGACAACAGCACGATCATCGCGGTCAGAAGTGTCGCGTACCGTTTCAGCAAACAGGTGTCCTTAGGGTCCGGGCGCTATCTGACTTCGATGGGATGCGCCCGGCAGTTGTTGTCCGAATTGTTCAGGCGCGCGCTTTCCAGCGAAGCCCGGCGTTGGCAATCATCCGCCCGCAATCCTGCACCGGTAAGCCCGACACTTATAATAAAGGTTTTGCAGGCTACGACTGGTGATCTCTTTGGCACAGGAAGCAAAATCGAAAGGACGATCCGGAAATTCGTCGCCGGTTTCACACGTGGTCGAACCGAAACCCGACGAATCCGGCCAGCCCGGCGACGAACGCTATTCGCGGCAGATCCTATTCCGCGGCATCGGCCCCGAAGGCCAGCGAAAGCTCGCTTCGGCGTGCGTGGCCATCGTCGGATGCGGCGCCACCGGCTCCGCTCTGGCTGGACTGCTGGCCCGCGCCGGCGTAGGCACGCTGCGCATCATCGACCGTGACTACGTCGAGCCCAGCAACCTGCAGCGCCAGTCTCTATTCGACGAGCACGACGCCGCCGAATCTCTGCCCAAAGCCATCGCCGCCGCGCGCCAGATCGCCAAATTCAATTCTCAGATTGTGGTTGAGCCGAAAGTTGAAGACCTGGTCCCGGCCAGCATTGAAGCTCTGCTGGAAGGAATGGAGCTGATCCTCGACGGCACCGACAATTTCGAGACCCGGTACCTGATCAACGACTATGCCGTCGAACGCTCCCTGCCGTGGATCTATTCCGCCGCGGTTGGAAGCTACGCCGTCACGCTGAACGTTGTGCCCGGACAGACGGCGTGCCTGGCTTGCATTTTCCCGGACGCGCCCCGCGGCATGGTCGAGACGTGCGAGACCTCCGGAATTCTCAATTCAACGGTAAACCTAGTGGCTTCGATCGCCGCGACCGAGGCGCTGAAGTTTCTGGTTGGCGGACCGACTGCTCCCCAACTCCGTCGAACCCTGCTTTCCATGGATGTCTGGACCAATGAGCACGCGGAAATCTCCACCGCCAAGCCCCGCCCCGGCTGCCGCGCCTGTGGCGAGCGCGATTTCATTCACCTCGCCGGCGAAGGCCGCCCCCACATCACGTTATGCGGCAGGAATTCCGTGCAAATCCATGAGCGCCAACGCCCCATCGACTTCACCGAGATGGACCGCCGCCTCCAGCCGCACGGCACCGTCCGCCACAACGACTTCGTCCTGAAATTCTGGCACGATCCTTACGAGATGACCCTGTTCCCCGACGGCCGCGCCATCATCAAAGGCACCACCGACACCGCGGTCGCGCGGAGTCTGTATGCCAGATATGTCGGAAGTTAAGTTCTCGCTCCCAAATTGTTGATGGGACAGTGTGATTCGCCGTCGGAAGTTTTTCAGGATTTGTTCTAGGACAGATTTGTTGCCAGAAAGGTCGCTGCTAGAAAGGGTGCCAGACCAGCAAATAGACCAGAACAGCTACGCAGACCCCGAGTACAGCAAGGGACATCTTCTCAAGCTTCAAGGTATCTTTTTGCGTAGTTGCTTCGGTTGCCATGGTGTAAGTCTCTACCACGAGGGCCGGCTTGTGAATGGCTCGACCGTGGTGGCACCTCGGTAATGTAACTAAAGTTTTTTCAGGGCTCGCGGGCACAAACGACTCCGCCAGCAGCCGGAAGCTAGGAGCCGGAAGCCGAGTTCTGCTAATCTTCTCTGCTCGTGAATCCCAAGAATTCACTCTGCTCCAACAGGGAAAAGAGTACTGATGCCCGAACCCGTCCGTCCTGAGCCCAGCCGCCTGTACCGCTGGCTGGTGCTGATCTTCGTGAGCCTGGCCATGTTCGGCAGCTACTACGTCTACGACGCAGTCAGCCCCATGGCTGACGTGCTGAAACAGCAACTCGGATTCACCGACACCAACCTCGGCTTTCTGCAGGCGGTCTACAGTATCCCACCGATTTTTACGACGCTGCTGGGCGGCATCCTGATCGACCGCATCGGCCTGCGCAAGTCGCTGATGATATTCGGCGTACTCTGTTTCATCGGCCCGGCCATCACCGTCTCGGCGGGAAAACTTTCCGTCATGGCCACCGGCCGCTTTATCTTCGGCGCCGGAGCGGAGACGCTGAATGTCGCGGTAATCGCGGCCATCGCACGCTGGTTCAAAGGCAAGCAATTGAGTTTTGCCCTGGGACTCAACCTCACCGCCTCGCGTCTTGGCACCTTCGCCGCTCTGAATTCGCCAACCTGGGCCAAGTGGGCCTTCGCCAGCTGGCGAACCCCGTTCCTCATCTCCACCGTCTTCGCCGTCCTTTGTGTGGTCGGCGCCGCGCTTTACTGGCTCCTGGAAGTCAGCGCCGAAAATAAATTCGATCTCGGCGGGGTTTCCACCGACAAAGTTGTCCTTTCCGACATCTGGAAATTCGGCGCCAGCTACTGGCTGATCGTGGCCCTGTGCATCGTGTTCTACTCCGCTATCTTCCCCTTCCAGACGTTCGCGGTGAAATTCTTCATGGAGGCGCACGGCACTTCGCGCGAGTTTGGCGGATTCCTCTCCAGCATGCTCACGTTATTCGCCATGATCGCGACCCCTCTATTCGGGCTCTGGGTCGACCGCGTCGGCAAGCGTGCTTTGCTGATGATGTTCGGCTCGCTGCTTCTGATTCCCGTCTACCTGATGATGGCCTACACGCACATCAGCCTTTATGTTCCGATGGCGATGATGGGCATCGCTTTTTCTCTCATTCCGTCAGTGATGTGGGCCTCGGTCGCGTATATCGTCGATCCGGCCAAGATCGGCACCGCTTATGGCCTGATGACCATGATTCAAAACATCGGCCTGTTCGGACTCAACCTGCTCATCGGCTGGGCCAACGACTACAGCCATGCCGGGGCAGACAATCCCGCCGGATACCACCTCGGCATGTGGATCTTTTCCGTGCTCGGATTCCTTGGTGTGCTGTTTGCCTACCTGCTGCGGCAGCGGGAACTGGGACCGCATGGCCACGGGCTGGAGACCATCACCACTGGCCAAAAATAGATTTCAGGCGACGCCAAATGTACCAATTTGCGAAGATTGCGACTCTAAATCTGGAATTGGGTTCATAGCTAGGAAAGTAGTACCGCTCAACCCCGGTCAGGCAAAGGATTTCCGCAGTTTGAGCATCTGATCGGGGAATCCCAAGTTCGGTAGAAATGCTCTGATATTCTGAATATGGCCGTTACCTTCGTGCCATCGCAATCGCCCGCAAGCCATACAACGCAAAGCTAGTTATGCCGCATCTCAGGGGGTGCGGCCGGAAAAGGTAACTTGACCGACCGAGATTCAAACGAAGCTCAACGACAGGGCAAGAATAGCGATCGAGAGCAAGATCGCGACCTGAACGAAGCCGAGCTCATCGAGCGAGCCAAGCAAGGGGACGCCCAGGCGTTCCAGGCTCTCTACGACAAGCATAAGCGTCGGGTCTACTCGCTCTGCTTGCGCATGACGGCGAACACTGCCGAAGCTGAAGATCTGACCCAGGAAGCGTTTCTGCAGCTCTATCGTAAGATTGGAACGTTTCGCGGCGAATCGGCGTTTTCGACCTGGCTGCACCGGCTCTCGGTCAACGTGGTGCTGATGCAGTTAAGAAAAAAGAGTCTCCCGGTGGTTTCGCTGGAAGAAACCACGCAGGGCGAAGAAGATACTCCGAAGAAGGATTTCGGGGCAGAAGATTTGGCGTTGGCCGGATCCATCGACCGGCTGCAGTTACAGAAAGCAGTCGACGATCTCCCTCCCGGCTACCGCATGATTTTTGTGCTTCACGACGTCGAAGGTTACGAACATAATGAAATCGCAACCATCGTGGGTTGCTCGATCGGGAACAGCAAGTCGCAGCTCCACAAAGCACGCATGAAGCTGCGCGACCTGCTCAAGATGAATCGCGCCGA
>DATHQJ010000307.1:0-7618 GCA_035482825.1 Binatus sp. (SeqCode) | reverse complement strand
GCCCAAGCTCGGCCGAAGCCGCAAATCCCCAGGCTCCATCGGCAATCGCCCGGACGCTGAAGCCGACAGATTCCGCATCCGACGCGCTGCCCACCTTCCCATTCTTCGTCGTGAGCGCGCGACTGCGCTGCGCGACCACGCGCACATCCGCGTAGCTCGCCCCGCGCTGCGCGGCAACGTTCAACGCCCAGTTGGCAACATGCTTCATAGGAGGGATTTCAATCTACGGCGTGGCGCGCGCCACATCCAGAGCCTGCTTCACCGCCTGCAATTCCTTTAGCACTCCCCGCAGTTTGGTCGACTCCAGCGCATTCGCCCCGTCCGATTTCGCTTCCTTTGGATTGTCGTGGACTTCCATGAACACTCCATCCACTCCGGCCGCGACCGCCGCACGCGAAAGCAAAGGAATAAATTCCGGTTGTCCACCGCTCACCGCGGGGCCATTTCCATCGGACTCCGATGACGGCAACTGCACCGAATGCGTCGCATCGAACACCACCGGCGCAAATTTGCGCATGATGGCCAGCGATCGCATATCGACCACGAGATTGTTATATCCGAAACTCGCTCCACGCTCGGTCAGAAAAACCTGCGTATTGCCCGCATCGCGGCACTTGTCTACTGCGTGCCGCATATCCCACGGCGAAACGAATTGCCCCTTCTTGATGTTCACCGGCCGCCCGCTCAGCGCAGCCGCGACTACCAGATCAGTCTGCCGGCTGAGAAACGCGGGAATCTGCAACACGTCCGCCACTTCGGCGACCTTGCCCACATCCGCCGTCTCGTGCACATCGGTCAGCACCGGCACGTTCAGTTCATTCTTGATCTTCTTCAGAATCCGCAGCCCTTCCTTGATCCCCGGCCCGCGAAAACTGCGAATCGAAGTGCGGTTCGCCTTGTCATAACTCGCCTTGAAAATAAAAGGGAAAGCCAGGGCCTTCGTGACGCCCTTGATAATCTCCGCCATTCGCATCGCGTGCTCTTCGCTCTCAATCACGCACGGCCCCGCGATCAAAAATAAATCGCCCGACCCGACATGAATGTCGCCGACTTGGAAGGAAGTAATCATCGAAATAGTATGGCCACGGATTCACACGGATTGCACGGATAAAACAAAATGAGTGATCCGTGTGAATCCGTGAAAATCCGTGGCGCTCTTGCCTTAGATTCGCACTTTCCCCGGCCGGTGGAACATCTCCACCGCCGCCGTCTCCTTCTCCGCCCGCCGCTTCAGCCCATACTCATACGCCGCTCCCACAAACCTGCTGAACAGCGGATGCGGCTCCAGAGGCTTCGACTTAAACTCGGGATGAAACTGGCAGCCAATAAAATGCGGATGATCCGGCAGTTCCACCATCTCCACATAAGTCCCATCCGGCGTCGACCCGGAAATGCGCAGCCCCGCCGCAACCATCGGCTCTTCATACTCGCGATTAAATTCGTAGCGATGCCGGTGCCGCTCGCTGATCTCCAGCTTGCCGTAAATCTTGTGAGCCAGCGTGTCCGGCTCAATCTTGCACGGCCAAGCGCCCAGCCGCATCGTCCCGCCCAGTTCTTCCACGCCGCGCAACTCACGTAATTTATAAATCACGCGATGGGGCGTCGCCGGATCGAACTCACTCGAGTTCGCCTCCGCCAACCCCACCACGTTGCGCGCAAATTCAATGCACGCCGTCTGCATTCCCAGGCAAATGCCAAAGTAGGGAACCTTATTCTCGCGCGCATACCGGATCGCCAGCAGCATCCCTTCAATGCCCCGCTTGCCGAATCCTCCCGGCACCAGAATCCCGTCATAGCCTTCGAGTTGCGATTCGTAACTCTTGTCGCCGTCCGTGCTTTCCAGCCCCTCGGCCTCAATCCAATTGATTTGCAGCTTCAGATTATGAGCCAGCGATCCGTGAACCAGCGCCTCCTTCAACGATTTGTACGAATCTTCATACTCCACATACTTGCCGACGATCCCAATCGTGACCGTATCCTTCGGGTTGTACACGCGATGGACAATGTCCTCCCACTTCGACAGGTCGCGGTCTTTCGCTTCCATGTGCAGAAGTTTAAGTACCAGGGTGTCGACGCCTTCATTGGCAAACACCAGCGGCACTTCGTAAACGGATGCAACATCTTTCGCCGTGATCACCGCCTCATCCGCCACGTTGCAGAACAAGGCAATCTTCGACTTGATATCCTTCGCCAGAAAACGATCCGTGCGGCACAGCAAAATATCCGGCTGAATTCCAATGCTCAACAACTCTTTCACCGAGTGCTGTGTCGGCTTGGTCTTCAATTCCTGCGCCGCCGCGATGAACGGCACCAGCGTGACATGCACAAACAGCGTGTGCTCGCGCCCCAACTCCTGCCGCATCTGCCGGATCGCTTCCATAAACGGCAGCGATTCGATGTCGCCCACTGTCCCGCCAATCTCGACAATCGCAACGTCCACATCCTGCGCGACCTTCTTCATCGCCGCCTTGATTTCGTTGGTGACATGCGGAATCACCTGCACCGTCTTGCCCAGATAATCGCCGCGCCGCTCTTTGGCAATGATCTGCTCGTAAAGCCGCCCCGTCGTCCAATTGTTATCGCGAGAAAGTTTGGCGTGCGTGAAACGCTCGTAGTGGCCAAGGTCGAGATCGGTCTCCGCTCCGTCGTCGGTCACGAAAACCTCGCCATGCTGAAACGGCGACATCGTCCCCGGATCCACGTTGAGATAAGGATCAAACTTCATCAGGTTGACCTTCATCCCCCGGCTCTCCAGCAGGCAGCCGATCGAAGCCGCGGCCAATCCCTTACCGAGTGAAGACACAACTCCGCCCGTTACAAAGATGTACTTCGCTGGCATCTCTTCCTCGCTTTAAATTGTGTTTGAAAATTGGTGCAGGTGGGGTGCACGATCAATTATGACAGAACAGCCTGTGGAAAGAAACGAAGAATTAGGCCGATCATGATACATTCTCGGCGTGTGCTCATTCCCAGCTTTCATCGTGACCCTTCTCGCGGTGGCGTCTGCCGCCGCTCAAACCACGGTATCGTTTCCCACCGAGGACGGAGGTCTTGTATATGCCGATGTTTACGGAGGAGGTGCCCGCGCTGTGGTGCTTGCCCACGGCGGCCAGTTCAACAAGGAGAGCTGGAAGAAACAGGCGGAGGCCCTCGTCGCGGCAAATTTTCAGGTGCTAGCCCTCGACTTTCGCGGCTACGGGAAGTCAAAAGGCCCAGGCGATTCTGACCCAATGGACGCTCCGCTCTACCAGGACGTCCTCGCGGCCGTCCGCTATCTCCGAAAACACGGTGCGAAAAGCGTGTCGATCGTCGGTGCCAGCATGGGAGGATGGGCTGCCGGCGACGCCTCAATCGCCGCGCAGCCGGGTGAAATCGATCGCCTGGTATTTCTCGGCGCGGCGCCCAGCGGCCCCGCCGACAAGCTCAAGTCTCCCTCTCTGTTCATCGTGGCGCGCGACGATGCCAGCGAAGATGGACCGCGCCTCCCCGGGATTCGCCAGCAATACGAGAAAGCTCCCGAACCCAAAGAACTCATTATTCTGGATGGCTCTGCCCACGCTCAGTTTCTCTTCCAAACCGATCAGGGAGAGCGCGTGATGCGGGAGATGCTCCGCTTTCTCTCCAAGTGATCCACGCCACGCGTTGACTATCCGCGCAAGGTCAGCGAGAATACTTAAGGCCGTCCGCAACGGACAGTTCGTAGTGTCCCCAAACAAGTGGGCCTGTGGCGCAGCTGGGAGCGCGCCCCGGCCTTGCCGGGGAGGTCGTCGGTTCGAGTGGTTTTTTGAAGTGGGCCTGTGGCGCAGCTGGGAGCGCGCTTCCATGGCATGGAAGAGGTCGCCGGTTCGATCCCGGCCAGGTCCACCAACTTCACCTCAGGCGCATCCGCTGCGCGTCCCGGCTTCGCCGGGAAGGCTGTAGGTTCGATCCCCACACCATCTTTAGCGATATGCCCGCAGTCTACGTCCTTCAAAGCGAACGCAACAAAAGGTTCTATATCGGCTGTGCCGAACAACCGGAGGTTCGCCTAGCGGAGCACCAGCGCGGACAGACGATTTCAACCCGCGGGCGAGGACCCTGGGCTCTGGTCTACCAGGAACACTTCGACACCTTGGCTGGGGCGCTACGTCGCGAGCGGCAACTCAAAAGCTGGAAGTCGCACCGTTCTATTCAGGAATTGATAAACGCCTCGAGGCATTAGATTTGAGCGCGCCCCGGCTTCGCCGGGAAGGTCGCCGGTTCGATCCCGGCCAGGTCCACCAAATCTCAAAATCTCCGCCTGCCCCCTACCCCTTCGGAACCACGATCGCAACGATGCTGTAACGCGGCACCACCACCGTGAAGGTGCCACCCAGTCCATCCACCGGCGCTTCCGTGATGTTGGTGCCGGCGTCGCTGCCTGGCTTGCCCCAGTCGTAGCGCGTTCCCTTGGTGGCGAAGTTGTAGCCGTCGACCGTCACCGTCGCCGCGATCGACTGATTCGGATCCTTGTTGATCAGCAGCAGGCCCAGGCCCCCGTTGCGCCGCTTTACCGCGTGCACGCTGAGCAAAGCCATCGGCGTGCTGGCCGCGACAAATGTATCCCCGGGCGTAGCCACCTGGTGAAAAAGCTTGAGGCCGAAGTACGCCGGTTGAGGCTGGTTGTTGTTATCCAGCAAAAGCGGGCTGGCGGCGTGGACGGGCGCCCACTCCACGGTATAGACGCCGTTTTCAACCATGGTTGCGGTTGCGTCGGCGGTGTAGAGGCCGTGGACTACCGGGTTCACCGGAGGCAGCCAGGGCATGATGCCAATGTTAGTGATGGCCAGCGGCGGGGCGTGCCCGGCGGGACAGAACTTCTTGTACTTCTCGCGCAGATCGATCACCAGCAGCGCGTAGTCGTGGTTTAGCGCAGACTCGGGGAAATATTGCTGGTTATTCAACGGATCCCTTTCCGTTCTCAGCAGGTCGATCTCGTCGATGTGGATGTTGAAGTCGGGAGGGGCGCCGGTGCCTTCAAACAGTGAGACGGAGCCGAAATCCATGCTGGCGCAGGCGGCCTTGAGAACCCCGGCGTTCCAGCCTTTCCCCATCGGGTTCGGGCTGTTGTCGCCGGTCGTCGTGATGGGCTTGGTCAGTGAGGCGCCAATCAGAATCGTGGGATCAACCGCCTTCATGGCCTTAGCAAATTCAACCACGGCCGCCCCGTACACTTGCGGGCCGACTTTGGAGTTCTCGGAGTGACGGCCCCAATCCCGCGAGGTGGCGACGGGGCCCATGTGAAGATCGGCCTCGGGAGAGGCCTGCTGACCGTAGAGGCCAGTTGTATCGGCGTCGGAGCCGGGGGTGTGACCCTGGCCGTAATAGCCGTTGTTATAGGGTTCGAAGCCGATGGTCCAGAGCATAATGCCGATGGGCTCAGGGTGGCCGATGCGCAACACGTTGAAGCCGTCGTCGGTGGGTAACGGAGTGGCGGCGCGCAGGCTGGCCCAGTAGCCGACCGTCTTCCAGTCGTTGCCTTTGGAATCTTTGCCGATGGCTTGCGTATTGGCGGGTTTGCCGTTGGTGTAGGCGACCCAGGCCGCAGCTTCTGCCGGTTCGCCCGGACCGGTGCCGTCTAGATTCGTGCCGTAGTTGACTGTGATCACCCCGGTTCCCATTTTGTCGATCACAGGGACGATGGCGGGAAATTTTCTTTCGGTTGAGAAAGCGGGCGCGCGGTCATTGGTATACGGATTGGTCACTGCCCCCGTCGACCAGTGATACAGCGCATCGATGCCGTTATTGCCGGGAAATCGCAGACTGGTGATTCCGATATCCTGCAGCAGTTTCACCGTCGCCGGATCAAACGCCTTGGCGTCCCAACGATCCCCCGCCACGCCAATCGAGGTCGTGTACAACACCGCCTGACCCTTGCTCGGATCTACTTTTACCGTGGTCTTCAGCTGCGCGAAGAGCGGCGCTCCAACCAACAGCACCATCCCCAGAAGCAGGGCCAATGACGACACACCGCAGGATCCCGCGACTCTTCTATTCCTACGAAGTCGCCGAGCAGAGAGAAGATCACGAAACTGGAACAGGCCCATCCGCACAAACATAGAAGACTCTCCCATTGCAGTGAGGTTTAAGGAAACACAGAAAGATACGCTCTCCAAGGGTGCCTTGGAAAGAGAAATTAACGGCCACCGTGCTACGGCCGGATCTCAATCGGAGTCCCGTCCGCCACTGCCCGCCAGATCTCGTCGATCTCTTGATCGGTGACCGCGATGCACCCATCCGTCCAGTCCTTCGCCCGGTGCCCCGCGCCAACCCACGCGTACCCATTCGGCAGTCCATGCACAAATACATCGCCGCCCGGTGAAACGCCCTTCGCCCGCGCCGCCGCGCGGTCACGCGCGCTGGGATACGAGATGTGAATCGACTTGTAAAACTGGCTGTGCGCGTTGCGCGAATCGAGAACGTAGACTCCTTCGGGGGTCTTGTGATCTCCCTGCCGCGTCTTCGCTCCTTCAGGATTCCCGCCCAAAGCCACTTTGTAGGTCTTGATCACTTTCCCCTGGCTCATCAGTTGCAGCGTGCGCTCCTTCTTGAGCACCACCACCCGATCGGCATGAAGCGCAGACGTCTGCGCGAGTCCCGCGCCGCTCAATAACAAGATCGATAAGCCCGTGAGAATCCGGATTCGCATGGCCGCGATTATAGACGCCGCAATTCCGCAAAGTGCTACGCTATTGAGGTGCAGCTTTCGAACCGCAAACAACTCATGCGGCGGCGGCCCGTGCGATGCTCCATGCTGTTTTTGGCCGCCTGCGCGATCTTCCTTTGCACCATCTCTCCCGCCTTCGCCGTCACATGGACCGTCCAGGCCCAACCTACCCAACTGGTCAACGGCGCTCCCGTGCTGTTTCAGGTGAAGCCGCCTGTCAAAATCGAATCCCTCGCCGGCACCTGGCGCGGCCACCAACTCACGTTCAGTTACAACGCGTCGACCAGGACGTGGTTCGCGCTGGCTGGCGTACCCTTCGATACCACCCCGGGAAAGTACCCGCTCGAATTGACCGCGCAACGCGACACGAGTAAAACTCCGTTGACCTTCACTCGCAGCTTCGCTGTCGCTCGCGCGCACTATCCTCAAATCAAAGTCGAGCTCACGGTCGAAAAGAAATTCACCGAGCCCAATCCTGAGCAGCTACAACAAGCCGAGGAAAGCAAGAAGATCAAGCAGGACTATCTGAATCGCGTCACGCCCGATCGCGGATGGGACGGCAACTTCACCGCGCCCGCCGAAGCTTCCATATCCGACGTCTACGGTTCGCAGCGAATCTTCAACGGTGTGGCCCAACGCGAACATCAAGGCCTGGATTTCCGCGTCCCCACCGGAACCCCGGTCGCGGCCATGAATTCCGGCACCGTGCTGCTGGCCCGCTTCCTCTATTTCGAAGGCAACTGCGTGGTGATCGACCACGGCCAGGGACTCCTCACCCTCTACTTCCATCTCTCCGAATTCAAAGTGAAAGAAGGAGACCCCGTAACCCGCGGCCAGGAAATCGGCCTCAGCGGTGGCACCGGCCGAGCCACCGGCCCGCATCTTCACGTCGCCGTCCGCTGGCAAGGCACCTACCTCGACCCCGCCCGGCTG
>DATHQJ010000306.1:0-7261 GCA_035482825.1 Binatus sp. (SeqCode) | reverse complement strand
GTGCCCGCCGAGACCCTTTAGGCATCTGCGCATGGCGCAGCGTCGCACACCGGATCTTAGTTCGAGTCGAGCTCCCGTTCATTCAGCATTGGTTCAAAAATCGGTTACCGCCATCACCAACCCGGCAGGCCGGCTTTCAATGTGGATGCTAGGCAATTCTCGTCTGCTTGGCAAGTGGAAGACTCGAAAAAGTTGGCAGGCCGCTTGCAACGAAAGTAATGTCGGGTTCACAAATGGGCTTGCCCCATTCGATCTGTCGCCGAGTTAAAACTGAGACCCATCGCCGAACCCGCCGCCGAACCCGACTCAGGACCACGGAAGGACTTGATTCTGCTGGTTAGGTGTGCGTTTATAATCAGTCACGAAAATACTGGGCCCCAAGCGTAGTCGCTGGCGCGTCCGCGGCACGCCGGAGAAGTCTGAGGAATGTCCAAACTGCGCGTGTCCGCACTAGCGGCGGCAGCTCTGCTCCTGCTGGTTCACGTGGCGGTGCTGGCGCTGCGCTACGGCAGTGAAACCGCATCGCTTTGGGGAGACTGGATCGACACCGCAGCGCCAATCGTAGCGGCGCTCGTCTGCTGGGCTGTCTCACGCCAGGCGGGATCGTTTGGGAAACGGGTCTGGCGACTGGTCGCCTTCTCGAGCCTGCTGAACGCAATTGGGCAGGCACTCTACACCGACTACTACGACTACCGGCATGCGGCGTTCGGCACGCTCTGGCCGAGCGATGTTCTGGTGTTCTTCTGGGTTGTCCCCATCATGATGACGCTGTTCCTGAGTCCTCGCGACCCAGGCCGGGGATACGGTTGGTTACGAGTCTGCGATTTTGTGCAGGTCAGCACCCTTGCGCTGGCCGTCGAACTATCCCAGATTTACATTCCGTCGCGATGGCAAGTCGCGGGCCAGGCGATGGAGGTTCGCACTCTGCACGCCGGGATATTGTTCTTTGGACTGCTCGGCCCCAGCTTCCTGATTCGAGGCTTGCTAAGTTTCAGTCGCACCGAGAAGGCATTTTTCCTGCGCATGGGCAGCTTCCTGGTCGTGTATGGGATCGTACTCAATGCCACGCTCTATTCGCAGGCTTCCGGGCACTATCAGCAGGGGAGGTGGCCCGACCTGCCCTGGACCTTGAGCTATTGTTTCCTGATCGTGTTAGCGGGGACCTGGAACTACTCCGAGGAGCCACTGGAGCGTGAGCCGCACTCCCGGAGACTGCAACTGTTAGCCCAGTTCTCTCCCCTGCTGATCCCTGCCATCGTATTCCCGCTGGTTCTCGGCATCGCGCAGGAGCAGTTCCTGTGGTCCGTCATCTTGGTCATGGTGTCGTTTGCCGCTGCCAGTGGACGCATGTTTGTGGTGCAGAACCAGTTGCTCATCAGTTCCCGCGAGTTAGAGACCAATCTTGCCCTGCTGCAGGGCATCACCGAGGGCACCACCGACTCCATCTTCGTGAAGGATCTCGATGGCCGCTACGTGATGATTAATTCCGCCGGCGCGCGCGGTCGCGGGTTGAGTGTACAGGAAGTCATCGGCAAGAACGCCATCGACCTCCACGGCCCGGAGCACGGCCGCGAGATCATGGAGCGGGACCGTCAGCTCATGCAATCGGGTGAGACGCAAACTTTCGAGGAGAAGGGTTCGACGAACGGAATAGTCCGAACTTATCATTCCACGAAAGGGCCGTTTCGTGACGGGAACGGACAAATTGTCGGCCTTCTGGGGATCTCGCGCGACATTACCGACCGGAAACGTGCTGAAGAGGAGATGCGCAGGTCGGAGCAGAAGCTGCATATCCACTTCGAGCACACTCCGTTGGCAGTGGTGGAGTGGGATCTGGACTTTCGTGTAGTCGCCTGGAATCCGTCAGCCGAGCGCATCTTTGGATATTCCCGCCAGGAAGCCATGGGGCAGCATGCCAGTTTCATCGTTCCTTCTCAGTTTCGTGAGCATGTGGCCAAGATTTGGCAAGAGCTGGTGCGACAGCGCGGCGGAATTCGAAGTGCAAACGACAACCTCACCAAGGACGGCCGCACAATTTCGTGCGAGTGGTACAACACTCCGCTGGTCGATGAGTCGGGGCAAATGTTGGGCGCGGCCTCGCTGGCGCAGGAAGTAACCGAGCGTGTTGCCCTCGAAGAGAGGCTGCGTCAGTCACAGAAAATGGAAGCTGTCGGCCGACTGGCCGGCGGCGTCGCTCACGATTTCAATAATTTACTCACGGTCATTCTGGGATATTCGCAGATTCTGGCGGAAGGAGTTCCCGCCGGCAGCCGGCTAGCCAATAGTACGGGGCAGATCAAGTCAGCCGCCGATCGAGCTGCCGGGATCACGCGCCAGCTGCTCGCCTTCAGCCGTAAGCAGGTGCTTTCTCCGCGGATCATCAACCTGAACGACATCATGCTGAATCTCGACTCGCTGCTGCGGCGGCTGATTGGAGAAGACATTGAGGTCATCACCGTGCCTGCCAATGATCTGGGCTCGGTGAAGGCCGATCCGGGGCAGATCGAGCAGGTCATCATGAACCTGGCGCTGAATTCTCGCGATGCCATGCCGCGCGGTGGAAAGCTCACGCTGGAGACCACGAACGAGTTGCTCGATGAGTCCTACGCCCGCCGCCATCAACCCGCGGAACCCGGTCGCTACGTCATGCTGGCAGTAAGCGATACCGGTCACGGTATGAGCGCGGAAACGCAGGCGCGCATTTTCGAACCTTTTTACACCACGAAAGAAGTCGGCAAAGGCACCGGCCTCGGCCTCTCGATGGTGTACGGAATTGTCAAGCAGAGCGGAGGCTACATCTGGGTGTACAGCGAAGAGAACCGGGGGACGACGTTTAAAATTTATCTCCCCCGCGTGGACCAGCCCGCCGAGACGACCGGCGCGGAGAACCGCCCCAAGAGCGTGCAACGCGGCTCGGAGACGATCCTGCTGGTGGAAGACGACCCGCAGCTGCGCCAGCTCAGTTCCTCGGTCCTGGCGCATTGCGGCTATAAGATGTTAGTCGCCGGCAGCCCGGAGGAAGGCCTCGCCATCTGCAAGGCGAACCATCGCGACATCCGCCTGCTGATTACCGATGTGGTGATGCCCCGCATGAACGGACGCGAGCTAGCCGAGCAGATCGCGCTGGTTTCCCCCAATATCCGGGTGCTCTATATCTCGGGTTATACCAGCAACGCGATCGTTCACTACGGAGTGCTGGACCCCGGACTGTGGTTTCTTCCCAAGCCATTCACCTTGTCGGCCCTGACGGCGAAAGTCCGGGAAGTTCTCGATTCCAGCGGCAGCATCCCGCCAGGCGAGGACGGCGGATAGAAGGATACAGAAGGATAGAAGGTCTCACTGCTTTGTCCCGTCAGCCCAGTAACTGCTGCGCGCCAGCACGGTGGCGTCTGCCGCGTCTTTTAAACGCACTCGAATCTGATGCATGCCCGGATGCGGGCTCCTCGGCGCGAAGCTCATCAGATAGCGGCTGTGCAGGTGATTGGTGAAGTCATTCATCCGCACCTCGAATTTCTTCCGGGTCGCGAAGAGTTCGTACTCGCCGCCGGTCATGGAGGCAACCGTGCTGGGGATATTTTTTCTCATGGCTTGCGCCGTCCGGTAGGCGAGATCGAGCAGGTCGAGGGTTGGATGCATCTCGTTCTTGCTGGTGCCTGGTTTATTCGTGCCGCGGCCGGTGTCGAGAATATTGGAGAGCGCCGGGGAAAACGCCAGGGCGTACATTACGGCGTTGCTCTGCCCGATGGCGGCCACGGTGTCGTCGATATTTGTTGTGCTGCCGTGATCGCGAGTTTCGCTGATGAGCAGCAGCACGCGTTGCCGGTCCTCCGGTTCTTTCCTGAGCAGGCCGACTGAGTAGGCGATCGCATCGAGGATCGCGACGCCGTCATCGCCCTGCTGAAGATTCATCAGGTCGTCTTTCACGAGGCCGCCATCCTTCGTAAAATTCCTCGTGAGATCGACCTGGCTGTCGAACTCCACGACGGCAACCCGGGCGCTCCCGAGAGCGAACAGCGGATCGAGCATCGACTTCAAACCCTGCATGCGAGGGAACTCGTAGGAAGCGCGGCGGCCGCGCTGAATCGCAACGACCAGCGAGATCGGCTGGCCTTCGGGCGTCTCGTCGAGCCGCACCGCTTGTTCGACGCCATCGTCCTCCACGATGATGTCCTTGGCCTGGAGTCCGTAAACGATCCCGCCTTGCAGATCCTTTACCAGCGCCGGAACCAGCACTACGTTGGATTGGGAGCGGAGAGTTGTGTCGTGGTTCGTCTCTTGGATTGGGTCTTGAGGAAAGGCGATGCCGGTGAGCAGAGCAAGAACGAGCGGAGCTGAAACCAGAGAGCCTGTTGCAGTGCGCCGCAGACTAGCCTGCCTTGCGTTTTTCGCCCAGCACTTCATCCAGCGCATCTGCTAATAGATGCGCGCGCTTCAGATAATCGGTTGCCCCGCTGTCCTGCCTTTTTTTGAGCAGATGGTATTCGTCGGCAATATTCAGGGCCGCGAGTACGGCCAGCCGCACGGTGTCGATGGTATTGGTGGCCTCGGCCACGGCGCGCATTTTGGAGTCTACATATTCAGCGAGCTTTAAAATGTATTCTGGATCGGTGCCACGCAGGTTGTAAGCCTGGTCAAAAATTTCCACCCGCACGCTGGCGTTCTGCGCGTCTTTCACCATCTGATCCTTCGTAGCAGTAGCCATAAGAAGTTTCCTCGTAGAGACGAAGCGTGCTACGTTTCCCCGCGATCGACAGATTCTAGCTGGCCTCAGCGATCGACTCGATTTGCTGCAGCATCTTCTCGACGCGGCCGCGGATTTCCTCGCGCTCCTTCTTCAACCGGACCGCCTCACGCCGGAGCGTGACCAGTTCCTCTTCGCGGTCCTGCATCTGCTGCCGCACCCGCTGCGCATCGCGCTCGGCCGCGGCCTGGGCCTGGCGCGCCGCCTTGTACATCTCTATGGTGCGATAAATCTTGTCTTCGAGGGCCTGAAAATCGTCCGCCGGAA
Organism: Binatus sp. (SeqCode); assembly: GCA_035482825.1. GTDB lineage: Bacteria > Acidobacteriota > Terriglobia > Terriglobales > Acidobacteriaceae > Sulfotelmatobacter. The sequence continues at coordinate 2,253 of DATHQJ010000306.1, read as the reverse complement.
CCTGCTCTGCCACCTGTTCGACCGCATTCAAAGCCATGAGTGCACTCTTCCCCACTAGGAATTCAGGAACTTCTTCGCAGTATACTCCACATTTTTGTGGAGAAAGCAGCCATCGCTGGGGCCGATCCGGATAACTCGGCGTCCGAATTGGCTATAATTTCGGCTGTCTGCACGATCGAACCCAGGAGGTTACGACTCATGAAACGCCTTGCCTATCTCGCCCTCGGATTGTTCCTGGTGCTGCTCGCCCTCCCGTCCCGGAGCGCGGCCAAGACTAAAGTTGAACTCAAAGACGCCCAGGGTAAGTCCGTCGGCGACACTGTGATCTGGGACCAGGATTCAGGTGGTGTCGGGCTCGAGCTCAACCTCCATGACCTGACGCCCGGAGAACATGCCATCCACTTCCATCAGGTTCCAAAGTGCGAAGGCCCCGATTTCAAATCGGCGGGCGGGCACTTCAATCCTGAAACCAAGAAGCACGGCTTTGATAATCCGGATGGTCACCACGCCGGGGATATGAAGAACTTCACGGTGGGCGCCGACGGCAAAGCTAAAATTCAATTGGCCGATGCCGACGTCACTTTGAAGGACGGCCCGCATTCGCTCCTGAGCAACGGCTCCGCCATCGTGGTCCACGCCAAAGCCGACGATTACAAGACTGATCCCTCCGGCAATTCCGGAGACCGCGTGGCGTGCGGCGTGATTACGAAGTAAGAACTCGCGCGAGGAAAGAACCAATAACTTTGTCATTCCGAGCGCAGCGAGGAATCTGCTGTTCGCCGGCAGAATGTGTGCGTTTGGAGAGCGCGCGTCACCGGGCCAGCTTTGCCAGCCGGCGCGCAGCCTCGTCCAGCGTTTCCGGTTTCTTGCAGAACGCGAAGCGCACCTGCCGCGCGCCGTCCCGCGGATCGCGATAGAAACTCGATCCCGGCACGCACGCCACACCGATTTCCTGCACCAGATATTTTGCGAACGACACATCGTCCTTGAACCCGAACGCGGAAATGTCCGTCATCACGTAATACGCGCCGCGCGGACGAAAACACCGGAACCCGGCCGCGGTCAGCGCCGGCATGAGACGATCGCGCCGCACGCGGTACCCCTCGGCGAGTTTCGCGTAGTACTCCACCGGCAGGCTTAATGCGGCGGCTCCGGCTTCCTGCAGTGGGGCGGGTGCGCCCACGGTCAGGAAATCGTGCACCTTGCGAATCGCATTCGTGATCTTTTCTGGCGCAACCGCCCATCCTACGCGCCATCCAGTGACGCTGTAGGTTTTTGACATCCCGTTGATGGTGACCGTGCGCTCGCGCATTCCGTCGAGCGTCACCATCGCGATGTGTTCGGTTCCTTCAAACAGAATGTGCTCGTAAATTTCGTCGGTGATGGCCAGCACATCGAACTCGACGCACAGATCGCGAATCAACTCCAGTTCGCGGCGGGTGAAAACTTTGCCCGTAGGGTTGTTGGGCGTATTCAGAATGATGGCTTTCGTGTGTTTGTGAAAGGCACGACGCAGTTCTTTTTCGTCGAATGTCCACTCACCGCCGTCGGTTGTTGGAGGGCGCAGCTTCACGAATTTTGGCTTGGCCCCGCTCAGCACCGAGTCCGGGCCGTAGTTCTCGTAGAAGGGCTCGAAGATCACGACTTCATCGCCGGCGTTGCAAACTGCCAGCAGAGTCGAAATCATCGCCTCCGTCGACCCGCAGCACACCGTAATTTCCTTCTCGGGATCGACCGTAATCCCCTGCCATACGCCCATCTGGCGCGCGATCGCGTTACGCAGATTCTTGGCGCCCCAGGTGATGGCGTACTGATTCACGTCGGCCGCAACCGCCTGCTGCGCGGCCTGTTTGATCTCCGCCGGAGCCGGGAAATCGGGAAACCCCTGCGCCAGATTCACCGCCGAGTGCAGCATGGCTTGGCGCGTCATCTCTCGAATGACGGACTCGGTGAAGTGTCCGACTTTATCGCTGAGAAATTGCTTGCGAGAGCTCGAAGGGAGGGGTGCCCCATTTCTCGCGTCCTTTGCGAGAAGTGGGGATTTTCGGCGCGAAGATTTTGTCGAAGCTTGCACCGGAGATTTCCTGGACTTCTTGGCCTTGGTCGAACTGCGCCTTGCCATAGCAGGCAGACTAGCACAGCTGAAAGGAAACAGTGACGCGCGTATTGCCGAAGACCCAACAGGGATCCGCGAAATGGGAACGCCTCGCATGAGAGTGAAGGCGAACGCGCAGCTTCAGTTTTCGCGATTGG
>DATHQJ010000305.1:0-3186 GCA_035482825.1 Binatus sp. (SeqCode) | reverse complement strand
GCCGCTATTTGCGTGCCGACCTCTTTACTTCGCAAGAGCGCGAAGTAGATCTCGCGCCCTTTCACCACCGCGTCTTTGGTCGCGGCGACCCAAGCGAGTTCCGTTTCCAGTTTCTGCTGGAAGCCTGGCTTCGCGGTCAAGCGCTGAGTGATCTTCAGGTGTTGATGAACGTCCCAATAAGACCGTCCCGCAAACAAGAGAGCGATGAATACGAGGACTCGGTTCTTTTCCGGCGTCGTCGGCGCCTTGAGCAATTCCAAGAAGACGGGTACCGCGTGGGCACTGGCCTCGTAAATGGTCCCTTGATGCCAAAGGTTGCCGTGGAGTTCATACCAGGCGTCGTTTCGAACTTTCACGTCCGGCGAAGTCAGGGCACGGATTAAGTCGGGAACATCGGCGGCCGGGCCGTAGGCATGCTCGATCTTCGCCCACGGGACCGCGTCGATGGCGTCGAGGACCCTCTGAAAGTTTCCGTTCATTGCCGAATCCTCGGGTTCGCCACCGAGTACAGCACGTCGGTCAGGAAGTTCACGGCGACATAGGTCAGGCCGATGGCGAGGATGCAGCCTTGGACCAGGAAATAGTCGCGGCTGGAGATGGCGTCGACGGTGAGGCGGCCGATGCCGGGCCAGGAGAAGATTTTTTCGGTGACGATGGCGCCGGCCAGCAAGGCGCCGAATTGCAGTCCGACGACCGTGAGCACGGGGATCATGGCGTTGCGCAGGGCGTGGCGATAGACGACGGTGCGTTCGGGCAGGCCTTTGGCGCGGGCGGTGCGGATGTAGTCCTGGCTGAGCTCTTCGAGCATGGAGGTGCGGACCATGCGGGTGAGGATCGCGGCCAGGGCGCTGCCCATGGTTAGCGCGGGTAGCACCAGGTTAGCGAATGATCCGGCGCCGGAAACGGGGAGCCACCCGAGTTTGATCGAGAACAGCAAGATCAAGATGGGGCCCAGGGCGAAGTTTGGGAACGACAGGCCGAAGAGGCTGACGACGGAGAGCAGGCGGTCGTCCCAGCGATTGCGGCGGTTGGCGGAGCGGACGCCGGCGGGGATTGAGAGGACGAGAGCTATTAGCAGAGACGCCAGCGTTAGCCGCAGCGTGTAGGGATAGGCTTGGGCGAGGCTGAGCGTGACGGATTTGTTGAGGCGGATGGAGCGTCCGAGGTCGCCGTGCAGGACGCCTTTCCAGTAGTTCAGGTATTGCTCGCCTAGCGGGGCGTCGAGGCCGTAGAGGTGGCGGGTGGCGGCGATGTCGGCGGGGGGCGCGCCTTCGCCGAGCATCTGCGTGATGGGGTCTCCGGGGACGAGGTGGATGAGCAGGAAGACGAGGCTTACCACCAGCCAGATTACGGGCAGGGTGTAGAGGACGCGTTGGAGGACGGGTTTCAGGGGGCTGTTCTCTGTTCTATGTTTACGTTGTCATCCTGTCTCTAACGACGCCAGTGCGTGTCAAGCGAGTTTTGGCGACACATTTCCGGAGGCGCGAATTAAGGCGCCATTTCGCTCTCGCGGAAAAGATTTTGATGACCAGACCAAGGCCGTGTTCCTTTAATCTCGCGGGGGACGCAGGTCCCACCATCCATCTCTTCGGTTCGTGCTCCCATGATTCGTGCTTCGAACTCCCCGCTCTTCGGGGAGGCAGGCTGCCTACTCAAGCGTTCGGTTCTGTCCTCCCACCACAGGATGACTCGGGCTCGCCTGCACGACCGCCCTGCACAGTTGCGCGTAGTTCCAGTCTTCGCGCAACATCAGGTACAACCTCACTGCCAGCTTGCGCGCCACCGCGACTTTGGCCAGAGCGCGATGTTTGCGCGCGGCCAGGCGACGATAGAAGCGGCCCAACTCGGCGTCGTAGCGCACCGCCGTCTGTCCCGCTTCTACCAGTAAAAAGCGCAGAAACGAACTGCCCTGTTTGCTGATGTGTCCCAACTTCTGCTGGCCGCCGCTGGAATACTCGCTCGGAATCAGTCCGAAGTAGCTGCCCACGTGTTTGCCCGACGCGAACCGCTCCGCCGGTCCCAGCGTCAGCACCATAGCCAGCGCCGTCACCGGTCCCACTCCCGGATGCGTCTGCAACTTCACCGCCCCCGGCCGCTGCCGAACTTCCTCCTCCACTCGCCGGTCCAGTGGCTCGATCTCCGCTTCCAGTCCGTCCAGCGATCGCAGCAACTGCTTCCGCCGCTCGGCCGCATAGGGCAGCAACTCCAACTTCTCCAACTCCTGTCGCCCCGCCACCGTCCAGAGTTTCCGTTTCTTCTGCACGCCCTGGCTCAACGCCATGGCCTGCAGCTGATTCTTCACTCGCGTCCGCGCCTGCACTTGCTTGTGGCGATGCACCAGCAACTGCCGCACGTCCCGCTCCTCCAGACTCGGCACCCAGATCCGCGGAAACCGATCCTCCCGCATCAGCCTCAGCACATGTTCCGCGTCCCGCCGGTCCGTCTTCTGCCGGCGCACCACTCGGGCTCGGATCTCGGCCGCATCGCCCAGCCACAGCTCGAACCCCAACTCCGCCAACAGCCGTTCGAACCACGGATAATGCCCGCACGCTTCCATCCCCACTCGTACTGTCTGCCCCGCCAGCGAGCGATAGAACTGCTCCGCTTCCTCGCGGTGCCCCAGCCGCCGTTCTTGCTCCTCCCCGGTTTGATTGTCAAAGATCGCGACCTGCTGAAAACCCGGATGAAAATCACAGCCTATAATCAGCATGACGTTGGCTCCTCTCTCGAGCCTTGGTCTTGTTCATCACAACCCAATCTACTCGCTGCGATGGGCCAACGTCGTTATGCAATCAAGCGGAGCGAGCTCGAATGAGTTCGCGGAGTCGAAGGATCCCTTGCGGCTCGACTTATCTACGATCTTGCCAGGGAGTTTGGGTGATTTAGTCGCGGACTGGCGGCTGCACGGGGAGAACGCCTTGAGGCGACAGAAAAGAGCTTCCGCCGGGTAGGGGTCCTTCGACTGCGCGCGACGGCTCGCTTTGCTCGCCATCGTGCTTCGCTCAGGATGACAAGCTGTAGAGAGCGGAATGGAACTCGGGTTCCGCATCAGTTCCCTGCCCCTTTCGCGGCTTCGGCTTCGCCTTCTACTTTTGCGGTCTTCTCGATTCGCACTCTGGCGATGCGGTGACCTTCTAGCTCTTCTACGGTGTAGCGGCGGCCTTCGTATTCGAAGCTGTCGCGCAG
>DATHQJ010000304.1:0-21646 GCA_035482825.1 Binatus sp. (SeqCode) | reverse complement strand
GACCAGTTCTCTGTTCTCGGTTCTCAGTTCTCGGTTGAGCGGCTTCGGCCACCGCCGCAGTTCGTTCCTCGCGGCGGATGGCGGCGCCATCGGGATGACAGCGTGGAGTGGCCAGAATCGCTGCTGCTGAAAGTTCCGGCGATTCGTTCGGCTGCGAATCTGTGTATTCTTCTTTCTTGGGATCCCCCGCCCTGACCTTCAGCTTGACATGCTTGTCTTTCAGAATCCGCGGTGGCGCGGCTAGATGCACATTGCGGGCGGCGAATGCGGGCTCGGGATTTCCCATTCCGTAGGGTTCGAGAAGTTGGAGTGCCTGAAACAACTCGGGCGTGATTTCGGTAAGATCCAGTTCCGCATCCAGATCGAGGATTGGATCGAAATCCTTCGGGGTCAGGCGGGTGCGGGCAAAGGCATCGAGGTGCGTGCGTAGTGCGGCAACATTAGCGGCGGGCATGGCGAAGCCGCAGGCGTGGGAGTGTCCGCCGTAGCGCGAAAAAAGCGTGCTGCACGATTCGATTGCCTCGAGTAGATGAAAGGCCCGAATCGAGCGGCCGGAACCGAATGCCTCTGCGCCTTCGCGCGAAATCACGACTGCGGGACGGTTGTAGCGCTCCACGACTCGCGCCGCCGTGATGCCGATGACGCCGCGGTGCCAGCCTTCTCCGTCGATGACGATGCAGTAGGCTTCGCTCAACGTGGGATCGGCCGTAAATCGTTCTTCCACCGAGCGCAGGATTTTCCGCTCTTCTTCCTGGCGATCGGAATTCAGCTGATCGAGTTTGGCGGCCAGTTCGCGGGCACGCGCGGGATCCTTCGTGCTGAAAAGTTCGATCACGTCGCGAGCGACGTCCATGCGGCCGGCGGCGTTGATGCGCGGCGCGATGCGGAAACCGACTTCGCCGGAAGTCGGCGGACGCTTGGCGGAAATTTGCGCGACTTCGAGCAGCGCTTTCAACCCGGGATTCACCGCCTTGCGCAGCGCGTCCAATCCCAATGAGGCGAAAACGCGATTCTCTCCGGTCAGGGGCACGGCGTCCGCGATGGTGGCGATTGCAACAATCTTCATGAACGACATCAGAAGTTTGGTCTGGAGGGTTGCGTCCAGGCGGCGCTCCATCAATCCCTGTGCCACTTTGAAGGCGACTCCCGCGCCGCAAAGTTGTTTGTAGGGATAATCGCAACCCTTCTGATTCGGATTCACCACCGCCAACGCCTTCGGCACGCCATCGGGGCCGGGGAGATGATGGTCGGTGACGATCAGGTCGATGCCGAGGCGCTGGGCCGTCTCCGCAGGCGCGAAGGCGCGGATGCCCATGTCTACGCTGACGATCAGGCGAATGCCGGACTCAGCCGCGCGCTCGATCACATCATCGCGCATGTCGTAGCCCTCGCGAATGCGGTGCGGCACGTGGAAATCGGCGGAGCCTCCGCAGAGTTCGATCGCGGTCTTGAGAATGATGACCGCCATGGTGCCGTCGACGTCATAGTCGCCGTAAATGAGGATTGGCTCCTTGCGTTCGATGGCAGCGGCGATGCGATCGACGGCGGCGCGCAGTCCGGTCATAAGGTCGGGAGCGTGGAGATGAGAGAGCGACGGCGCGAGAAAGATGCCGGCTGATTCCGGATCGGCGATGCCGCGGCGCACCAGCAGGGGCGCGAGAATGTGGGCAGTGCGCGCGACGCCGCGCAGAGCAGGATCGGCGCGCAGTCCTGTAATCAGGGACTCGACCCGGGATTGATCCGCTGTCTTTTGAATCCACCGCATAGGGGGCTTTGTCATTCTGAGCGCGTTTTCTGCGCGAAGGATCTCTGCAATCTCCGCAGAAATTGCACAGGTTCCTTCGCTTTGCTCAGGATGACGATGACAAGGAGTTTACTATGAGCCGGACCGGCTAGTTCTCTTCGTCCTGGTCGGGCTCGTCCAGGGTGAGGCCGCCGAACTCGTCGGAGACTTCGAGCAGATGCTGGTAGCGGTCGTACCACTCGGTGCTGACTTCGCAGAGAAACATCGATCCCTGATAGGCCCAGCCCAACTGCAGAAATCCCACACGGCCCACGTGGGCGCGCAGCCAGCGGGCATCTTCAACGTCGTCACCGTCGGTGAATTCCGAGTTGGTCAGGCGTTGCACCATTTCATCCAGTTCCTCGCGCTCGAGCGTCCAGGCGTGCATGGTGAGGAAAGGAGCGGCGGCTGCCTTCGCCAGTTCGACGAAATCTTTCCAGCCGTCAGGATTGCCGGCCATCTCCCACATGACGCACTGCACCTCGTCATAATCCACGTAGCCGTGGAAGCGGCGCATGCCGTGGCCTTCGATGAAGGCCACCATGTCGTCTTTTACTGTAGTGAGATCGTCTGGGGTGGAAGACATATTGGGAAAAGCTCGCACAGGATTATTGTATGCTGTTCGCAAATTCGGTGCCAGCGCCCCGCATCATCGGCTTGGCGTGGGAGACGTAACCAGGGCGGCAAACATGCGATAGAACTTTTCGGTGTCGAGATCGACCTGAATTTCAACCGGCTGCGCGAAGGACCGCACGGAATTTTTGGATGCCCAGGTGAGCGTGTTGCCGTAGCCGGCGCCATGGTCGAGGTCGACGCCCATGTAACGGGTTTCGCTCTTGGTGATGACCGTGGGATCGATCCAGGCAGTCGCCGCGAGTTCGTCCCACATGATGTCGGCGCCGGGCGTGAACATGGCGAAACGGGCGATGTAGCGAACCAGTGGGGTACCGGCGGCTTCGATTTGCTTCACCAGAGCCGGCGTCATGTGGGTCTTGATTGAAATATCGGTGGGAGTACAGACGATTTTTTTCCACGGCGCGCGCAGAACAATTTCCGCCGCCTCGGGATCGAACCAGAAGTTGAATTCGTGGCGGGGATTGTTCAGAAATTCCGGATTGTCGGTTTGCGGGCTCAGGCTGCCGCCCATGAAGACGAGTTCCCGCGCCAGTTCCGGGAACTGCGGGTCGAGGGAAATCGCCAGCGCGAGATTGGTCATGGGCCCACCTTCGTAGATGGTGACTTCGTGCGGATACTTGCGCACCATGCGAATCAGGAAATGCGCGGCGTCCTCATCGGCAGGTTTAGTGCTGGGCTGACCTTCAGGAAGCGGAGGCACGACCGTGGCTTCATGCCACCAGCGCTCATCCCACGCTCCGGCGTACGCGACCTTTCCGTAACGCTGCTGCCACAGTTGAGATTCCTCGCGAGTGCGGACTAGTGGGAAGGCGGCGCCGGGAACGACGGGAATGTCGGTGCGTCCCATGAGTTCGAGCAGGCGCAGGGTGTGGGCGACTTCTTCGTCGCGCCATTGATCTCCACTGACGACGGTGATGCCCAACACTTCCACCTGGGGAGACTGAATCATAATCATCAGCGTCTGCATATTGCTGCCGCCGGGACCGGAACAATCTTCGTTGATGATGACTTTGCGGCGGGCTTGGCCAAGCCCGCCGCCTTGCAACATAAGCATCAATGACAACAGGGACGCAACTCTCTTTAGCTGAACAACCATGATCCTCCGCAGAAACTGCCAAAAAAAATAAGGGCAGAACGGGCAATGCCCGTCTGCCCGAAAAATTACGACTCGATCTGAACTAAAACTTGAGCTTCAGGGCAAACTGAATCAGGCGTGGATTGTTCACCGTACCGGTGACGACCCCGTAAGTAGAACGCGAATTCACGTCCTGCTCTCCAGTGCCCGATCCCCCCTGCAAGTAGAACTGCGGATGGTTGAAGAGATTGAAGAACTCCGCCCGGAATTGCACTGCCATGCCTTCGCGGAAGGACAACGGAAAGTCCTTGATCACCGAGAAGTCCGTGTTCACAAAGCGAGGTCCGTAAACCGGCGCCCTGGGCGCGGTGCCCAGTTCTCCGGGTAGAGCCGACTCAAAGGCGCAGGTGTTGAACCAGGCCGCGAGCGTGTGAATCTGCGTTGGGCAGTTCGTCCCGTTCCCTTCCTGGCCGGGCTTGTTGGGATCGCCAACCATGTTCGGGCGCGAGTAAGTGTTGCCGTTATAGGAGAAGAACACGCCTGACGGGTTGCTGCTGTCGACCACGAACATCGGGAATCCCGACGTAGCGCGCTCGATTAGGTTGACCGACCATCCCCCGAAGACGGCATCGGTCGCTCCATTCCATTCGGAACCGATATGCTTGCCCTTTCCGAACGGCAGATCGTACAGGACGCTGGCCGTGAAGCTGTCGTTGAGGTTCAACTGCGACAGACCCCAGTCGAGCTTCGCGGTTCCGGGCAAGGGATAGTAAATTGCGCCGGGGTTGGTTCCCAGACCGTCAGGGAAGCCGGAGTCAAAAGTACGCGACCAGGTGTAGCCCAGCAAGGCGTAGAGGCCGTGCTGCGTGCTCTTGGTTTCGGCCTTGAGCTGCAGAGAATCGTAGCGCGCAGTGCCCACGCTGTTGTTGCTGTCGACGCTCTGAAAGGGCGCCGCGTACGGCCAATCGCCGAGGCCACAACCCAGCGTATAGCCGGCAACCGCACCAGGTTCGCCCGGACACGCGCCCGGTTGATTCAGGTTTTCGTTCGCCTGACTGACCAGGATGTGCGTACTCTTCGATCCCGCATAGCCCGCCGTCAGCACAACGTTCCCCGGTATCTGGCGTTCGAAGTTCAGGTTGTATTGCTCAATCATGCCCTGCCGGAAATTCCGGTTCATCGATTGAATGGTTCCGCTGTACACCGATGGATTCACCGGACTGCTATAAACCGCGCCCCCGGCAACGTCCGTAGTGGAAGGAGTGCCCGGCGCAAGCAGGAAGCCCCCAGCCAGCGCACCGGCCGGGTTGCCGAAGTTGCCGGCACCGCCGAATAAGAAGGTCGGCGGATCAACTTCCGCATAGTACGGCGGGTTCTGCCACAATCCCTGTCCACCTTGGTTCCACGCGGAATCGTGGAAGATGGCGTAGCCAGCGCGTACCACCGTTTTGTTGCTGCCCATCGGCTTCCATGCCAGGCCGATGCGTGGTTCCAACGCCTTCTTGTCGAGCAGGATGCCCGCGCGCCCGTCGCTGGCCACGCAGTTGGTGCAACCGCTCAGCCCCGGACTTCCACTCGGGACATACCACTGCTTTGTCGCAATATCAAAATTAGACTGGCGATGCTCGACCTCCGACTCCGGTGTTACCAGCGCCCACGCCAAGCCGAGATTCAGAGTGAGATTGTTAGTGATGCGCCAATCATCCTGGAAGTAAGGACGGAACAGCTTATCGCGGCGGCCGACCGTTGCCCCCAGGAAGGTTTGATCGTGCGCCGCAAAAACTCCGAAGCTGCCCAGCAGTACATCGGCGACGTCGTCGCCGGTCACGGTCCCGGCCTCTACCGCGAAGCCATCCTGGAAGGCGTTATTCCGGATATTCATTTCGTTCGCGCGATAGGTGGCGCCAAAATGGATCTGATGCCGGCCGCGAATCAGATTAAGAGTATCGGTAAGCGAATAGACGTTCGTCCCGCCCTGATACGGAGCAAAGCCGCGATCGCCCAGTGACATATACGAGCTCATCAGAAACGACGTCATGCCGCAGCTCTCGCAGTCCTTGGTGGACTGGTTCAGACTGGCAGGGTATCCCGTGAGGGAATCGCACGCCGAACCGAGGTTGGCCCCCGGAATGCCCTCGATTGCGCCCTCGCAGGAGCCCGGCCGGAACGAGAGAATGTGGTTGAAGATCCGATTGAAGCCGAAGGTGGCCTCGTTGATCATGTTCGCCGAGAAAATATGCTGCTCGGAAATCACAGCGTTGCGGCCATGATTGTCAATGAGCTGGTTGCTGCCGAAGGCGTTGGTTTCCGCGTATCCTGGCGAGCCTCCGGGAACGAAGTTTGTGGCCTGGTCGTAACTGAAGCGCCCGAAAATTGTGTCCTTGCCGGAGAACGTGTGATCCAGACGAATGTCGCCCGTGCCCTCGTTCGTCTTTCGCACGGGTGAATTCGTGTAGTTGAATCCGTTGGCGGTTGCGTTGGGCGCGGGATACAGCTTGATCACATTCGCACCGATGGAACTGGTTACGGATGAGGGGACGAGATTACAGTTTTGGGTTACGCCCAGAACGAAGAGCTGGCTCCCGTTTACTGGTGTTTCGGGCAAGCCATTGGAAATGTTGCACTGGAAGGGAACGGGTACGAGAGCGCCGTTGCTCGTGGGAAGAACCTGCTTAGGTGTAAAGGGATTGATGAGCTGGGCTCCGCTTGGATCGTTGGTGAAATCATAGTTGCCGTTGGCATCGGGCGTGGTCATTCCCGCGGTCGGCACCGTGCCGTTGAACGGAATTCCACGGCGCTGCATTTTCGCCTGCCAATCGGCAAAGAAGAACGTCTTGTCCTTCTGAATCGGACCGCCGAGCGAACCGCCGAATTGATTCAGGTTGAATTGCTGTTTGGGCGACTTATTTCCAAAGTCGTAAGTCTCGGCGTTGAGCTTGGTGTTGCGGAAGAACTCAAACAACGAGCCGTGCCACTGATTCGAGCCTGACTTCGTGGTCACCAGAACCGTCGGCCCGGCGCGTTCTCCGAATTCGGCCGAGTAGTTGTAAGTCAGAACCTTGAATTCCGCGATGGAGTCGATCGAAGAAAAAATGCCGATACCGCCTTCATCAAGCTGATTGTTGTCGTTCCCGTCCAGCATCCAGTCGGTGCTTTGCGCGCGCGAACCGCCCACCGAAAGAGAAAATGAACCGCGCGTCGAGGCCTCGCTGCTGGCCGCGCCATTAAAAAAGCTCGTCGGGCTGGTCTCTGCCGTAGTTCCAGGCGTCAGCGTCGCCAACTGAACAAAGTTACGTCCATTGAGCGGCAACTCGGCCACTTCTTCTGCGGTAATGACTTGGCCGAGCGTCGGGTTAGTGGTCTCGACGGCGACCTCAGTCGCGTTCACCTGCACGCTGGTGCTGACCGAGGCGGGAATGAGACCGAAGTCCAGCTCTCGCTGCTCGTCGACCTGCAGGCGAACGTCCTTAGTTTCCACCTTCTTGAATCCCGCCATTTCGACATGAATCGTGTAGAAGCCGACTCCCAACTGAGGCACGCTATAGTGCCCGGTTGCGTCAGTCATAGCTTCGCGCGACGCGTTGGTCGCCTGGGCCGTCACAGTGACCTTCGCGCCAGAGACGACGGCTCCGGAGTTGTCCGTGATAGTGCCCGAAAAACTTGCGGTCGCCTGACCATAGAGCAACGGGCTGACCAAACACGCCAACGAACACAAACCCGCCGCACGCAACGCCTTTTGAATCGACATTCTTTTTGCCCTTTCGGTAGTGCTACCGCGCCCCAAAGAAAAAGACCCTCCTCGTTCGAGCGAACAAGGAGGTCCGCAATTCGGCAAGATAGCGCTTATAAATCGCTAAGTGTCAGTTAGTCAAGAAGTTTCGCAGTGGAAAACGTGGCCATTCCCGTTTCTGCGCAACGCGGACGGCAACGCAGTGTGTTGCGTTCGTCGAATCTGAAGTCCTTATGCCGATCATCTCATCCTCGCGCCGCCCACTCCGCGTCGAAGCGCGCGCGATCGTAAAACGATTTCTGCGTGCCGACGCCCGTCGTGGACAGGCCGGCGTAGAGATTCGCGCAGCGAACCGCTTCTTTTTCGGGCACGCCTTCGCCAAGAAATACGGCGAAGCTGCCGATGAAGGCATCGCCGGCTCCAGTGCTGTCGATGGCGTTCACTGGGAACGGCGGAACGTGCTCGCTGCCGTCGCGGCTGGCGAGAAGCGATCCATTCGCGCCCAGCGTGATGATGACACGTCGAATGCCGCCGGCCACAAGTTTCGCGGCACACTTCTTCGCGTCGTCGACGTTTTTCACGGGGCCTCCGGTGATGGTCTCCGCTTCGCTTTCGTTGGGCACGAAGTAATCGAGATCCTTCAGCGCGCTAAGATCAACCGGCTGCGCGGGGGCTGGATTAAGAATGCAGCGGATTCCATGCTTGCGGGCAAATTCGATGGTGTAATAAACCGTCTCGAGCGGAATCTCAAATTGCAGCACGATGCAATCCGCGGACTTCAACGTGTCGGCGGCGGCGTCAACGTCGGCCGGTTTGAGCGCGTCGTTCGCTCCCTTGACCACCAGAATGCGGTTCTGGCCGTTGGGTTCCACGAAAATGGGCGCGACGCCGCTTGACAGTCCCTCGATTTGCTTTACGTGTGTCGGATCGATTCCCTGCTTGCGGAAATTTTCGATAGTCGCGGGGCCGAAGAGATCACTGCCCACGCGCGCAACCATAAAGACTTCCGCGCCACAGAGACGCGCGGCCACGGCCTGATTCGCGCCCTTGCCTCCGAAGCCGAGGTCGAATTTGTTCCCGAAGATGGTTTCGCCCGGCTTGGGAAAGCGATCCGCGAACGTCGTGAGATCGATATTGGCGCTGCCAACTACCGCAATTCGAGGACGTCTTGTCATGGGAAGTGTTCCAGTTCAGAAGCAGGCCGAGTCTATTGAGCGCGCGTGGGCGATGTCAACGTAGAACAGCTTTCTAGCCACAGATTCACACGGATCGCACAGATAAATCAAAATACTTGATCCGTGTTGATCCGTGTGAATCCGTGGCAAAGAAGTTTGCTATAGTTCGTTCTCGACAGTCTCAAATGGGAGGACCCCATGGCCCGCAATGTCCGCTGTGCCTTGATTCAAGCCAGCAACGCGCTCTCGACCGACCGCCCCCTCGCGCAAATCCGGAAGGCGATGATCGACAAGCACCTAAAACTGATCGAGCAGGCTGCGCGTAAGAAGACGCAGATCCTCTGCCTGCAGGAACTTTTCTACGGCCCCTATTTTTGCGCCGAACAAAACGCCCGCTGGTACGAACTAACTGAGCGCGTGCCCGACGGCCCCACCACGCACCTGATGCAAAAAATCGCGAAGAAGCACCACATGGTGATCGTGGTTCCGGTGTACGAAGAGCAGATGCCGGGAGTTTATTTCAACACCGCCGCGGTCATCGACGCCGACGGGCGCTATCTGGGCAAGTATCGTAAGCATCACATCCCGCACTGCCATCCTGGTTTCTGGGAGAAGTTTTATTTCACGCCCGGCGATCTCGGTTATCCCGTATTCGAAACCAAATACGCTCGGGTCGGCGTCTACATCTGCTACGACCGGCATTTTCCCGAGGGCGCGCGCATTCTCGGATTAAACGGCGCGGAGATCGTGTTCAATCCCTCGGCAACGGTGGCCGGGCTTTCAGAATATCTGTGGGAACTGGAACAGCCTGCTCATGCCGTCGCTAATGGTTATTTTGTCGGAGCGATCAATCGCGTGGGCATTGAGAAGCCGTGGAGCATCGGCGAATTCTACGGCAAAAGTTATTTTTGCAATCCGCGTGGCAAAATTATCGCGCAGGCCAGCCGGGACAAAGACGAAGTCGTGGTCGCCGATCTCGACCTCGATATGATCGCCGAAGTGCGCAAAGTCTGGCAGTTCTTCCGCGATCGCAGGCCCGAAAGCTATGGGCCGATCACGACCCAGAGCCGGGATTGAGTAATTGGGAAATTTAGTAATTGAGGAATTTTCTTTTTTTAATTTCCCAATTACCAAATTCCCCAATTACTCAATATCTATGGATCTCACCAGCCCCGAAATTTTCTCTCGAATCGAGTCCAGCCCTCTCTACAATGCCGACCTCGCGCCCGCCGGCCCCGAGCGCCGGCACTGGGGCACCTACAACTTCGCCGCGCTGTGGATCTCGATGTCGGTGAACATCCTCACCTACATGCTGGCCGCGAGTTTGATTCAGGGTGGGATGAACTGGAAGCAGGCGGTCGCGACTATTTTTCTTGGCAACTTAATCGTGCTGGGACCGATGCTGCTGAATTCGCATCCCGGTGCGAAGTATGGAATTCCGTTCCCGGTACTGGCTCGTGCGTCGTTCGGCGTGCTGGGCGCAAACGTTGCGGCCGTCCTGCGCGCGCTGGTCGCGTGCGGATGGTTTGGTATTCAGACCTGGATTGGCGGCGAAGCGATCAGCACTCTGCTGGCAACGCTCGCTCCGAGTTGGAAGAACTTTGCCTACGGGCCGGCGGTTTGTTTTTTCGTCTTCTGGCTGATCAACCTCGCCGTCGTCCTTAAGGGAATCGAATACATCCGCGTTCTGCAAGGCATCAGCGCGCCGGTTCTGCTGGGCGTCGGATTGCTTCTGTTGGGCTGGGCCTATCACGCGGCCGGCGGCTTCGGGCCCATGTTCTCGGCGCCGTCGCGGTTCACGAATTTTTCCGACTTCCTGAAATTTCTGATTCCCGCCTTGAATGGCACGGTTGGTTTCTGGGCCACAGTCTCGTTGAATATTCCTGACTTCACGCGCTTCGCGCGCAACCAGCGCGAGCAGATGATCGGTCAGGCTTTGGCCCTGCCCACGACGATGACGCTGTACGCGTTCGTTGGAATCGTCGTCACTTCCGCGACCGTAGTGATCTACGGAACCGCAATCTGGGACCCGGTGCAACTGCTCAGCCGCTTTCACTCACCGGTGGCCGTGGTAATTTCTCTGGTTGCGATTCTGCTGGCCACGCTCAACGTCAACATCGGTGCGAACGTGGTTTCACCGGCCAATGATTTCTCCAACCTGTGGCCGAAGAAAATCAGCTTTCGTACGGGCGGCGTTATCACCTGCTTCATGGGTGTCGCGATGATGCCGTGGAAGCTGCTCTCCGACTACGGAACGTTTATTTTCGGCTGGCTCGGCGGCTACGCGGCGTTTCTCGGCCCGGTAGCGGGAATTATGATCTGCGACTACTTCGTGATCCGGCGGCGAGTGTTGCAGGTGGACGACCTGTATCTTCGGGGCGGGGTCTACGAATATTCGCGCGGATTCAACTGGATCGCGGTGATCGCGCTGGCACTGGGCGCTGGAACTGCGCTGGCGGGGTTGGTGATTCCCTCCATGCGGTTCTTGTACGACTATTCGTGGTTCGTCGGCTTCGTGGTTTCGTTCGCGGCGTACTATGCGATGATGAGTGGCCGGCGGCCCGCGGTTGCAGCATAATATCCGCGTAAGACCCTTCATTTTGCGAGTGTATTCGATGAAATCGTGTCGTTTGATTCTTGCCTTGCCTTGCCTGTTTGCGAACTCCCTGATGATCTGTGCAGGGCAGACTGTTGACGGGCACATCTTCCGCAGCGAGAAGATCGGCCTGACCTACGCTTTTCCGGAAAGCTTCAGCGCGAAGGTTGAGAGCGAGCTGCCCATGCAAGACTCCACCGGACGCGAACATATGATCCTGGCGCTCTGGAATTCGCCTGAGCGTAACGGGTCGCCCAGAATTACGTTCCTCTACGATACGAAGGTTCGGTCGGCTGACTTGTCGAGCGCGGAAATTGCCAATCGATATCTCGCGGCTGTCCGACAATTGTGAGTGAACGTTCGGGGAGTTAAGATCCTTGGGCCGCAAAAAATCTCTTTACCTGGATGCGACGTTTGGAAACTCGATCTCTTCCAGCCCGATCAACTCCCACACTACAACGCTGCCGTCGTAGTCCCGCTAGCCGACCGCAGGCTGGTGGCGATTGAGATCAACGCTCCCTCGCAGACCGAATTGGATGCTGAAGTTGATTCTTTGCGGGGACTCCGTCTCGATCGGAAGTAGCCCGCCGGCGGCAACTCCGGACGAAAGTGTCCGGGATGCACCACTCAGGAACCCAGAAACTCCGGCAGCACTTCCTTCGCCCACGCCGCCAGCGACTGTTCTTCATCCCCGCACATCAGGTAAATATTGAACTGCGTGACTCCAACTTTCTGCAGCTCACGCAGTTTCTTCTTGTGAGCCTCGGGCGGGCCGATGAGACAAAAGCGATCGATCACTTCGTCGGAGACAAAATCTGCGTTGTCACTGCCAACCTCGCAATGATGTTGGTAATCATAGTTGCCGCGATCCTGCACGAACGAAGTCAGCGCAGGCGGCAGATCTTCAGGCTTGTATTGCCGGATCAAATCCATCACGTGATTCGAAACCAGCGCTGGGAACCAGCGCACGCGATCGCGCGCAACTTTCAAGTCGTCCGAGACCCAGACCGGCGCGGCGGCCATGACTTCGATGCTCTTCGGGTCGCGGCCCGCGGCCTTCGCGCCTTCCTTCACGAAGCTCATACACCATTCAATCAGCGCCGGATCGGCAAACTGCAGAATAATCCCGTCAGCCACTCGTCCCGCCATGTGCAGGACTTTGGGGCCGTAGCCAGCAATCCAGACGCGCGGAGAATCTTTCGCCCAACTGAGACGCGTGGGTTGACCGTCGTGCTGCACTTCTTTGCCGGAAGTCAGGTCGCGGAACTCCGCCACCGCGGCTTCCAACTGCGACCAACTCACCGGTTTCTTGCCCATCACGCGCCGCGAACTGTCGCCGCGCCCAATGCCAAGCTCCATCCGGCCCCCAGAAATCAGATTGAGGGTTGCGAACAAACTGGCGGTTACGGTGAGATCGCGGGTCGCGGGATTGGTGACGCACGTTCCCAGGCGCATGCGCTTCGTGTTCGTCGCCATCAGCGTGAGCAGCGGATACGGTTCCTTCCACAGCACGTGAGAATCAAAAATCCAGCCGTATTCAAATCCGGCGCTCTCCGCCTGACGCGTCAATCCCACGATGCGCTCGACGGAAATGTCGGGTTTCAATGCGATACCGAATTGCATGGCCGATCTCCTTGCGCTGAAAAATAATAATGAAAAATAATAATGAGGAACAGATCGCGACGAACAGATTGTAAAAGCAAAAGCGCGGCAGTGTAGCATAGAATCCTTTTCTCATCCCGGTGGAGACGGCGGGTGACGGAGGACTCGATGGGCTTCGACACGATCATCAAGAACGGTTCCGTAGTGACTGCGACCGATACCTACACGGCGGACGTCGCCATCGCGAACGGCAAGATCACGGCCATTGGAACCGATCTCGCTTCATCGAGCGCAGGACAAAACGCCACGAAGATTCTCGACGCAACCGGCAAGCTTGTTCTGCCGGGCGGGATCGACGTACACACTCATCTCGATATGCCCTTCGGCGGCACCACTAGCGCCGACGATTTTGAAACTGGCACGCGGGCTGCAGCTTTCGGCGGCACCACCACGCTGATCGACTTTGCGATTCAATACAAGGGACAGCCTTTGCGCCAGGCCTTCGACACCTGGATGAGCAAGGCCGCGAGCAAAGCGGTCTGCGACTATGCGTTTCACTGCATCGTCACCGACGTTTCCGGCGGACAACTTTCGGAGATGAACGATCTGGTGCACGAGGGCGTGACCAGTTTCAAGCTTTTCATGGCGTATCCCGGCGTGTTCATGCTGGACGACGGCAGCATCTTCAAAGCGCTGCAGAACACGGCGAAGAACGGCGCTCTGGTCTGCATGCATGCCGAAAACGGCAGCGCGATTGACGTCATCGTGCAGCAGGCTCTGGCGGAAGGAAAACGCGCGCCGAAATATCACGCCCTCACTCGTCCTACAACGGCTGAGGCAGAGGCCGTCGGTCGAGCTATCGCGCTGGCCGAGATGGCGGGCGCGCCACTCTACATTGTTCACCTGAGTTGCGAAGATGCGCTCGCAAAGATTCGCGAGGCCCGCGATCGCGGACTTCCCGTCTACGCCGAGACCTGCCCGCAATATTTGTACCTCTCGCTCGAAAACATGGACGCGCCCGGTTTTGAGGGAGCGAAATACGTTTTCACTCCGCCGCTGCGCGAGAAATGGAATCAGGAAAAACTCTGGAACGGTCTTAAGCACGATCACCTGCAAGTGGTTTCCACCGACCATTGCCCGTTCTGTTTCAAAGAACAAAAGGAAATGGGCCGCGACGACTTCACGAAAATTCCCAACGGCGGTCCGGGCGTGGAGCACCGCATGAGCCTGATCTACTCCGGCGGCGTGGCCGGCGGACGTTTCAACGCGAACCGCTTTGTCGAGTTGGTATCCACCACACCAGCCAAGTTATTTGGCCTGTATCCGCGCAAGGGGACGGTCGCAGTGGGCAGCGACGCTGACCTGGTGATTTTCGATCCCAAGCGCAAACACACCATCAGCGCCAAGACTCACCACATGCGCGTGGACTACTCGATGTTTGAAGGCATCCAGGTTACGGGCATGCCCGAGGTAGTTCTTTCGCGAGGCCGCGTGGTCATCGAGGGAGACAAGTTCCTGGGACGCGCAGGACAAGGCGAATTTCTGCGCCGCGCAACGTATGCACAGGTAAACGGGTAGAAACTTATTTTGATTGCAGTGACTCTCAGCGCAGCGCTTTATACAGCGCTGCTTTCCATCGTGTATTGTCGATGGTCCAGCACACCTTAGTCTTCCGTCCTGCCAGCGCCCGAGCCCAAACCGCCCGGTTCCGCGCATCGGCCGCGACATTCAGGCGATCGACCACGGTCATTCCGCGGGTCAACTCACTCTCCGTTTCGACCTCGACGTAATGCTCGCTCCACGCAGTTCCGACGGTTGGATCCAATGCGAGGCACATCGCAACCGGATCGGGCAGGCAGATTCCATCCTCGCCGGTTTGAATCTTGTACGCCGTGCGAGCGTGACTGTTGCATTCGATGGCGAAGTGGGCGAGTTCGGTGTTGAAGCCGTCAACCTGCCTAATCTCAGGTTCGCGTAGCACGGCGTCTCCGCGGCAAAGATGCCATCCAATCAACTCCACGGGAAGGCCGCTGCGCATTACGATTTGCGCCGCTTCGGGGTCAACACAAATGTTGTATTCCGCTGCCGGCGTAACGTTGCCTTCGCAGCATGGATTGCCGCCCATCACCACGCAGCGGCTGACTCTCGCCGCGATTCCTGGATTCTTCGAAACCGCGAGGGCAACATTGGTCAGCGGACCCAGCGTGACGAGCACCAATCCAGGATTCGCCTCGATCGTCTCGATGATGGCGTCCACTGCGTGTATCTTTCCAGCAGCTTGCTGCGGCACGGGATAGTTGTGATCGCCCAGTCCGTCGCGTCCATGAAACCAGGTCGCGTTCTCGTAGGCTCGGAGCAGTGGTTTTTCCGCCCCCGAATACACGGGGACATTCGCGCCGCAAAGCTCGACGGTGTAGAGTGCGTTCCGCGTCGCCTGCTGCAATTCGACGTTCCCCGCGACGACAGTGATCGCGGCCACTCGAACCTCCGGCGCACGCAGCGCCATGATCAGTGCGACGGCGTCGTCTGAAGCCGTGTCAGTGTCGATGAGAAACGTGCGCGGCACGGGCGTTAGCATAGCAGACCGGAAACCTAATATTTTCTGCGCGCGACTCTTGCTTGTGACTCGGCGCAAAGAAGAGTACAGTTACTCGTTTTCTAAAGGGGGCGCCCCGATGTTCACACCACCGAATTTTACAGTCGCGCTGTTGATGACGGTCGCCAGCGCGGTCTGCTGGGGATCGTGGGCCAATACCTACAAGGGCGTGAAGAATTATCGCTTCGAGCTTTTTTATTGGGATTACGCGATCGGCATTTTTCTTATCTCTCTGGTGGGCGCGCTCACGTTGGGCAGTACGGGGCACGATTCGACAAGCTTCCTGAACAACGTTCATTCCGCCGACAACTCGAACATCCTGTGGACGATGGTGGGTGGTGCGATCTTCAATCTGGCGAACCTGCTGCTGGTGGCGGCGATTGATATGGCCGGTCTGGCAGTGGCCCTGCCGGTTTCCATTGGAATCGCGCTGGTGGTGGGCACCATGCTGAGCTACATCCTGCAGCCGAAGGGGAATCTGCCGTTGATCGCGGCCGGTGTGGTGTGTGCGCTGATCGCCGTGATTCTCGACGGTAAGGCTTTCGGCAGCCTGCCCGGCGGACGGACGGCGTCGAAGAAGAGCATCGTCATCTGCATTGTGTCGGGCGTGCTCATGGGGTTGTGGAATCCGTTCGTCGCCTATGGCGCGACCCGCGGCAATGCTCTCACGCCGTACAGTTCCGTCGTGTTCCTCACGCTGGGAGCGCTGCTCTCGTGCTTCATCTGGAATTTGTATTTTATGAGGAAGCCGTTGGCCGGCGAGCCGGTTGGCTTTTCAGGATTTTTCAGCGGGCCGCCCTCGGGACACCTGCTCGGATTGCTCGGCGGAATGATCTGGGGTGTTGGCACCATGTGCAACGTGGTGGCGGGAGGGTCGGCCGGCTTCGCGCTCTCTTATGCCATCGGTCAGTCGGCGCCGATGGTCGGGGCATTGTGGGGCGTGTTTGCGTGGAAGGAATTTGCCGGGGCGGGATCGAAGGCGAAAATGTTTCTGGCGCTGATGTTTGTGTTTTATGCTGTGGCGATTCTGGCTCTGGCGCACGCCAGCGGGTAAAAAAGAAACTCACGTAGGGGCGGACGCATTCGTCCGCCCGCCCCGGTCACCCCCCCAGACGAATGCGTCCGGGGCCACATGTTTATTTCCCTTTGATGCGGCTGATGAATAGCTGCAGGAACCGGTCGGCGTCGGAGGCCAGGCAGACCCTCGCGTTGGGTTTCAAGTCGATCACACCGTCGATCTCGTAGTGATCGCCGTGCAGTACGTTGTTCTCGTTCGACCCCATGCGATTGGCCACGGTTTCTCCGCGCGTGAACTCGCCTTTCGTTTCCACATCCACGTGCATGTCT
The DNA here is from genome assembly GCA_035482825.1 of Binatus sp. (SeqCode). GTDB lineage: Bacteria > Acidobacteriota > Terriglobia > Terriglobales > Acidobacteriaceae > Sulfotelmatobacter. The sequence goes on along the minus strand of DATHQJ010000304.1, from coordinate 5,106 downwards.
TTCAGCGTTACCAGCGTCGGATCGATCACCACGCCGACTGCCAGCGGATCGTACATCGCGGCGCCCTGGTAGCCACTCTTCTCCGAACGGGTCAGATAAAAATCCGCTAGCTTCGCAATGAAGTCGCTCTCCGGTCCGTGCAGTGACTGCAGATCGGCGAGATACTTGCGCGTGATCAGCGTGCGTTCGCCGACATCCGAGCCGACCATCGTCACCATCCAGCCGGCGTTGAACACGATGGCCGCCGCTTCCGGATCGCCATAAATGTTTGCCTCTGCCGCCCCGTCCACATTCCCGCCGGAAATCGATCCGCCCATGATGACAATATCCTTCACCAGGGGCACGATCGACGGATCGATCGAAACCGCCAGCGCAATATTCGTCAGCGGCCCGACGGGAATCAGCGTGATCGCGTGCGGATATTTGTGAACGAGTTCGATGATCAGGTCGGGCCCGAAGCGCGGATCGGCTTTGCACTTCGACGCGGGCAACTCGACTCCGGCAAGACCGTTCTTGCCATGCCAGAACTGCGCGGTGATCAATTTTTGATTGAGCGGATGTTGCGCTCCGCCCGCCACTGGAAGGTCGCATCGTCCGGCGAGCGACGTCAGCTTCAGCGCGTTCTCCAAACCCTGCCGCCCATCGACGTTTCCGGGAACAACGGTGAGTGCTTCAACCTTCAACTCGGGCGAGTTCAACGCGAGCAGAATCGCCATCGCATCGTCGACACCTGGATCGGTATCGATGATGACTCGCTGTGGCGTCTGTGCAACCGCAGCGGTCGAGAAGCAGAAGCCAACGAAGAGAATCATGCAACATGCAACAGAAAATGGCTTCACGAGGAAATCCTTTAAATTAAAGTGAGTAAACCGATGAAGAGCTACAGCAACATGCCGGCTATCGACGCCGACATCAGATTGGCCATGGTTCCCGCCAGCATCGCTCGCACGCCGAGTCGGGACAGTTCGCCCCGCTTGTTCGGCGCCAAGGCGCCAATGCCGCCGATCTGAATTCCGATCGAACTCAGATTCGCAAACCCGCACAACGCAAAGGTCGCGATAGTGAACGAGCGCGGATCGAGCGTCGCCTTCATCGGCCCGAGCGTTTTGAATGCGACCAGTTCGTTCAGGATCATGCGTATGCCGAGCAAGTTGCCGACCGCGACGCAATCGTGCTTCGGGATTCCAATCACCCACGCCACGGGAGCAAACAGCACTCCGAAAATACTTTCCAGACTGGAGGGGAACCAGGAAATGCCGATGTGCGCGAGGCCGTTATGAATTCCGCCGAGCATGCCGTCAGCCAGCGCGATCAGGGCGAGAAATGCAATCAGCATGGCTCCAATGTTGAGCGCCATGTGCAGGCCGTCGCCGGTGCCACGGGCGATGGCGCCGAGAAGATTTTCCTTTTCTTTCGAATCATCTTCGGGCATCACGACCCGCCCCGCGGTCTTGGGCTGTTCCGTCTCCGGCACCAGCATCTTCGAAACCAGAATGGTTCCCGGGGCGGTCATAATGACGGCGCTGAGCACGTGCCGAGGTTCCGCGCCAAAAGCGAAATAAGCCGCCATAATCGACCCAGAGACGTGCGCCATGCCGCTGGTCATCACGGTCATGAGTTCGGAGTGAGTAAGATCCGGCAGAAATGGCCGGATGGTCACGGGCGCTTCCGTCTGGCCCATGAAGATGCTGGCAGCAACGTTGAGCGACTCGGCACCGCTGACGCCCATGATCCGCGTCATGAGCCAGGCCGCAGCACGGATGATCAACTGCATGAGTCCGATGTAGTAGAGGATGGCGAAGAACGCGCAGATAAAGATAACGACTGGAAGAACCTGAAACGCGAAGACAAAACCGATATTGGAATTCTGCTTTCCGAGTTCGCCAAAGAGAAATTCCGAACCTACGTAGGCGTAGTTGAGCACACGCGTGGCCGCGTCGCCGGCGACCTGGAACATGCGGCGGCCGACATCAATGCGCAGCACGAATACGGCAAAAACGACCTGGAGGCCCAAACCCCAGGCCACGGTTTGCACGCGAATGGCACGGCGGTTGGTGGAGAAGGCGTAGGCAAGGCCAAGCATGGTCAACAGGCCAAGAATTCCCGTATAACGTCCCATTCAGTTTTTCTCCCTGGCCCCTCGAAGTTGGCCCGCGACTTTGCCGATGATTCTGTGGACGAGCGGCCGCTTTGCCGGCGGTGTTTCGCCGATTTCGCAACTCGCCTCAATCAACAGGTGCGCTCGTTCGGCCTTCGATTCCGAGTTGTAGTAAATCGTCGCCAGAGGTTCTCCGGCCACCACGCGATCTCCAACTTTCTTATGCAGCACAATTCCCACGGAAGGATCGACGGAGTCCTCTTTGCGCTCGCGTCCTCCGCCGAGAATCACGCAAGCCGTGCCGATGTGCTCGCATTGCATTGAAAAAATATATCCCGCCTTCGCACTTGCAACCTGCATAGTGTGCTGCGCCTGGGGCAGGCGCTTAGGTTCGTCAATCACCCGCGCATCACCGCCCTGCAATTCGACCATCTGCCGGAATTTATCGAGCGCCTTACCGGATGAAATCAGTTTCGCGCTCCGTTGCTTCCCTTCCTCGACCGAGTCGGATGCGCCGCCGAGGTACAGCATCCATCCCGCCGTTTCGATGCAAAGTTTTCGTAAATCTTCCGGCCCTGCGTCGCGGAGAACTTCCATGACCTCGACCACCTCCAGCGCATTGCCGATCATGTTTCCCAGTGGCTGATCCATGTCCGTGATCAGCGCGACCATTTGTTTTCCCATGCGCTCACCGGTTTCAACCATCAGTTCGGCAAGGAAGACGGCATCTTTTTCGTTCTTCATGAAGGCGCCCGATCCAGTCTTCACGTCCAGCACCAGCGCATCGATTCCCTCCGCCAGTTTCTTGCTCATGATCGAAGCACAAATCAGATACGGACTCTCCACCGTGCCCGTAACGTCGCGCAGCGCATAGAGCTTGCGATCCGCGGGAGCAATCTCCGCCGTCTGCCCGATCATCGCGCAGCCGCAGGTTTCAAGCACGCGGCGAAACTCGGCCACGGAAAGATTCACGTTGAAGCCTGGGATGGCTTCCAGTTTGTCGAGCGTTCCGCCGGTATGCCCCAATCCGCGGCCGCTGATCATTGGAACCGCAATGCCCGCCGCGGCCGCCAGCGGGGCCAACACTAATGAAGTCTTATCGCCCACGCCGCCCGTCGAATGCTTGTCGACTTTCCTGGCGGGCAACGAAGAAAGATCCAGCACCTCACCTGAATGCAGCATCGCATCGGTCAGAGCCGCGGTCTCGGGGCGCGTCATGCCTTTCAGCACCACCGCCATCAGCCACGCCGACACTTGATAATCGGGAATCTCGCCCTTGGTGTAAGCGCTCACCAAGCCTTCGATCTCGGCCTGCGACAACTCCACGCCGTCCCGCTTCTTGCGGATCACATCAATCGCGCGAAACGTTTGCGTCGCTGTCGGTTGGCTCACTGTAACCGGAATCCTTCGGGAAGAAGTTCTGTGATGTGCGCCTGCTTGGGCCCAGCGGCGCCTTGGAAAAAAATAATCGCGTCGGGACCGAACTCGTAGATGACCTGGCGGCATGCACCGCAGGGCGAACAGGCGACCCCGTGATCGTTCGCCACCGCAACGGCCCGAATCTCGATCTTCGGACCCAGCTCGGCAACCGCGGTGAAAATTGCTGTCCGCTCCGCGCAGTTGGTCATTCCGTAGGAAGCGTTCTCCACATTGCAGCCGGAAAATATTTTTCCGCTGGTCAGCAGAATCGCGGCGCCCACATGGAAATTGGAATACGGAGCGTGCGCATTCTTCATTACCTTGCGCGCCGCCTGCTCCAGCTTTTTCCGGATCGCGGCGGAGATTGGCTTCTTCGACATAAGACGCGCCATTGTAAACCCTGGCGGGATTTGTGGAGCGGCGGAGGCCCTCGTCCGCCACTGTCCGGCTGGGCCGGGCAGGTGCGAATTAGAGAAACGGGATCCGGTAGCGCGCGGATCGCGCTTGCCGAGCCGATGAGTTCCATTCGGCGTACAATTGCACGTCGGTAACCGGTAATTTTGCAGCCGACACACAGTCATCGTTGTCCAATGAATTGTCATGTCTTCGTCCTACAATGACCCCCGTGTGGTGCGTGACGCAATCGCCGGGCATGCGATCGCCACTCTCGGCGAGCGGCCACTGCTCTCGAACAAAGGGATCCCCCTCGATTTGAATTGGGTGCAGGAAGTTCGAGTGAACACGAGCGCGGTGGAACGCCGCGCCCAATCGCAAGTCGCCCGCCGCACCGTAAAAAAAGAATGGCAAGCCGCGTGGCTTCTGCGTGCGATCACTTGCATGGACCTGACCACGCTTTCTGGCGATGACACTGACGACCGCGTGCGCCGGCTGTGCGCCAAAGCGCGGCAACCCATCCAGCAGGATCTCGTTGAAAAGCTCGGCATCGAAGAACTGGGCATCAAGGTGGGCGCGGTTTGCGTGTACCACATCTTCATCGAAACCGCGCTGCACGCCCTGCAAGGAAGCGGCATTCCGGTGGCCGCGGTTTCCACCGGATTCCCAGCCGGCCTGTCGCCACTGCCCGAACGCGTCGCGGAGATTCGTCGGTCGGTCGAAGCGGGAGCACATGAGATCGACGTGGTCATCACACGTGCGCATGTTTTCGGAGGACGGTGGCAGGCGCTGTACGACGAAGTCGCGACTTTCAAACAGGCTTGCGGCGCGGCGCACATGAAAGTGATCCTCGGCACCGGCGATCTGCTGACGTTCCGTAACGTAGCACGCGCGAGCCTCGTCGCCATGATGGCGGGCGCTGACTTCATCAAAACCTCGACCGGGAAAGAGCCGACGAATGCCACGCTTCCGGTGAGCCTGGTGATGGTGCGCGCCATCCGCGAATACGCGCAGCAAACGGGTATGGCGGTTGGATTCAAACCCGCCGGCGGGATTCGCACGGCCAAGCAATCGATCGATTGGCTTGCGATGATGAAAGAAGAACTCGGCCTGTCATGGACGCGCGCCGAACTTTTCCGCTTCGGCGCGAGCGGTTTGCTGGGAGACATCGAGCGGCAATTGGAGCATCACGCAAC
>DATHQJ010000303.1:0-5735 GCA_035482825.1 Binatus sp. (SeqCode) | reverse complement strand
CGATAACGGTGGCGGCAGCGATTAAAAGGAAACCACCGACTCTGGCTTTCGTCTCTCCTTGCATTTGGCATCACGGCACAAGACTGAGTGACCACCCTACGCGCTGGCGGCTTCCTGCCCGCCCAGCGGTAGGAAATATTGTGTACCCTTGATCGGGGCTGAGACTTTGCGCAGGAGTTCTTGCAGGTCATCGTTGCGGTCGACGAAGTCGATCTCGGAAGTGTTGACGATCAGCAGATCTGACGATGTGTAGTGAAAAAAGAAGTGTTCGTAAGCTTTGACCACTTCCTGCAGATACTCGTCGCTCACGGCGCGCTCACCCGGCGCATTCTTTTTCTTGAGCCGCTTCTTCAGCACGTCAGGCGTGGCCTGCAGATAAATCACGAGATCGGGAGTGGGCACCTGCTCGCGGAAGTGGTTGTAATAGCGGTTATAGGTGTCGAGTTCCTGGTCGGTAAGGTTGAGGCAGGCGAAGAGCTTGTCTTTTTCGAAAATAAAATCAGCGACCACGGTTCGTTGCGAGTGGGGATTAAGATCGAGCGCCCGCAGTTGCTCGAAGCGCCGCACCAGAAACGCGAACTGGGTTTGAAAGGCCGCACCGCGTTCACCTTCGTAGAAGGCGGAGAGAAAGGGGTTGGTTTCCGGTTCCATCACCCGCTGGGCGTTCAGGCGCTCGGCCAGAATACGCGCCAGCGTGCTCTTGCCGACTCGCAGCGGACCTTCCACTGCAATGTAGCGGGGCAGTTCGAAAAGATTGGCCATGGGCTCCGGAACCGAGACTTGAAGATGCAGCATAACGCGGTAACCGCCGCCACACAATTGCGGGAAGAGTTAACAGCTGTTGATTTCTTTTTTTGTCCGATGAAAATTGTGCTCACCGCGCGCTTAGTCTCCTAGTCGAGATAGACCAGCGATCAGCAGCGCGATGCCAGACGCTCCAAAGAACCACACTCCATAAGCGGGCCAGACGGGCCAGCCGTGCTTCGATCGTGTCTTAAGATATGCGCGCGGAACGGTCCAAAACGCAGGGTTCATGATCACGGAGAACAAAGATGAGGTATCTTCTCCGGCCTGCAACAGTTTCTGATACAGGCGGAAAACCAGCACCGCAGAGGCACCAATAAGTATCAACCCGATCACCGCCATCGGATCGTGCTTTACAAAGGCCGCGACGCTTCCCTATTGCCCGTTCACGCCTCCGTCTCCTTAGCTTTGCGGAGTGATCTAGAGTGCAGCCGCCTGGTCACGGCGGCGCGCTTGAATCTCGATGTAGACGTTGACCAGCGACACCGCGGCGGGAGTGACTCCGGGGATGCGCGAGGCGTGGCCGAGCGTGCGCGGCTGCACTTTGCCGAGTTTCTCCTGCATCTCGCGGGAGAGGCCGCTGACCGAGCGATAGTCGAACCAGTCAGGGATGGCGCGCTGCTCGGACTTTTTCAGGCGATCCATGGCGCGTTGCTGCTGTAGCAGGTAGCCTTCGTATTTGATCTCGGTCTCAACGGATTTGAGTTCGTTGCGGACTTCGGAAGTAAGCCTGACCACGGATTCTCGCGGATCCACAGGAATTTCTTCCGGTTGTCTTTGGAAGAAAACGGGATCCAGCTCGCGAAGAATCGGCGCCATTTGTTCGATGACGATCTCGGGGCGCTTCAGCAGTTGGGCGCAGGTCTGGCCGACGATCGCCGGCGAGAGCTGCGCCACTTCAGCGATGTGCTCAGACCCGACGGGCGAGTCGCCCGTTTCCACACGGACTGAGGAGGCGGCGGAAATTTGCTCGAGCATCGCGGCAGTCAGCTTCGTGCGCTCCAGCAGCTTCTTCAAATTTTCCAGGCGTTGCTGCTTGGCCTCGAAATCTTCCCAGGCATGGTCTGAGATCAGTCCTACGCGGCGGCCGTGTGGGGTGAGGCGCAGGTCGGCGTTGTCGATGCGCAGGTGCAGGCGGAACTCGGCGCGCGAGGTGAACATGCGGTAAGGCTCGTTCGTGCCTTTGGAGATGAGGTCGTCGATCAGGATCGCGGTATAGGCCTCGGTGCGGTCGAGAATCAGCGGAGGCTGCTGCTTCACTTTGAGCGCGGCGTTGATGCCGGCCATCAGGCCCTGGCAGGCGGCTTCTTCGTAGCCGGAGGTTCCGTTGATCTGGCCGGCGAGAAAAAGATTGGCGAACTTCTTGGTTTCAAGCGTGCGTTCGAGTTCGGTCGGGTCGATCGAATCGTATTCGATGGCGTAGCCCGGCCGCAGCATGTCGGCGTTTTCGAGGCCGGGAATCGACTTCAGAATTCCGAGCTGGACATCCACCGGCAGCGAAGTGCTCAAGCCGTTGACGTAAATCTCGTGCGTGTTCAAGCCCTCGGGCTCGAGGAAGAGCTGGTGCATTTCCTTGTCCGGGAACTTCACGATCTTGTCTTCGATGGACGGACAATAGCGCGGCCCGATCGACTGAATCTGTCCGCTATACATGGGCGAGCGGTGTACGTTCTCGCGAATGATGCGATGGGTTTCGGGCGTAGTCCATGCGATGTAACACGGCACCTGCGAGTCGTGATGAGCCACGCGCTTTGTTCGAAAGCTGAACGGCGTGGGATCGGCGTCGCCGGGTTGCGCCGGAAAGCGCGACCAGTCGATAGTGCGTCCGTCAAGACGCGGCGGCGTGCCGGTCTTCAGGCGGCAGCCGCGCAGTCCCAGCTTCTTCAGCGCTTCGCCCAGCAGAACCGCATTCGGTTCGCCGGAGCGTCCCGCGGGATACTGCTGCTCGCCGCAGTGGATGAGGCCGTTGAGAAAAGTTCCCGTCGTGATGATGACGGCCTGCGCGCCCACGGTGCGGCCGTCGCGCAACTTTATGCCGAGGACGCGGTCTTCCGGCTTCAGCTGTCGGGCTTCCGCAATGCCGGAGTTCTCAGTCCTCAGTTCTCGGTCCTCAGTTCCGTTTTCTGAGTGAACATCCTCTGAAACCTCGGCGAGGGGGTTTTCCGAAGCCCGAGGCCCGAAGCCGGAAGCCCGCTCCTCCACAATCAGATCTGCCACTTCCGCCTGCTTGATCTTTAAGTTCGGTTGCGATTCCAGCACTTCGCGCATTTTCAGGCGGTAAGCTTGCTTGTCACATTGCGCGCGCGGCGACCAAACGGCCGGGCCGCGGGAAGTGTTCAGCAGGCGGAACTGGATTCCGACCGCGTCGGTGATTTCGCCCATGATGCCACCGAGCGCGTCCACTTCGCGGACTAGGTGTCCCTTGGCAATTCCCCCCACGGCGGGGTTGCACGACATCTGCGCAATCAGATCGACGTTGAGCGTGTAGAGCGCAGTGTTCAGGCCCATGCGCGCCGCGGCCATCGCGGCCTCGCATCCGGCATGGCCGGCGCCGACCACGACTACGTCGAATTGTTCAGTGAAGAGCATGTTTGGAGCTTGCGAGTTCCTTGGGGGCTAAAGCCCGGATCAGATTGAAAGCCATACGCGGCGCTAAAAGCGCCGCTCTTCCACGTCCGCACGCCAAGCCTCTCTCATTCTAGCAACATGCCGTACATCGGTGATCCCTATCACTTGCCCGGCTGCCGCTCCGACCGTATAGTATTCGGTTACACGAGCGCTGATTGGGGGCCATCATGAATACCGCCGAATTCTTGTCTCAACTGGACGCGCGCATCGCCAAGTACGACCTGCTCTGCCATCCTTTTTACAAGGCGTGGGCAGCGGGCGAGCTGACCCGTGAGCATCTGCGCCACTACGCCCAGGACTATTACCATCACGTGGAGGCGTTCCCCTCGTACCTGGCCGCGCTCGCTCTGCGCCTGGACGAAGGCGAGCTGCGTCGCGCGGTGCTGGCCAACCTGGGCGACGAGAAGGGCGTAGAAAGCGCGGGCGCGGGTTCCGTGCCGCACTCAGAACTATGGCTCGATTTCGCCGAAGGCATGGGATCCAGCCGCGATCTGCGCTGGCACAATCCGGTGCCGGAGGTGCGTCAGATGATCAAGCATTTTCATGGCGTGGCTGGCGAAGGTACACCGGAAGAAGCGCTGGCGGCGTTTTATGCGTACGAATCCCAGGTGCCGCGTGTGGCGCAGGAGAAAGAGCGCGGCCTGCGCGACATGTATGCCGCCGACGACAAGACCTGCGGTTACTTCGCCCTCCACGCGACGGCCGACGTTTTCCACTCGCGCGTCTGGCGCAATCAACTGGAAAAAAGACTGGATGCCAATCCGGAAACTGGTCCGGCAGCGCTGGACGCCGCCGAGAACGCCGCGCAAGCATTGTGGCGCGCGCTGGACGGAATCGAAGCGCGGCGAATGGCGACGGCCGCTGCTTAGACTTCCGTGAGACTCCAGTACCGATCACCTCGCGCTCATGTGCGCGTAATGGAACCGAGTCAGAGGTGCAATGAACTTGGCTCTATCGGCACGAACTCTCGGGGCACTGCTGCTCCTGCCTTCGCTCTCTTTTTCTCAAGAGTCAGTCCTCTATCACCCATCGGACATCCAGGCTCTGCAGAGCAGTGCCGCGAAGGGCGATGCCGTCGCCGAACGAAAATTAGCCGAGGCTTACGACAAGGGCGTCGGAGTGGACCAAAACGATCAGTTGGCGGCAAACTTGTACCGCAAAGCGGCCGACCAAGGCGACGCAGAGGCCCAGAATAAGCTGGGCGTCATGTACAGCCTGGGAAGGGGCGTGGAGAAGAGTAACGAAGACGCCGTCCGCTGGTACCACGCCTCTGCGAAGAAGGGTTACGCTCCGGCGATGTTTAATCTGGGTGCCGCATACTACAACGGCGACGGTGTACCGAGCGATCTCGATATGGCCTATGCGTGGTTCCTGCTGTCGCAGGAAGCGGGAAATTCTGCAGCCAAAGGCGCCGTGACCAGGACGGCCCAGGAGATGAAGCCCATAATCAAGGCTGATGCCCTGGAACATGTCGGGGCAATGTACCTGAAGGGTGATGAGGTACCGCAAGACTCGTCGGCGGGGCTGCGATGGTACAACGAAGCGGCGAGGCAGAGCGATTCCGCCAAAATGGCGCTGGCAAACATGCTGATCGCCGGAAAGAGCGTACCGCAAGACTTCCCCAGCGCGATGAACCTCTGTCGGCAGGCGGCCGACGATCGATTCGCCGCAGGCCAGTATTGCGTGGGCTATCTGTACGAAAACGGATTCGGCGTTGAAAAGAATCTTATAGAGGCAACGAAGTGGTACGAGCTCGCAGCCACCGGGATCGTCCCCAGGGTTCGCTCCCGGGCCTATCTGCGACTCGGGGACATCTATTCGGTGGGGGATGGAATGAGCGTCGACCGGGTTGAGGCTTCCTTCTTCTTTTTCCAGGCTTATACCTCAGGTGCATCGGAGGCCAAAACGAAGTATCAGGCGCTTTGGCCACAGCTGAGCGGCGATGAGATCAAAAAGCTGAAGGGGAAACTACGCGAGAGGCACCTTGACCCCAAGAAAGTTTTCAGCATGATGCAAGGTCAGTAAGATGCAACTCCGTGGCTACGCGGCGAATGGAGACGGTCGCCTAGATCATGCTCGCGCAGCGGGAGTCCGAGCCAATGATTCGATAGAATCATCGGCTAAATGTTTATGTGGATGTCTTTACGCGGACATCTTTTAATCGGAGACCCAGCAAACGTGGCCAAACCAATTCCTATCGGCGCGCGCGGTGAGGCGCAGGAAACGGTGGAGTTCAAGCACACCTTGACGGCGCATCGTGCCGAGCTGCCGCCGGTTTATTCCACTCCCGACATGATTCGGCT
>DATHQJ010000302.1:0-3342 GCA_035482825.1 Binatus sp. (SeqCode) | reverse complement strand
GGCTGAGTCGAAGATCCCCACCCAAGAGAATGCATCCGCGAGCGCCGAACCGGCTGTCCAGAGCCCTAGAATGCGCTGGCAGGCTGCCGGACGCGCGTTGCGGCATCGCAACTTCCAGTTATTTTTCAGCGGACAACTGATTTCTCTGATCGGCACCTGGATGCAAACCGTGGCGCAGTCGTGGCTCGTTTACCGGCTGACGGGCTCGGGCTTGAAGCTTGGCGCGGTTGGATTCGCCAGCCAGATTCCAGTGTTCCTGTTTGCGCCGCTCGGCGGCATCGTCGCCGATCGCACCAACCGCAAGCATGTCGTCATTGGCACGCAGATCGCGTCGATGCTGCTGGCGTTCGTGCTGGCGGCGCTGACTCTCACCCACACAATTGACCATCGCGTGTGGATGATTTTCGTGCTGGCGGCGCTGCTCGGCGTCGTGAACGCCTTCGACATCCCCGGACGCCAGTCGTTCCTGGTGGACATGGTGGGCCGCGAAGATTTGATGAACGCCATCGCGCTGAACTCTTCCATGTTCAACGGCGCGCGCGTTATTGGACCGGCAGTGGCCGGAGTTCTGGTGGCGAGGCTGGGCGAAGGCTGGTGCTTCTTCGCGAACGGTGTTAGCTACATCGCGGTGATCGCTGGCTTGCTGTTGATGAACGTGCACGCGCCGGCGCGGGTCTCGGCCAATACTTCGCCGTGGGAACACATCGTCGAGGGTTTCCAGTTCGTGAATCGCACTGCGCCGATTCGCGCCTTGATGATCCTGCTGGGGCTGGTGAGCCTGTCAGGTATGCCCTACGTGGTCCTGATGCCGCTGTTTGCCGACAAGATCTTGCACGACGGCGGGCAGGAGTTCGCCACGTTGATCGGGTCGCACGATCTGGGCGCCGTGCGGTTGGGAATCCTGATGGGCGCGGCGGGCGTCGGCGCGCTGCTGGGCGCGCTGACCCTGGCCGTGCGTTCGGGCGTGAAAGGCCTGGGGACGTGGATCTCGGTATGCTGCGCTGGATTTGGCATCAGCCTGATGCTGTTTTCGTTTTCGAGATCATTCTGGCTTTCGGTACTGCTGCTCCTGCCGGTGGGATATTTCATCATGCTGCAAATGGCGTCGTCGAACACGCTGATCCAGGTGATGGTTCCGGACGTGCTGCGCGGGCGGGCCATGGCCGTGTATTCCATGATGTTCATGGGCATGGCCCCGATCGGCGCGCTGCTTGGCGGAGCGTTGTCGGACTGGCTGAATGCGCCATTGACGGTGGCGATTGGTGGATTTGCTTCCGTGCTGGGAGCGTGGTGGTTCGCCGTACAGTTGCCGAAGATTCGCGTCGAGGCGCGGCAATTGATCATGGCCCAAGCCATGGCCGGTGACGGTCCAGCGGAGGAGATGTCGGCGCCGGTGTCCGAGGAATAGGGCAGCGATACCTGCTACAAAATGGGCGACCGATGGAGACTAGGCCCTTCGGGCGGAATGTTCGGAGGATTTGGGATGTCGAACCCTGCTTGGTTCGCTAGAATCGGCACCATGAGATCTCGAATCGCGCTGCTAGTTACATGTCTTTGCTGTGTAGCGCTGGCGCAACAGCAAAACGATCCACCTTCTGTAGCGGGACGCATTGTTAACAATGTTCTGTTCATGTCTCCAGGAGACAAAATCGGAGTGGACCTCGCCGGGGCTGTAGACGGATCGACCCTCAGCATCACCGAGTCGCCTGACCCTAAGAAAGCGAACCTCGTACTTACCTTCAAGCAAGAAAAAGGGATGATGTTATTTACGATCCAGAATCGAACAAAATACTGGCTGGCCTACGAGGCGGGCATCAAGACTCCGAGGCGAGACGGATTGTACAAAACCAGCGTGATGCCAGTCGGACCAGGCCTAAGCAGCTTCGAGTCGTGGCCGTATCCCATTGACCAACTTGCTCTGAAGAATTTCACCTTCTCTGAGAAGCTCAAGGGAAAGCCCGCCAGCAAGTAGCGGCAGTCCGATTGCTCTCACCTTCGGGCAAGAGCGGCAATAGCTGGCGTAACATGCACTCACTGACCTACTACAGGCTGCGGAAGCGGTCTTTGACTTCGCGGACGAATTCCATGAAGCGGGGCTGGGTGATGATCTGGGGATGCCAGCAGAGGTCGCGTTCGATCAAGTCGTAGGTTTCGACGATATGTGAACCGGGCAGCGGATTGCCTTTCGCGTCGTGGTCGCGTCCCATCAGCCAGAGGTGGTCGGCGACGGCGGCGGCGGCGGTGATGTCGTGGGTGACCACGATGATGGTGTTGAGTTCGTCCATGTTGGCGACCTTCTGGATCAGTTCGCTGGTTCGTTCCAACATGAGCAGATCGAGGCCGCTGAAGGGTTCGTCCATCAGCAGGAAATGGTCGGAGCAGAGGATTTGCTGGATGATGGCGCAGCGCTGGCGCTGTCCGCCGGAGAGTTGCACGGGATAGAGACGCGCCTTGTCGATGAGTTCGAAGTCAGTCAGATATTGGACGACTTTATCGTGGGCGGTCTTGCCGTCTTTTTCTTTCTGTCCCGCGGCGAGCAGCAGGTTCGACATGACCGTGCGATGCTCGAACAAAGGATAATCCTGGGCGACGACTCCCACTTCGCCGGGTTGCACCGGCCGGTCCTGGCCGTTGATAGTGACCCGGCCTGAGGTTGGATGGTTCAGTCCGGCGATGATGCGGAACAGTTGCGTTTTGCCGATGCCGCTGGGGCCAAGAAATCCCACCACCTGCCCCGTGACTTTCCCGGGACAGATGATGTCTTTGATTTCTGCGCTGACGTGCTTGAGGATGGGACGGCCGTCGTATTCGAGCGAGACGTCGTCAACCTTCAGCAGCGTTTTTCCGTAGCTGTACTCAACCATGCAGTTTTCTTACTTCCGCGCGAATTATTTTCGCTCCAGCGTCAGATCCGCGTAAGGGCAGCAAATCTCGCGCAACAGGCCAATGCCGTAGTCCTGCGCCAAACCAAGCACGAGGATCGTCAACTGAATCGCGAACACCGCGCTCAGATGGAAATGTTTATTCTGATTGAGCAGCATGGCGCCGACTCCGCCCTCCGAGCGCGAGATGCCTTCGACCATGGTGAGCATCATCCAACCCATGGCCGCATTCTGACGCAGAACTTCGAATGCTTTATCTGCTTGACCAAGTATTACCACTTCGTAAACCACGCGCCATTCGCTCATGCGCAGGGTTCGCGCCAAGTCGTATTTTTCTTTGGGGACGCTGGCGACGACTTCGGCCATGCCGGTTACAAAAAACACTGACACGGAAAAAACGAGAAGATAAAGTTTGAGCTCATGTCCGGTGGTCGCCGCCAGCGTGAAGAAAAAAGTCAGG
>DATHQJ010000301.1:0-9936 GCA_035482825.1 Binatus sp. (SeqCode) | reverse complement strand
CGCACGTACTCGGTGAAATTCCATAACGTGACATGGGTTTTCGGGTCGATGACCACCAATCGAAGCTGTCCGAGAACGGGGAGCCTCAACCCGGTGTCGCTGAGGGCCCAGCTGATTTCGCAGACCAGGTCGGCTTCGCCGGGAGAAGTTACGAGTTCATATCGGCCCCAATCTTTCATGGTCGCGTAGAACTGGTTGTAGGGCCGATCAGGGCCGCCGTTGAACACAGTCTGATCAATGACGGCCTCGAAGCTTTCTCCACCGGCATTCGAAATGAACGCCTTTTGGGCAGAAGCGATCTGCGGCGGCACCGGAGCAGAAGCGGGCATTCCCGGCTGCTGAGCCGCCGCGACCGGCATCAGGCCAAGGCCAGCAACGGCTACACACAATAAACACAGTCTGATGGTCCTCAAGATAGTCCTCCCGGCACAGACGAATCGGAGACGAATCCGATCCAAAATCGAGGTTTGTCCTGACTGCGAAACTGATCAAGATTGTACTCGTCCACTGCACCGGGGCGACGTAGCCCCGGCAGTTTGTGAACCGATTGACTCGCGGTGTTAACCGCCCGATAATCATCCTGTCGCCGGTTAAGCATTCAGGCCCGCCCCATGGATATCTACGAACAAATCGTGCAACTCCGCCGCGAGGGACGGCGCGGAGCGGTTGCAACGATCGTCAACGTGCGGGGATCGATCCCGTCATTCCGCACCGCCAAGATGCTGGTCCGCGACGATGGCTCGATCACCGGCACCATCGGCGGCGGCTGCGTCGAGGCCGACGTGTGGCAGGCGGCGCGCGAAGTCATGGAATCGGAGAAGCCGCGCACTCTCACGTTCGATCTGAACCAGGATCCCAAATACGATACCGGACTGGTCTGCGGCGGTACTCTTGAGGTATTCATCGAGCCGATATTACCTCCCGCGTTACTCTATGTTTTCGGCGCAGGCCACGTTGCCGTCAATCTTTGCCAGGCCGCTGCCAACGCCGGCTTTGACGTGATCGTGGCCGACGATCGCTCCTCCTACGCCACCACCGAACGTTTCCCTGCCGCCCGCGAAGTACACGCGCTGGACTTCGACCAGGCTACGCAGAAGCTCGACCCCAACGAATCGTCGAGCATCGTGATCGTAACCCGCGGCCATCGCGACGACATGCGAGTGCTGCGCTGGGCCGTGCAAACCCGCGCCCGCTACGTTGGCATGATCGGCTCCAAGCGCAAGGTCATCGAAATCTTCAAGACGCTGCAGAAGGAAGGCATCCCGGCGGGTTTGTTCGACCGCGTCTACGCTCCAGTCGGGCTCGATATCGGCGCCATTACTCCGGAAGAAATCGCGGTGGCCATCACCGCGGAGTTGATCGCAGTCCGCCGCCACGCTTCTGCCGCGCTGCCTCACATGAGCTGGTTTAAAGCGACGCAGAAGAATTCTGAGCCCAGAAGTTCTGACGAGCGTTTCGACTCGGCAGCCGACAGCATCGAAGACAGCGAACGCAAGCTCTGATCCCCGCCATCCCCGCCCATCCCCGCCCCGGCTCACTGACATTCCCCTGCCTTTCTGCTATTGTCCGAGACATGTCCCGTGCGCCCAGCTTCGCCGGAGTGATCCTTGCAGCAGGAGAATCCTCGCGCATGGGCGCGGACAAGGCGTTGCTGCCCTGGCCCCCAGCCGTAGAAGGGCAACCGCGAACAAATGATACATTTCTGTCCGCTACGATCCGTTCGCTTTCACTCTCCACCGATTTCATTATTGTGGTTGCCGGCAGGAATGAAGCCGCCATTGCCCCGGTGGCTTATGCGGAAGGCGCATCGATCGTCGTCAATCCCGATCCCGAGCGCGGCCAGTTCAGCTCTTTGCAAATTGGCTTGCATGAGGTCCTCAACCGTGGCCGCGACGCGGCGATGATCACTCTCGTCGACCGTCCACCGGCAAGCTTGCCTACCATTCAGATGCTTCGCGAAGCTTTCGAAGCCGCCGCAAATGACACATGGGCCGTGGTGCCGGAATTTTCCGGCCAGCACGGTCATCCCTACATTGCAGGCCGCGAACTGATCGAGGCTTTCCTGCAGGCCCCGGCGACTTCCACGGCTCGCGACGTTGAGCACGCGTATCAGCAGCACGTCGTATACGTTCCAGTCGACGATCCCCTGGTGGCTCTGAATATCAACACGCCCGACGATTACGCCAAACTCGGAGCTTCGTCGTCGTGAGTTTCCGGAGCCTTTGAGCACAAGAGATCTTAAAGAAAATCCGCGAAGAAACGTAAAGAAGACCAGAGTGGCCACGCGGTTCACAGCGAGAGACAACACATCCATGCCTGACTCATCCTCCGATTTCCTCGACTCCGTTCTTCGCCTGCAGCCGCTGGTTGCCGCTTTCGATTGTGATGGCACCCTCTGGTCGGGCGACGCCGGAGAAAGATTCTTTGACTGGGAGATCAGACGAGGCCTCGTCTCCACCGAGGTCGCGACGTCCATGCGCGTGCGCTACGCCGACTACAAGGCCGGCAAGGTCAGCGAAGACGACATGTGCGGCGAGATGGTTACCATGCACCACGGACTAGCGGAATCCGTGCTGATGGACGCGGCCGAGGAATTCTTCAATCACGCATTTCCTAGCAAGATTTTTCCCGAGATGCGCGAACTGGTGCAACGGCTGCGAAAAGCCGGATGCGATGTCTGGGTGGTGTCTTCTTCCAACGAGTGGGTGATCCGCGCCGGCATGAAACATTTCGGCATCCCCGAGAATCGCATCCTGGCCACTGCCAGCGAAATTCAGGACGGCGTCATCACCGACCGGCTGATCCGCATCCCGTCAGGTGCAGGCAAGCCCAGGGCTCTGCGCGAAGTCGTGAAGAAGGCTGTGGACGCGGCGTTCGGCAATTCACGCTGGGACGAAGAAATGCTGGCCATGGCGAAACATGGTTTCGCCGTGAACCCTAATCCCGATCTCGAAGCCGCGGCTCGCGCGCGCGGTTGGACGGTTTATTTTCCCGACGGCACTCTGTCCCGCGCGTGAGTGAGTGTGCCGGCAAAGCTCCGATTTACAATCAAAACAACATGTACTCCGAGCAGATGCTCGATCACTTTCAGAATCCGCGCAACGCCGGGGAGATTTCGAACCCCGACGCTACCGCGGAGGTTGAGAATCCCGCGTGCGGAGACATTCTGCGGCTCACGCTGAAAGTGAGCGACGGCCACATCGTCGCCGCCCGTTTCAAGGCCAAGGGCTGTGTGGCGTCGATGGCCTGCGGCTCAGCCTTGACTGAACTGGTCACCGGCAAGACGCTGCGCGAAGCGCGAACGACGCAACCTGAACAAGTAGCGGCTGCGGTGGGCGGACTGCCCCAGGCTTCGACCCACGCTGCTCACCTCGCACTGGATGTTTTATTGGCCGCGCTGAAACAGGTTCTGGCGAGTCCGTAAATCAAGGCTAAGGCTATGGCCTCGTCTCACGCTCTCCGACGCATCGTCTGTCTCGAGCCCAGCGCTACGGTCATCCTCGCGGCGATCGACGAACCTGACTGCGTCGTCGCCTGCACCGAGTATTGCGCCGATGTGGATCCGGAAATTGTGCGCTCGTCAGTAGCGATTCTTGCCGATTCCTGGACTGCCAACACAGAAAAGATCGTCGCCACCCGCCCCGATCTTGTGATCGCCGCCGTTCCCTATCCGGAAGACGCGGTCATCCGGATTCTCAAATCCGGCGCGCGCTGGTTTTCGCCATTCAGCGCGACGTTTTCCAGGCCCAAATTCCGTCAGCACGAAAGGAATCCAGCAGATTACCGCCGTTCTTGGTCCCCGACTCAAAATTAGCCCAGCCTGAGGTAAGATTTTTCTTATGCCCGTCACCAGCAGGATGGAAGAACTGCGCAATGAAATGACCGAACTCGCCGCGGCCGCGCCCACGGCTCAAGACCTGATGCAGCAGATGGTCAAGCTGCTGCACGATCGCATGCTGAAGTACAACTGGGTGGGCTTCTACCTTTTGGAGCCAGGGGCGGAGCCGCCGATGCTGGGGCTGGGCGCCTTCGAGGGAGCCATGACTCCGCACACCCGAATCCCGCTCCACCAGGGCATTTGCGGCGCCGCGGCCTCGAGCGGCAAAACGGTAGTGGTCGATGACGTCAGCAAAGATGCCCGGTATCTTGCCTGCTCGCTCGAAACCAAGTCTGAAATTGTTGTGCCCGTCTTCGCTCACGGCAAAGTCGTTGGCGAATTGGATATTGACAGCCACTTCCCCGCTGCGTTTGCTCCCGACGATCAACGCTTTGTTCAGCACTGCGCCGCCCTGGTGGGAGCGAAATTCGAAAAATCCGGCCACTGATCGTCCAAAGATGACCGTCGAAACTCGAGCGTCGAAAAATGAAAGTCGAAAGATGAGAGTGGAAAAAGGCACGGTTCGCGCGCTAGAGATTGGACGGCTGTGGCTGAATTCTCCGCCGCCGGATGCAATCCGATGAAGCGCGTGGTAGCGGCACTGATCCAGAAGGAGGGCAAGCTCCTGGTGTGCCAGCGCACGCGCCACCAGACCATGCCGCTCAAATGGGAATTTCCCGGCGGAAAAATTGAGGAGGGCGAGCAGCCCCGCGATGCGCTACGCCGCGAACTGGATGAAGAACTCGGAATCCTGGCCACCATCGGCGACGAGATCGCCCGCATTCAGCACGAGTACCCCAACGGCGGCATGGTGGAACTCAGGTTTTATCTCGTCCGCGAATATCAACGGGAGATCGAAAATCGCATCTTCCGCGAGATTCAATGGTCTGGACTCAAAGACCTCCCCGCCTACGACTTCCTGGAAGCCGACCGGACCCTGGTCAACGACTTAGCGGCAGGGAAACTCTTGTAGCGGTGCTCGCAGGCGCGGGCGCGGGCCGGGCTTCAGCCTTCGGGCTCCGGCCATTCAGACGCTCTTGGCTGTGTAGGACGGGCACTCTTGTCCGTCGCTTTTGATTTTGTTCTTGAACTTTTAGGATATGGGATATGGAACGTCAAACGCAAAGGCGACGGACACTCTTGTCCGTCCTACACAAACAAACCCGCGGTCATGATGAAGTCTCAGCAGAAAAGCCGAAGCCCGACAGCCGGAGCCCGAAGCCGGCCTCACGACCGCAGCGTCCAGAACCACGCAATCGTAAGCGCGATCATCACGGCCGTCGTCAACCACGCTACCGCATTGAAAAGACGCGTGTTCACGTACTCGCCCATAAGTTCTTTCTTGTTGATCAGAAGCAGCATGAAGATCAGGACGAACGGCAGAACCACTCCATTCACCACCTGCGACAAAACGGCGATCTTGAGCAGCGGCAATCCCGGAATCAGCACCACCGCGCCGCCGGCCGCAATCAGCAGGGTATAAAGCCAGTAAAATGCCGGTGCTTCGCTAAACTTTTGCCCCACACCAGACTCGAAACCTAATCCCTCGCAGACGGTGTAGGCCGTCGAAAGCGGCAGAATCGACGCCGCAAACAACGACGCATTGAACAGCCCAACCGCAAACAGAATGTAGGCGTAATCCCCCGCCAGCGGCTTGAGAGCCTGGGCCGCATCCGCTGCAAAGCGAATGTCGTGCACTCCATGGACATAAAGCGTGGCCGCGCACGCCACAATGATGAACCAGGCCACCACATCGGTGAAAATGCACCCCGTAACCACATCCAGCTGCGAAGCCTTGTAGCCACGCTTGGTGACGCCTTTTTCTACGATGGAAGATTGCAGGTAAAACTGCATCCACGGGGCGATCGTCGTGCCCACAACTCCAATCACCATATAGAGATAGGCCTGATCGCGGAAGGACGCAAGCGCAGGCGGTTTGAAGGTGGCGATCGTTGCCTCCCTCCATGCCGGATGGGCCTTCACACCCGCGATAATGTAGACGACATAGAAGAACGAAGCGGCTAAAAACACTTTTTCGACGCTTTTGTATTGCCCTTTCACCACAATCAGCCACACGATCACGCAACAGACGGGCACGGTGGCGAATCGCGAAAGCCCGAAAAGTTCGAGGCTGGTCGCTATCCCTATGAATTCAGTGACGATATTGCCGAAGTTGGTGATGAGAATTCCGAGCATCATGAAAAAAGTGATGCGGAGCCCGAACTCCTCACGGATCAGGTCGCTCAGCCCCTTACCGGTAACGGCGCCCATGCGGGCGGACATTTCCTGCACCACGATCAGGGCGAGGGTAATAGGAATTAGGGTCCAGAGGAGGAGATGTCCAAACTGCGCGCCGGCCTGGGAGTAGACGAGGATGCCCCCGGCATCATTGTCGACGTTTGCGGTAATGAATCCCGGTCCGACTACGGCAAGGAACAGCAGGATCCGGATCTTCGAGCGTCTCAGAAACTTCATGCGCGTGTTTCGCAAACATTAGGGATGGAACGAACAGCAAACGACGCCACAGAATAAACGCACTCGCAGGCTAAGACCAAAGAAAAAGCGGTTGATGAACAGAAAAAAATGGAGGGACGAACCTGTGTGCTCAACTGCAGCGGAAAGAGTGGGAGCCGGTGGCCTAAGCCGGATAGTCGAGGGAAGCGAACCAAACGCGCGAGTATTGCGTCGCAAAGAACGCGCCCCTTCGACTTCGCTAAGGGCAGCTCTGCTTCACCTCTGAGCGGAGGGGTTTGAGCGCAATGGCCTGCAATGAGAGTTGACTTCCGGTTTGCCCGTTATCCAGGAGGTTCTGAGATTGATTCACAGAAGCCGACTTGCCATCAAACGAACCCGACGCATGGCAAAATCGATCACCATCTACAAATTCGTGATCAACAGGATTCGTCGCTCACTCGCTGCGCAGAATTTCGGTGGGGTCTGTGCGCAGCGCGCGAAGCACGGCAGGCAGTGTGGCAACGAGCGCACTGAACAGCATGGCACACGTCGGCAAAGCGATCAGATCCGCGTCGGTTGCTTTGACCTGGTAGAAAAGCGACTCAACATAGTGCGCCGCCCCGAATCCGAGCGCGACGCCCGCGCACCCTCCAAGCGCGATCATCTGGAAGACATCGAGAGTCACAATGCGCACGATGCCAGCACGAGTCGAGCCAATCGCCATGCGGATCCCGATCTCGCGGCGGCGCTGGAGGACGGAGTAGTTGAGGACAGCGTAGAGTCCGATGCCGGCGAGGAGCAGCGCGACGGCGGCAAAGAAAGCGGCGAGCATGGCGATCAGGCGCTCGCGAATGGTCTGGTCACGGACCAGATCGAGCTGCGTGGTGATGTTCGAGACGCGAAGGCCGTTGTGGCGCTGCGCGACGATCTGGCGGAGGGAGTTGGCGAGCGCGAGCGGATTCTGGGAATCGGTGTGAATGACGAAGGTGGCGAATCGGACCGGGCCGGGGGCGGAGTCGGCGTCGATTTCGTCGAAAGGGACGTAGAAGACAGCCGAGCTGGGCTCGCGCAGGTCGTGGTAAGGGGTGTCGGGGGTGACGCCAACGATCTTGTTGAGGGGCTGATTGGCGCCGCGTGCAAAGGTGCGGCCGATGGGATCCTGGCCGGGGAAGTAGGTTCTGGCGAAGGTTTCGTTGACGATGGCGGCTCCTGGCGATCCGTCTTGAGCGCGAAAGTCTTGGCCGGAGACCAGGGGGATCTTCATCGTCGCGAGCCAGCCGGGGGAAATGTTCAGGAAAAAGGCGGGAGTCGGACTGGGAGGCGCGCCGTTGATGGAGATGTCGTTGTTGATCATGACGCGCCCGAGAAGGGGCCAGCCCGAGAGGCCAACCGAGGTGACGCCGGGAGTAGCACGGAGCGCCTCGGCAGTTTGATTCCAGACGACGGGCAGCTGGCCTGCGCCGGCGACGGTCTCGAGCAGGAGCAGACGGTCGGTGGAGAAGCCGAGGGGGCGATTCTGCAGGCGCTGAAAGGATGCGACAAAGAGTGAAGACAGAAACAGGACGAGGAAACAGAAAGCGAGCTGGAGAGCGATGGCTCCGCGCATGAGGCGGCGTGGCGCGTGTGGATCTTCACCGCCTTTAAGAGCGGCGATAGGCCGGACGGCTGAGGCGCGAAGAGCAGGAAGCAAACCAAGCAATAGAACGATGAGGATAATGAGCCCGAAGCTGAAGAGAAGCACACGCCAGTCGGCGGGAAGGGCGAGGCGCGCAGGGTTGTCGGGCGGGTTGATGAGGCCCAGCACAAAGGGAGCCGACCACGCCGCAAAGAGTGCGCCAAGGGCGGAAGCGAAGAGGGCGAGCAGCGCGCTCTGCGCGAGGATGAGCTGGACAAGGCGTCGACGGCCGGCGCCGATGGAGATTCTTAATGCCATCTCCTGAGCGCGGGAGGCAGCCTGGGCGGTCATCATGTTGGCGACGTTGACGCAGGCGATGAGCAGCACGAGAGCGGCCAGGAGACCGAGGACGCCGAGCAAGCGGCGATACTCCTTCTGCAGATCGGAGATGCCGGCGCCGGCGGGACTGAAGACAAGCTTCTTATTGAGCAAGCGGTCGATCGACGCCTTGGTCGCGCCGCGGAAGCACGTGGAGCAGTCGGCCTCAAAGGCGCGGCTGACGGCAGAGAGACGCTGGCGGAGGGGCTCAAGTGCGGTGGCGGGATTGATGCCGGGTTTCAGCGTCAGGAAGGTGTGGTGCCACCTGACGCCGTCTCGCGTGGCCAGGCCGTTCGTGCCAACGGGCAGAAAGATGTCAGTGACGGTTCCCGTTTCGGTTCCAGTGAAATCGCGAGGGCCGACGCCGATGATTTGGAAGGTCTGGTTGCCTATGTGGAGCGAGCGGCCGAGGACATGGGGATCGAGGCCGAAGCGGCGATTCCAGTAGTCCCAGGAGAGGACCGCATAGGGACTGGCACCGGGGGCGCGGTCATCGGCGGGCGCGAGCAGGCGGCCGTGCGCGGGCTCAAGGCCGAAGAGCGAGAACATGTTGCCGGAGACATAAACGACGTGAGCCTTCTCCATGTCGTCGGTGAACCAGGTGATATCCGTGCGGTCGGCGTCGCTGATGGCGATGAGATCGGCCTGGTCCTTGACGGCATCGCGCATTAGGTTGAAGTCCGGCGTGGCCCAGTGGCCGTCCTCGACAGGCTTGCCCTCGAAGCCGGTCATCTTGCGGGAGAGGACGTAGAGCTTGCCGGCGCCGGGGATGGGCAGCAGGCGCCAGAGCAGCGCGTCGATAAGACGAAAGGCGGCGACACAGGAGCCGATGCCGAGGGCGAGTGAAAGCACAGCGGCAAAGGACGTGACCTTGTTGCGGCAGAGCTGCCGCCAGCCGAATCTTACATCGGCGAGAACCGACTCGAGCCATCCGGCAGCACGAATGCTGTGGCTGGCCTCGCGCTGGCGCGGTATCGAACCGAAGGTGCGGCGTGCTTCGTCGGGGTCGCGTCCCGATGCAATGGCTTCTTCGAGGTGCGACTGCAACTCTTCCTCGATCTCGCGATTCAAGCGCTCGCCGCGCGCTGCATTCGAGATACGCGACCACAAAGACATGTCATGCCTCCCGAAGAACCCGGTTGATGGCCAGGCTGACTGCCTGCCAGCGCGACTCTTCCGCGCCCAGTTGCTTTTTGCCGGCGGCGGTCAGCTCATAGATCCGGGCGCGGCGACCGCTATCTTTCTTGATCCACTCCGCGCGAATCCAGCCCGCTTCCTCCATCCGATACAGCGCGGGGTAGAGCGAGCCCTCCTCGGCGCGCAGCACTTCGCCGGATGTACTGGCGATGGCAGCCATGATCGCGTATCCGTGAAGCCTCGGGCGCCGCGACAATATCTTGAGCACCAGCAAATCGAGCGATCCTTGGAGTGAATCAGTCTTCGCCATATATAGACGTCTTTATATAGACATCTTAGTATAAAGTCAAGACGCGCTCATCCAAACAGGGCGAGGCATTCATTGACAGCCGGTTTCGTGCGTTTTCTGGATTACTCCCCGAAAACGTCCCGGGGTGCGGGAGCCTGCACCCCGGCGGCAGGGCGCAAGGATTCC
>DATHQJ010000300.1:0-19976 GCA_035482825.1 Binatus sp. (SeqCode) | reverse complement strand
GCTGGCGCTGATCACGTTCGCCGTACTCCCGTTCATCGTGGTAGCGACTAAATTTTTTCGCGACAAGGTGCGCGATTCCTACCGGCGCATTCGCACCGCCATCGCCCGCATCAATTCTTATCTGCAGGAGCACGTCAGCGGTATGGTTGTGCTGCAGCTTTTCAACCGCGAGCGCAAGGCCTACCACCGCTTCTCGGAAATCAACCGCAGCCACATGGACGCCTACAAAGATGCGATCCTGGCCTATGCGCTCTACTATCCGGTGGTCGATTTCTTTTCCGCGATCGCGATTGCCTGCGTGATCTGGTTCGGCGGAAAGGATGTGATGAGTGGCGTCGTCGCCACAAGTATTTCCGTTGAGTTCAGCCGCCATGCTCTGATTTCGTTTCACAGAGTCGCGACCCCAGCCTCGCTCGGCGTGGTGATCGCTTTTACGGCGTACGCGCAACGCTTTTTCCGCCCCATCATGGACTTCAGCGAAAAGTACAACACATTGCAGTCCGCGATGGCGGCCAGCGAACGGATTTTCAAGTTGGCGGATACTCCGGTCGATATCGCTTCCCCCGCAGTAACGAAGAAACCGGAAGGCCCCGGCCGCATCGAGTTCGACCACGTCTGGTTCGCCTACCGGGACATGCCAGACGATGCTCGTGTAGGGACGGACTCCTTCGTCCATCCAGCCGAGCAACGCGAGGCGGGATCTTTGCCCGAAGACGGCAACGCTCCCACTCCCGACTGGGTCCTGCGGGACGTAACCTTCGCCATCGATCCCGGAGAAACCGTCGCTATAGTCGGCCACACAGGAGCGGGGAAAACGACGCTGATCTCCCTGCTGCTGCGCTTCTACGACGTGCAGCGCGGCGCGGTCCGCATCGATGGCGTCGACGTAAAAGAAATGGACCTCGCCGACCTGCGCGCCCGCTTCGGCGTGGTGCTTCAGGATCCGTTCCTGTTCACGGGCACGATCGGCGGCAACATCCGCCTAGGCACTGATCGTATTCAGGACACTCTCGTCGCCAAGGCCGCCGAAGATGTGAATCTCGGCGACTTCGTCCGTGCGCTGCCTAAGGGATTCAACGAAGAAGTCCGCGAGCGCGGATCGACCCTTTCGACCGGCCAGAAGCAACTCATCTCCTTCGCTCGCGCGCTGGCGCATGAGCCGAAAATTCTGATTCTCGACGAAGCCACCTCGAGCGTCGACACCGAAACCGAATTCAAAGTACGCGACGCCCTCGCCCGCATGGTCGAAGGCCGCACCTCGCTGATCATCGCGCATCGCCTTTCCACCGTGCAGCGCGCCGATAAGATCATCGTCATGCACAAAGGCCAGGTCCGCGAAATGGGCACCCACCAGGAACTGCTGGCGCAGCGCGGCATTTACTTCAAGCTGTATCAACTGCAGTATAAAGATCAGGAGATCGTCTCGGCGGAGAGCTCGCCGGCGCCTGAGTCGACCGTGAGCGCCGACGATTGAGGGCTATAACACTTCCAGATACTTCTTCCGCAGCGCAGCCGCTCCCAAACACAAATCCGAGAACACCCGCGCCGCAAACAACGAATGCGCTCCTGCTCTCCTCATCACTTCCGGGGCGTTTCCGCGAAGCTCGCCATACATCTTCATCATTTCGGGGACAGTAGGCTGACTCCCCGGGCTGACGAACGCGTTGCACATTTCCCGCATCACACCGCGCACCGTTCCATCGTGAATATACGCGTCAGTCCCATCCAGATCGCTCAAAGACTTGTTCAATCGTCGGCGCTTCGATTCAAAAACAAACCACCGATGCTTGGGATGCTCCTGTGCCCACGCAACCGCCAGCCCAAGTTCAAATGGCATGTTGAAACGTGGTGTGCGCGGTGCGTTGCGGTCCAGTTGCACTCGCGACAGATCGTGAATCGAGTATTCGCAGCGCTCGATCAGTCCGGCAATCCGGTCAAGCCGACGGTTGCCTGTAATCCCGAGGGTCGCCTTCGGCACAAAGCCCATGGCACTGAGCGCGACAATGTAAGCGAGATAAGTCCGCGTGAACTGCCGATCGTACGGAATGTTGAGGAATACCGACTCTTTCGCTTCTGCCATGGCGACCGGGTGTCACCAGGGGCCCATTTCTTCGGAATCCACTAGCGCGATGTCTTCGCCGGCCGTGAGAATGTCTTCTGCGTGCGCACCCTGCTCTTCATAGTTCGCCGCCTGCGCAAGCCTTCGGGAGAAGCACCAAACATGGTTATGATTTGCGCCGCCCGCTTCTGCGGAATTCCCAGCGCTTTCGCTGTCTCTTCCAGAGACAGAGGCTTAAAGTCGAGTTTGACCGGGCGTCGCATACTTCATTTCTCCCTCGATCTGAACACATTTTACCACGAATACAACTTTGCTCTGGGACTCTCACGGCTGAGTAGCATGAGTCCGATCTTCTACTTTCACGGTGCTCTTCGCTGCCTTCATCGTCGGTCAAGATAAGGGTGCGCGGCTTTACAATGCTGTCTTGCGAATTCTGATCTCAGCCGGCGAAGCTTCGGGGGAAATGTATGGGGCGCAGCTGATTGAGGCTTTACGGCGGGCTGCCGGGCAAAAGCCCGCGGAGCTGCGCTCCGCCGGCCAGCCGCGGGCGGCTGTCCCCACACGAACTTCGCCCTTCGGCCAGAGCGGCGAGGCGCCGGTGCTCACGCCTGCGATTGAATTCTTCGGAGTCGGCGGAGAACGCATGCGCGCTGCCGGATTCGACATCGTCGTCGACTCCAAAGACCTAGCCGTGGTCGGCATCACCGAGATTCTCAGTCATCTCCCCAAGATCCTCGGGCGCTACCGGCGCTTGATTGCGGAGGCCGATAATCGCAAGCCGGATCTCGCGATCGTGATCGACTCTCCCGCCTTCAACTGGCGGGTCGCACGGCAGATGAAGAGGCGCGGTATTCCTACGGTTTATTACGTCGCGCCGCAGTTCTGGGCATGGCGGCAGGGACGCGTGCGGCTGATCCGCGACTACATCGACAAGGCTCTGGTTATCTTCCCGTTCGAAGAAAAGTTCTACCGCGAGCGCGGCGTGGACGCGACTTTTGTCGGACATCCACTAGCGGAACTGGCGCCGCCAACGATCGAACGTGGTGAGTATGCAGCGCAGTTCAAGCTCGATCCCGGGAAAAAATGGATCACGCTGATGCCCGGCAGCCGCAGGAAAGAAGTGGGGATGAACCTGCCTACGATCGTGGACGCCAGGCTGCAGCTTGGCGACGAACATGAGTACCTGCTCCCCATCGCACCCACAATTGACCCCGAATTCTTGTACGGCCTGATGGGCGAGGAAGGTGACGACCCGGACGCGAGGCGGCGGCGAAGTGAACTCCCGAAGATTCGAGTTGTCCCCGATGCCCTGCCTGCACTGTTTCACTCGCGTGCCGGCATCGTGGCCAGCGGCACGGCCACGGTCGAGGCCGCCATGATGAACACGCCCTTCGTGATGGTCTACCGCGTCTCGCCGCTTACCTACGCCTTAGGCAAGCCGCGGGTGAAGGTACCGCGATTTGCCATGGTTAACCTCATTGCCGAAGAGGAAGTCGTCCCGGAGCTGGTGCAGCAGGATTTCACGGCGGAGAAGGTGGTCGCCCGTCTGAGGGAAATCCTGCCCGATGGTCCTCCTCGCCAACGCATGCTGCAGGGTCTGGCCGGGGTAAAGGCGCGCCTGCGCGCCCCACAGGCTGATTCCGGAGTGGCGCAGCACCCCGCAGACCGGGCCGCCGAGATCATCCTTTCGCTGGTCGCAAAGCGCTAAGGCTCAGCCCCAGTCCCGATTGTCATCCCGAGCAACGCGAGGGACCTGGGTTCTTGCCTGCGCCCGCAGAAAAGCAGGTTTCTCGCTACGCTCGAAATGACAAAGCCGTGGAAACGGCCCCATTCTCCCCGTGACAAAATCCTGACATCCTTCGTCTAAACCTTGTGCTCCCAGCATCTTTTACGTCAGAATCTTCATCATAGGAAATGGGTTATCATTTCCTGGAGACTCTCCTGAATGTGGATTCACCCGCGGCGCGCTCTGAGCGTCCTTACGAGTTCCCTGACTCTGGGGTTGGTTGCCCTGCTCGCGCTGCCGTCGGCAGCGGCGGACAAGGCGCGGCTGCGCGTCGACGACTACCAGATCGAGGCTGACCTCCAACCCCATCTCCACCAGATCACGGCTCGCGCCAAGGTCAAGTTCACTGCGTTGCAGGATATGACCGTCGCCGTCTTCGAACTGCACAACGACCTGCGCGTCACCAAAGTTCTCGACGAAAAAGGCCAGTCGCTTTCCGCCGAGCGCGTCACGCAGGACTCGACCGTGCGCGTGCCTCTTCCCGCGGGCCTGTCCAAAGATGCTTCCACCACCCTGACTTTTGAATACGAAGGCCAGCTCGAATCGGGCGACAACAGTCCGGTCCCCGGCCTCAAACTGGCATATATCGGCGACGACACCAGCTATTTGTTTTATTCGGGCCGGTGGTTCCCGGTGAGCGGGTTCGGCCTGAACCGTTTCACCTCCACCATCAGCGTGACCGTACCCGCGCATATGCTCGTGATCGGCAGCGGCAAGTCGTCGGTCAGCGACGCCGTGCCGTCGAAAAAACCCAACGCCAGCGTGCTGCCCACCAAGACTTTCACGTTCGTTTCCAGCAAGCCGAGTTTTCCCGGCACCATCGTTGCCGGAGTTTTTCAGGAGTACAAGAGCGACGAAGCCGGCCTCGACCTGCACGTTTTCTTCAAGCCGACGCATCAGAGCATCGCGCCGGCTTACACCACGACCGCGGTGCAGGAGTTCACCTACTTCATCACGCTCTACGGCCTGCCGCCCTCGCAGAAACTGAACGTGGTGGAGTTGCCCGGCGACACCCTGCCCTACGCCTGGGCGCCTGAAATCGCCGCACTGGCCGGGCCATCCATCACTGAAAAAACTAACTACCGCCTGATGGCCAATGCCATCGCGCACCAGTGGTGGGGCGTCTCAGTGAGCCCGGCAAGCAAGGAAGACTGGTGGCTGACCGACGGCTTCTCCCGCTATTCGGAAGCGCTATACGTCGAAAACGCCGCCGGAGGCGCCGGCCTCGAAGAAGCGGTGAAGGATATGTCAGTCGGCGCTCTGGCCTATGACACGGTTCCGCTGTCGAGCGCCAGCAAGCTCGACATTTTTTCCACCGAGTTTCAGTCGCTGGCCACCGACAAGGGCGCGATGATTCTGCACATGCTGCGCTGGGTTTTGGGCGAGGACAAATACAACAAAACGATGCGCGAATTTGCCACGCAGTTCGCCGGCAAATCCGCGAGCATGGACGACTTCAAGATCGTCGCCGAGAAAAACTACGGCGACCAGCTCACCTGGTTCTTCTCGCAATGGCTGGACTCGACCGGCGCCCCCGAGTTTAAAGTGAAGTACACCACCTACCGGCTCGGCGGCGCCGCCGCCACCGCTGCCCAGCAGCCCAAGGAAGAAAAGGTCGCCGGATTCCGCGTGAACGGCGAAATTACTCAGGATCTCGATCTGTTCCGCATGCCCGTCGATCTTCGCATTGACACCGACGGAAAAACCGAGAATAAGCGCATCGACGTTCAGGGCACAGACTCCGCATTTACGATTGAAACCTTCGGCCGCCCGCGCCGCATCTCGGTCGATCCCGACCACCATGTGCTGACCAATTCCAGTGACGTGAAGTTGCGCTCCGCAATCCTGCGCGGCCAGGCGATTCAGCAACAGGGAGATCTCGCGGGCGCGCTGGTCGAATTTAACAAAGCCCTCGACCTCAACAAGAACAGTTCCCTCGCCCACTACCGCATCGCCGAGATTTTCTTCTATCAGCGGAACTACCAGTCGTCGGCCAACGCCTACCGGGCAGCCATTGATGGGGACGGCGAGCCGCGCTGGACCGAAGTCTGGAGCCACATCCAGCTCGGCAAGATTTTCGATATCACCGGCCAGCGCGAACGCGCCGTCGGCCAATACCGCCAGGCGACCCAAACCAACGACAACACCTTCGGCGCCCTGGACGAAGCCCGCAAATATCTGCAGAAAGCATACGAGCGCCCCAAGGAAAAACCTTCCAACTAGGATCGGGAACCGCCGTGGACGCCGGGTTTGAGCGGGAAAGCCGGGAGCCACTGTGGAAGGGGCGCGCTTCAGCGCGGCGTTAAGTGGCGCGATGATTGAAGCCGCACCCCGTCCCCCAATAACCAAGTCGATGAGCGCAATCGCTGGTTCCGTCACTGGATAGTTCGTGAAGCGCCCCGAATCGTGAACTCGATGCTTCCGAACGCTGGCCCGTCAAGCTCCAACTCGATCGAGTTCGATGCGTCGAGTTCGACGGCGGCGTTGACAATTGCTATTGCTGGCCACACAATCTCCGCCACTTTGTTCCCATTAAGCTTGATGCGTGCGGTGCGCACAGGCTGAAAACCTCCTGATGGAGTTTTAGCCTCAAGCGTAAATGGCGGTTTCACAGTTCCATCATGCTGAAATTCCAATCGCCTTGGCCAAGCGGCGTTCATGTGCGTAGTTGCATGAAAGACGACCGTTCCAATATCTGAATCAAAGTTGGCAACCTTATGTGCAAGCGTCAATCCATGATGTGAGAGCTGGCTTGTCCAACCCATGTCCTGCCCCAGCGCGGCAAGCGTATCCTTTAGCGAGGCCCTTTTCCCAACTGCGTTCGCCAATGCCATTGCCAGCCACAAAAGACGAAGAACTTCATCGCTATGTTTAACCGGATAGGAAAACCCGCCAGACTCGTCGTCACCGGCGGCCTTTTCAAGGATTGCGTCGGGTACAAGACCTTCAACACCGTAACGATGCTTTGGAAAGGTCCGTGTGAGTACGGCGTCGAAATCTCCATTGAAGTGATCAGAGACTCCTTTCCGGCAGTGGAGATACAGTCCGCAGAAAAACTCAATCAAACCGGTCTCTTTCTTACCGTTTTCGGCACATGCCAGCGAGGTCCTTCGCAGAGCTTCCTCAAGATCGGAAGCCAGCGGGTGATCGAACATAATTCGGTGCTCTGCGAGGTTGCGCTGGTAGGCAGTGAGGGGTGGTTCCATGGGCGTTCCTTTGGCACGTTATTCGGCCACTTTGAATCATAGTGTTTTCCGTTGGATACGCAAGGCCGCTGGTTTGGGGGTAAGGCACACGCGCCTGGGGCGAGAACCAGTGGTGGTTTACCGACGAGTTTGCCGACGGTCCACGCCGTCTGATGTACGCATTCTGGGCGGTCCCGGAGTGGGCGCCGGCCGACGAATCGCATCTGCTGGGCTCGTCTTCCGTCGTCACAAAAATCGCCTACGGATATCGCAGATGGTGATCACGCCTTTCGCCATCCTTCTCCTGCTCCTGTAAACTCAACCTGCATTTACGATTCCGCACGCTCGTCCAAGCACACGTGACCCAAGCCGCGCAGCCCGCCATCACCGTCAATAACGTGGTCAAGCAGTTTGGGCGGTTTGCCGCTTTGCGTGGAGTGACGGCGGAGTTTGACGAGGGACGGTTTCACGCGATTCTCGGCGAGAACGGAGCGGGGAAGACTACGCTGTTGCGGGCGCTGGCGGGGCTGGCGCAGCCGACGCGAGGAGAGATCTCGATCTTTGGTAAGAGTCCGCGAGAGGCTTGCCGCGAGATTGGGTATATGGCGCATCCGTCGCTGCTTTACGACGAGATGAGCGGGACGGAGAACCTGCGCTACTTTGCGAGTCTGTATGGGATTTTGGATAACAACAGACGCTGCGCAGAGGTGATTCGGAGCGTGGGGCTCGATCCGGAGCTAACGCGGGCAGCGGGACAATATTCGCAGGGGATGCGACAACGGATGTCGCTGGCGCGGGCGATTCTGCATGATCCGCGAGTGCTCCTGCTGGATGAGCCGTTTTCGAATGTGGATGTGCATTCGGCGCAGGCCATGGTGGGGCTGCTGAAGGGAATGCGCGATGCGGGGAAGACGGTTTTCGTGATCACGCACCAGGCGGCGCTGCTGGAGGGCGTGGCCGACGAGTTTGTGTGGATGCAAGCGGGGCAGATTGTGGACCGGACGAGCAGCCTGGCGCGGGAGGGCCTTCAATGAACTCGCTTTGGGCGGTGACCATGGCGACGCTGGTGAAAGACATTCGGCTGGAGTGGCGCTCGAAGGACGCGCTGAATGCCATGCTGTTTTTTTCCCTGCTGGTGGTGGTGATTTTTATGTTTTCGTTCGATCCGCTGGCGGAGGAGTCGCGGCACATTGTTGGCGGACTGGTGTGGGTGAGTTTTCTGTTTGCGTCGGTGACGGCGCTCAATCAGACCTGGGCGCGCGAGTTGCGTAATCAAGTGTTGGACGCGTACCGGGTTTCTCCGGCTCCGGCGAATGCGTTGTTTCTGGCCAAGGCGCTGGGAAATTTTATTTTTGTCAGCGTGCTGGAAGCGCTGATGACACCGTTGTTCGTGATCTTCTATAACGTGCGGGTTCTGGGTCCGGCGTGGCAGTTGATTCCGATCGCGCTGCTGGGAACGTGGGCGCTGGTGGTGAATGGGACATTCTTCGCGGCCATGTCGCTGCGCACCCGCAGCCGCGAGATCATGCTGCCGCTGCTGCTGTTTCCGGTTTCGATTCCCGCGGTGATCGCGATGGTGGCGGGCACGACTTCCATTCTGACCGGCGAAGAGT
Organism: Binatus sp. (SeqCode); assembly: GCA_035482825.1. Classification (GTDB taxonomy): domain Bacteria; phylum Acidobacteriota; class Terriglobia; order Terriglobales; family Acidobacteriaceae; genus Sulfotelmatobacter. The sequence continues at coordinate 11,333 of DATHQJ010000300.1, read as the reverse complement.
CGGCACACTTTTACCTCGTATTGCTTCTCACCTACGATGTGGTGTTTACTACAGCTTGTCTGGCGCTGTTTGGCACGATTCTGCACGCGGAATGAAACGACTCTTCCCGATCCTCTCGGTTCTTACGGCGATTTTCCTGGCGTACGCCTTTTATCAGGCGTGGTGGGTTGCGCCCACCGACGCGCAGCAGGGGGATATCTACCGCATCATTTATTACCATGTGCCTTCGGCGTGGACGGCGTTTCTGTTGTTCTTCATTAATTTTATTGCGTCGATTCAATATCTGGCCAGCGGGAAGCCCTCGACGCGAACGGCTGCGAAGTGGATTGTGACTGTCATCGGAGTCGTGGGGGTGATTGCCTGCTTTTTGCCGCCGGTGCAGCGGTTGATACCGGCGGGGATGCGTCCGAGCGCGGTGGCCACGACGGCGCTGTTGATTCCGATCTTCTATTTTGTAATTGGGTGGCTTTTCCCCGGAGATCGCCTCGATGTTTTGGCGGTGACGACAGCCGAAGTGGGCGTGGTTTTTTGTACCATCGTGCTGGTGACGGGGCCGATCTGGGCGCGGCCGGTGTGGGGGATCTGGTGGGCGCCGGGCGATATCCGGCTGACTTCGACGCTGGTGTTGTGGCTGATTTATGTGAGTTATCTGGTGCTGCGGCGCTTTTCGAACAGCGCGCAGACGCAACTGCTGGCGGCGGCGCTGGCGGTGTTTGGGGCGCTGGATGTGCCGCTGGTTTATTTTTCGATCTGGTTCTTCCGGACGCAGCATCCGCAGCCGGTGATCGGCGGAGGTGGGTCGATGGATCCACGCATGCTGGATACGCTACTGATCAGCTGGATGGCGTTTCTGTGCTTCGCGTTTCTAGTGTGCTGGTCGCGCTTCCGGCTGGAACTGCTGCACCGCGAGATCGAAGAAGCGCATGCCATGGAATCGCTCGCGGGAGCGGCGGCCGGGGCCAGTCTTCCTCTCAGTCGGAGTGCGCGATGAATGCTGTGAAGTTTCTGATCGCCGCCTATGTTGCCACCTGGGTGATTCATGGGGTGTATCTGGGGAGTCTGGTGCGCAGGTTTGGGCGGCTGCGGCGGGAGGAGAGAGAAGTGAAGGCTTCCGGCTTCCGGCGCTCGGCTTCCGGGTTGCAGCGGGAAGATTGATCTCAACGAGAATTACCTCAGGCTAAAGCCCGCCGCTATAACTTAAGAGTCCTCTCGCAGCGCTGGAAGCGCTGCGCCACCCAAAATCACCGCATTGAGACTCGGAAGCCGAGAGCCGGAAGCCTGAAGCCGAAAAAGTCAGAACCGGCGGACAGGAGTGTCCGCCCCACATTCATTTGCCACGCTCACTTCAGTTGGTGGATTTCCATTCGGACTGGAGGGCGGCGAGGAAGTCGGGGGCGCCGGTGGAGCGAAGGAATTCGTAGTCCTCGATCATGGCGGCGGTGCCGATGCGGGAAGAAGGAAGAGGATGTTCGACGCGGATGACGCGGGCGGTGAAGCGGACGCGAACCGCATCGGTGAGGGTGACGTGGGGTGGGAAGGTGAGGGTGACTTCGAGCTTGGTCCCGGCGTCGACGGGGCGGTCGAGGTAGAAGAAAACGCCGCGGGCGCTGACGTTCTGAGTCTCGGTTTGAACTTCGGTGGTGGCGGAGTCGCTGGAGCCTTCGAGTCGGACGATGGCCGGCAGCCGCATGTCGAAGCGCCGCATCATCCGCCGTTCCTGTGAATTCGGTTGCATGGCCAGAACGCTCGGTGAAGAGCGCATATTCCCCCGGAAAAGCGACACGGCATACGGCAAATGCCCCAAAAAGCGAGGCGTGAAGTTCGGCTGAATGCGGCCCCGTAGCCCTCAATGTATAGAAACATCAGCAGTTTGCAACAGCAAAATGCCAGTTGGAACTGATTCGGTTAATCCGTTCGGATTTCGGAACAGAATTCGTCCGTGGAGCCGCGGGAGGACGCACGTGCGCGCATGGCTCGGTTGAGCTACGAGCAATCGCGCTGCCATTGCAGACCTTCGTGAGCCGTAAGTTCTCTCAGAAGAATGAGCGGGTTGCGAAGTCCGATGAGCCGATGTGAGCGCGGCTCATGCAAGCGGTTGCGGACTTGGGGATCGTCGTTTTCCAGGACCGGGTTCACGCAATTTTTTTCACGCCACTTTTGTGCCATGGCGCGGCATCTTTCGACGCGGTGGGGCGCATCTGACGAAGCCTGAAGCGGTGACGGAGGGGTGCGTCGGAGTGCCAGCGCATGCAAACTCGGCCGAGCAGCGCTCGACCGGACAGCCGGGGCGGCTGTCCACACATGAGTTGGGCGGGGGGGTCGCTTGACTTGTCTATCCGTCAGATGTTTAAGTAGTTATTTAAATTTTTCTGCCAGTTCCAGTGACAAGCAAGCCGCGGTCAGGTTCGCCGGCGCGAAGCTCGATGGATGTGTGCGCCGTCCCTAATCTCTGCACTGCTCTGAGCGAAAACAGATCTTGAGCGAAAACGATCTTGCCAGAACGAGCTCGACGAGAGCGATTCGGGTAAGCAAGATCGGAACGGGCAAGATCGGAAGAATACTGGGTTGAAGCATATTGGTTTGAAGCATATTGGTTTCACTGCATCGGAGGAACGAGTGGACTTGAATCACCGTTGGTTGGGAACATCCGTGGTAGGAGTTCGTGTTCTGGCGGCAGGGCTGATGCTGCTCGCGGCAGGATGCGCGGTTCTCGGGTGGGGTTCCCGCTCACGCCAAACCGCCGCGAACGACGCGGCCCAGCCTTCAGCGATTGCAGAGCTGGGGGCGACGATGCCGAGCCAGCTGGGGACCGAGCATAGCGAAGCCAAGGGAGAAGTAGAGTCCCGCGCACGCTCGCTCTTTGCCGGACTGCCGCTGATCTTCGAACCGAACCGGGGACAAGGGAACCTCGACGCCGCCGATCCGCGAGCTAAGTTTGTGACCCGCGGATCGGGGTATAGCTTGTTTCTGGGCTCCGAGGGCGCGATTCTGAGCGTAACTTCGCGGGACCGGCCGAAACGGGGAACGTCTAAGAGCGGCTCGGGGAAGCAGACTGCTTCCCAGATCCGCGTACATTCGCTGGAGATGAAGCTGGCGGGAGCGAATCCAAACCCCACTGTGACCGGCGCGGATCTGTTGCCGGGCAAGAGCAACTACTTTCTGGGGAATGATCCCGCGAAGTGGCGTACGGCTGTGCCGCAGTTCGCCCGGGTGCGCTACGAGAATATTTATCCCGGAATCAATCTGGTTTTTTATGGAAATCAAGGCCGTCTTGAGTACGACTTCCAGGTAGCGCCCGGGTCCAATCCGGGGCAGGCTGAGCTTGAATTCAACGGGGCGAAAAAATTGGAGCTGAAAGATGGGGCTCTGGTCATCAAGGGCGAGGATAGCAGCGTGCAGTTCGAGGCTCCGCGCGTATACCAGGAAATCGCGGGGCGGCAGCAAGCGGTGGAAGGCAGGTTCGTTCTGCGGGGCGCCAACCGCGCGGGATTCGCGATTGGATCCTACGATCACTCGCGCGAACTGGTCATCGACCCCATCCTGACGTTCTCAACATATTTCGGGGGCAGCGGAGACGAAGGTTCGCTCTTGATCGGCACGACGCGCGTCTTCGGTCGCCCGACCTCTGTTGCGGTCGACGGAAACTTCAATATCTACCTGGCAGGTTCGACCACGTCGCCTAATCTCCCGACGACTGGTACGGTGTTTCAGCCCACCCTTGCTGCGGGAGCGACGCAGAACGTTTATATTGCCAAGATCGAGCCGCCACTGGGCCAGACGCCTGCGCAGCTTCTGTATGTGACGTATCTGGGTGGCGACGGGACCGACACTCCGGTGGGAATCGGAGTGGATGGCGCGGGCGATGCATTCGTGGCTGGGACAACCACTTCGAATAACTTTCCCACCAGCGCGACCAACGCGTACCAGATTGTCCCGGAAGCGGGCAGCGCGGGCACCCAGCACGTATTTGTGACGAAGTTGAAGTTTGACGCCACGGTGCTGCTGTACTCTTCCTATCTTTCCGGCAATGGCAACGACATCGCCAGCGGGATGACGATCGATGCGTCAGGTTTCCTCTACGTAACCGGCACGACGACGTCAGGCGTGGCCAACTCTACCGATCAATTCCCGGCGAGCACGCTACCGTTTGCGCAGCCCTTTCAGAGTATTTCGCGGGCCGCCGCGGGAGTGGCCCAGTTCTTCGTAACCAAAGTCAACCCCACTGCGCCGCAGGCGAGCAGCATTGACTACTCGACCTATTTCGGCGGAGGCAACTCGGCGACGAACCCGCCGGTGGCCACGGGTGGAGGCATCGCCGTCGATACCAACGGCAACATGTACTTCACCGGCACCACCAATTTCACCTACACCGGATGCGCGGGATGCAGCAACACCGACTTCCCCATCCTGAATGCGTACCAGCCGTGTCTGAACCAGCCGCCTCCAGCTATCATCGTGAATCCGCCGCAGTGTACGAACACCTCAGAAGTGTTCCCCGACGCGTTCGTGGCCAAGCTCAACCCCAACGCGAACCAGGGACAGCAGCTGATCTGGTCGACCTACCTGGGTGGCAGCGGAACCGACCTGGGCGCGGGAGTTGCGCTGGATACGGGAGCGGCGAACGTGTATATCGTCGGGACCACGAACTCCATCGACATCGGCAAGAGCACAATTACGGTCATTACCTCGGCTCCGTTTCAAGCCTGCCTGGATAACCAGTTCGTAGCGGGAAGCAACCCGGTGCAGTGTACGGCGGTCGCGGGAGCCCCGAACGATGCGTTTGTAGCGCGGTTGACGAATCCGACGAGCAGCACGACCACCACGCCCGTGAACGTGGCGCTGAATTATTTCTCATATCTGGGAGGTGGCGGCGAGGAAGCCGGATTGGCCATTGCGGTGGACTCCGGCGCGGGCGCCGTAGTGACGGGATGGACGCAGTCCACCCCAGCTTCGCCTTTTCCAGTCTCACCGCCGGCCAACCCCATTCAGAGCGCTCTGACGGGCTTCCAGGACGCGTTTTTTGCCCGGCTGAACACGACCACCACCACGACAGTGGGGCAGACGCCGACAGGTTCATGGGCCAGTTATTTTGGGGGAAACAACACGGACTCCAATAGCGTGTTGAGCGAGGGTACCGGCGTTACGCTGGATGTGAACCAGAACGCGTACTTCGCGGGAGACACGAATTCGCCGGACTTGCAGGTGCAAAAACCGCTGGTCACGGCAGCGGCCGTGAACCCGGTGAATGGATACAACGGCGGCTATGATTCGTTTGTGGCGCAACTGGGGCCAGCATACAGCCTGTCGATCGCTGGATTTCTGACCCAGGGCACGAACCAGCAGTACATCAGCGCAGGGAACCCGGCCCAGTTCACTTATTTGGTAACCAACAACGGTCCAGACCTGGCCAGCGAGCTCACGTTGACGGACGATCTGAGTTCTGCCAGCACAGGAGTGACGCTGAACTTTGTGTCCGCGAGCGTGAGTGCCGGGACCTGCGGAGGAGGCTCGACCAATACCACGGTGAGCTGCAGTCTTCCGCCCCTGCAGTCGGGCTCGGCGGCGACCGTCACCATCGTGGTAACCCCCCTGCCGACCGGCGGCGGGGTCACCGGGTTCAATGGGGGCTCGGTACAGGTAATGGGGCCGGGGAACATTGTTCAGGCGCACACTTCGGTATCGGCGAACATGTCCGATTTCAAACTGGCGGTGACTCCGCCGGATAAGAGCGTACCGGCGGCCGGGGATACGGCCACGTATCAGGTGGTACTGACTCCGCTGCCGGTTTATGGTTCGCCCATCTCTCTGGCGTGCACCGGCCTGCCGCCTGGGGCGGCGTGCAACTTCAGCAGCGGCACGGTGACGCTAGCGGGGCCCGGAACTTCAACGCTCAACATTACGACGACGGCTCGGCCAGTGACAACGATCGGGTCTATTTTCGGGGCGCGACAGTTCTACGCGATCTGGCTGGCGATTCCCGGATTGACCTTGCTGGGTGTGGGCGCCGGTGGGGATCGCCGGCGGCGGCGCATGATGGGAATATTCTTCGCTGGTGCGCTCTTTGCGCTGCTCCTGCTGCAGCCGGCTTGCAGCACTACGACTACGCAAGCGCCGGTCAGCGGAACGCCTGCGGGGACGTACAAGATTACCGTTACCGCGACGTCCGATAGCGACACCAAGAGCGGAATCATCACGCTGACGGTTCCGTAGGGTTGGCGGGGAGAGCGGGTGTAAGGACTTCCACGCTTCGACCTCGTGAAAGTCCCCACTTCTCGCGAAGGACGCGAGAAATGGGGCACCCCATGTACCGTGGCCCCGCGCGAGTACTACGCGCCGGCGGAGAGTTTGTGGTGGCCTTTGGCTTCGGCGATTCCGTACTGGCGGATCTTATACAAGAGCGCTTTGTAGCTGATCTGGAGAATCGCTGCGGCTTGCTTGCGGTTCCAGTTGGTTTGTTCCAATGCCTGAGTAATAGCCTGCGCTTCGGCCTCGTCTTTCGCAGTGCGCGCCAGAGATTTTAACCCACCCTGTTCCGCTCCCCGAGTTGAAGAATCCCCGTTCGGTCCGGCGTTGCCGTCGTTGCGGGGAAGAAGCTCGCTGACGGCCAGGTTCTCGTCCCCGAGAATCAGGTAGCGCTTCAGGAAGTTGTTCAACTCGCGCAGATTGCCCGGCCAGGAATGATTCTGACAGGCCTGCAGCAACGCCGGAGAGAGCGGCAAAGGCGCGCGCGCATAGCGCTCGGCCATCAACGTCATGGAGTGCTTGAGCAGGATGGGAATCTCTTCCTTGCGTTCGCGCAGCGGCGGAATCTGCATGGTGAAAGCGTTCAGGCGGTAGTAGAGATCTTCGCGCAGGCGCTTGTTGGCGAGAGCTTCGGGAATGTTGATGTTGGTCGCGGCCAGAATGCGGACGTCGACTTTGATTACGCTGCGACTGCCCAGGCGCGAGAACTGCTGGTCTTGTAATACGTGGAGCAGCTTTGCCTGCAGGAGCGGCGGCATCTCGCCGATTTCGTCGAGCAGGATGGTGCCCTTGTTGCAGAGCTCGAATTTTCCCGGCTTGGCATGAGTCGCACCGGTGAAAGCGCCCGGCTCGTACCCGAACAGTTCGCTTTCGAGCAGGTCGGCTGGAACCGCGGCACAATTCACTTTCAGGAAAGTGCGGTGGGCGCGGGGAGAGAGCTTGTGGATCAGGCGTCCGAGGACTTCCTTGCCGGTGCCGCTCTCGCCGAGCAGTAGCACCGGAATGTCGACATTGGCGACGAGGGCGGCCTGCGAGCGAATCTTGCGCATCTGCGGGCTGGCCGCGATGAAGAATACGTCTTCCGAAAGTTCTTCGACCTCGCCGCTGTAGGTCTGCTTGCCCTGACCGAGGCTGAGATCGATGACGGCGTCGAGTTCCGCTTTTTGAAAAGGCTTGGTGAGGTAGTCGAGTGCGCCCAGCTTCATTGCGTGCACAACCTTGCGAGTGTCGTTGACGCAGGACAGCATGACAACTTTCACGCCAGGCTGGATCTGGCGGAGTTTCTCAAGAGTCTCGAGACCGTCGATGCCGGGCATGAGCACGTCAAGCAGGACGAGGTCGGGCTGCGAACCTTTTTCAACGAGCGCGAGCGCTTCCTCGCCGGTGGTCGCGGTCTCGACTTTGTAGTCGTCAACTTCCAGCAACGTTTTGATGTAACGGAGCATGCCGGGTTCGTCGTCGACCAGCAGGATTTTTGCAGTTGGCTTCATCGGTTCTTCCCCTTACTAGCGGCGGCAACCGCCGGTTTGTACGGGATCAGGAAAGAAAATTTGCAGCCTGCGCCAGGATCGCTTTCCACCCAGATTTTTCCTCCCATGCCGTGTACCAGGCGTCGAGCTATGGCTAGACCCAATCCCATACCTTCCTGAGCTTCGTTGCCGGGAAGGCGAAAAAAGTCGTCGAAAACTTCAAGGTGAAATTCGGCGGGAATTCCGGGTCCAGTGTCGGAGACGCTGACTTTGACTGAGTTGGGATGAGTTACGTTCTGGCGGCGGCGCTCCGCGGTGGAAGGCTGAGCCGCGGCGCGGCGTTCCCACATGTGCGGCTCGGCGTGGAGCCAGACGGTTCCGCTCTGGGGCGTGAACTTGAAGGAATTTTCCAGCAGGTTCGAGATGACGCGTTCCAGCTTGGGAGAATCGAAAGGAAAAACCGGCAGCTTGTCGTTGGCCAGAAAATAAAGCGCCAGGCCTTTCTCCTGAAAACGATTCGACCACAGGCGGCACATGTCCGACAGGCAATCGTTGATGTTGCCGGGCGCGAACTGCATGCGCAGCCCGCCAGTTTCAAGTGCACTGTAGGTGAGGAAATCCTGAATGAATTGCTGCAGACGTTTTCCGCTGGCCTGCATGTCGCGCAGGACTTCGCGCTGGCGGTCGCTGAGCGGGCCCAGTTTCTCGCTGTGCAGCACCTCGACGTAACCATTCAAAATCGAAAGCGGAGTTTTGAGGTCGTGGGCGGCGGAGGCCAGAGCGTTGGTGGTGCGCTGGAAACGCTCGCGGAGTTCTTTATACTCCTGCAGAAGGTTCTCAGGGCTGGGCACATCGCCGTCAGGACGCGTCACAGCAGCAGCCGGCATAGGTTCGGAGAGTCCTCCCTCGTCAGGAACACACGTGTTCTTTTGGACAGTAGCCATTAGGAAAAACCACAGGTTGACGGGGAGAGGGGAAAACCACACCTTCCGTTTCAGGACAAGTGCTGTACCAAAATCGTATGACAGGCGCAAATTGTTGTCAACGGAAAATGCACGAGAATTACCCAAGTGTAGCAAAACCTTGCACTTTCGGGGTTTTACGGCATGGAGCGGGGGATTTTCGGAAACCGAATGAAAGACGAACAAAAGAGAAGGGAACTGCCGTTCCGTTACGGGTTTTGCGGTCGAAGAGGGAGGGCGTTTGGGCGGCTTGCCGGGTTTCGTCGGGTATTTACCTGAGATTTGGCCCCTGAGGTGCTCCCGACGGGGTGTATTGAGAGATCTGGAGAGGTCTGCATGAACGGTCTGCGAGCGGGAAATGAGAGGCGAAAGTGGTCCAGGCTGCCACTCGCCATCCCCGTTTTTGTTCGCGGCCGTGACGGGAAGGGTAAGGAATTTCTGGAATTTGCGACTGCCTTAAACGTGAGTGCGGGCGGGATGCTGGTGGCGATTCGACGGGTTCTGCCCGCTATTGCTCAAGTCCGGCTGGAAATTCCGAGCGCCCCGGTGGCGGCTTTGGCTTTGTTGCCGAGGTCTTCGCGGACTCTGCGCGCCAAGGCTCTACGTAGTACGCCTGCGGAAGGCTATTATTTATTGGGACTTAAGTTCGCGCGTCCGCTGCAGGTTTCGGTCATGCCCAAGGCCCGTCAGCGGAAAATGGCTTCTGCCGTGTGAAAATGTTTGCGCATGACCCAGCCAAAAGTGTTACTCTTGGCATCATTCCCTGATTACCAGGGCGTACCTTCCCAGCTCTTTGGTAAGTTGATACTCTCCAACCACATAAGTTAGATTTGAGTGGTCTGCGGTGGGGCCAGGAGACCTTTGGCTCTCCGGGTGCAATCAGAATGTCTCCCCCCTTTGGTAAAAACCAACCATGACAACCAGCAGTGTGAATACGCTCGCCCAGCCTCTGGGGGAAATGCCGCCCGACGCGATTGTTTTTGGGCGCACCGAGGCCATGCAGGCCGTCCGCGAACGCCTGACCAAACTGGCGAGCGCCAACGTTCCGGTATTGATTCAGGGGGAGAGCGGAACGGGCAAAGATATTATCGCGCGCATGATTCATGCGTCGTCGCCGTGGCGCACCGGGCCTTGGGTCAAAGTGAATTGTCCGGCGATTCCAGGGACGCTGCTCGAGAGCGAGCTGTTTGGCTACGAGAAAGGCGCATTCACCGGCGCTTATGGAATGAAGCCGGGCCGGGTGGAAATGGCGCACCGGGGCACGCTTTTTCTCGACGAGATTTCAGAGCTGGATATGTCGCTGCAGTCGAAGTTACTGCAGCTGCTGCAGGACGGACAGTTCTGCCGCATCGGCGCGCAGGAAGATAAAAAAGTGGAAGTGCGGGTGGTGTGCGCGACCAATCGAAAGTTGGAGCAGGAGATTGAAAACGGCACGTTCCGGTCGGACCTGTTTTACCGCATCAACGTAGTGAATCTGCACTTGCCGCCGCTGCGCGAGCGGGCTAGCGACATTCCGGAACTAGTGGCGTATTTCCTGGAGTATCACAACCGGAAGTACAATTGCCGGGCGCGGGCGCTCTCCAGCGAGCTGATGACGGAGTTGCGCAAGTATCACTGGCCGGGCAACATCCGGGAATTGGAAAACCTGGTCAAGCGCTACGTGATTTTGGGCAACGAAGAAGTGATCTCGACCGATCTGGCGCCGCGGCCCACGGATTTTTTCAACGCGGAGATTCCTCTCGATGGCCAGGTCAATCTGAAGAAACTGACGCGCCAGGCAGTGCGGGAGTTGGAGCGGAAGGTCATCCTGAAAGTTCTGCAGAATTGTCACTGGAACCGGAAGCAGGCGGCACGCGCCTTGAGCATCAGCTACCGCGCGCTGCTGTATAAGATTCGCGACGCCGGACTACCCTCGAACCGGGTGGTGAAGCGGCGGGAGGCGGACACTCCGAAGCAAGACATCGCGGCCGACTAAGAGTCCTTTCGAGCTTGCCACTTACCGCGCCGGGCGCGGGTTCTCCGGGTTTTTTGTCTTGTTGCGCATACATTTTCACTTCCCGACTTGGGCGCCAGCCTCTAATCAAGCCTAAGTGCTTACCTTGCAGAAGTTTACGAATATCCGAACTTTGGTACTCAGGGTGCAAACCAAGGGTCAGTGCTTTAGGTCGGTACTCCGGCATCAAAGTGCGAGCCACGCGTCGTTAGGCATCAAAGACCCGGGCGCAGTAACTCCTAGGAGAACGTAAAATGAAGAGAACTCTCATGCTGGCTATACTGGCACTGGCCCTGCCGATGGCGGCATTTGCCAACAACTCGATCGATTTCACCAACAGCGGCGGCACCTTGTCCGGGAGCAGCGCGGGATTGTCCCTCACCGGATCAGAACTGATCGCGGTCAATGGACTCAATGGTTTGGGCCTGGTTACGGGCAATTTGGGTAGCTTGAGCTTCACCACTGGGGCTTTGACTTCTGGCAGTCTGCAGATGGGCGGGACGTTCGCCGGCGGCGGATCGTTCGTCATCGACGGCAACGGCACGAATGGGATTCCCTCCGGCGCCATCTTTACGGGAAGCTTCAGCGGGCCGGTGACTTGGACCCTGATCACCCTGGCGAACGGAACCCATGACTATACCCTGTCGGGTTCGGTAACCGGTACTA
>DATHQJ010000299.1:0-3647 GCA_035482825.1 Binatus sp. (SeqCode) | reverse complement strand
CAATGCAAAAACTAATGCGGCGGGGCAATTTTTTCTGCGGGGTGTGCCTGCGGGCAAGTATGTGGTTCAAGTGACGATGCGCGGATTCAGGGTCGCCAGGCAGGAAGTGAATCTGCGCGCGCGCGACCTTGCGGAACTCTCTGCAACGCTCTCAGTTGGTCAATCCTCCGAGGTGATTGAGGTCAGCGCGGAGAGTCCCGTGCTCCAAACTGAAATGGCTATGATGGCAGTTCCGGCCGCGGGCGGTGCATTTGGCGGCCCGGTGAGAGGTGTCGCAAATCTACCCATGAACGGCCGCGACGCCATGGACCTGGTGGAACTCAAGCAAACAGGGGCGAACAGCGCGACTCTCGCCAAGGACAAAGAAGGTTCTTCTCCCTCCGCGCACGTCCGTTCCTATTTCCCCGAGGCTCTCTACATCAATCCCGAGATCATCACCGACCAGAACGGCGTGGCCAGCATTACGATTCCGCTGGCGGACTCCATCACCACCTGGCGCATGGCCATGCTCGCATCCACCACCCACGGCGCGCTGGGCAGTGCCACCTCGAGTCTGAAAGTTTTCCAGGATTTCTTCGTTGACCTCGACCTCCCGGTCACACTCACGCAGGGCGACCGCGTTTCCCTTCCCGTCGCTGTGTACAACTACTCCGGCACACGCGGAGACGTCAGTCTAAAACTGCAAGCGGACGACTGGTTCTCTCTGGTCGACGACGTCTCCGACAAATCCGTTGCAGTTGAATCCTCCCATGTGGGTGGATCCCAGTTCACGCTGCAAGCCCAGCGCATCGGCAAATTCAAGCTGACGCTGTCGGCGCAAATGAATGGCAAATCCAACCGTGCTGACATCGTTGTCCGCGAAATCGAAGTCATTCCCAACGGACGCGAGCAGAATATTGTCTTCAACGGTCGCCTCGAAAACTCAGTCCAACACGAACTGAATTTCCCCACGAATTCCATCCCTGACGCGAGCAAGATTTTCGTGAGACTCTACCCCGGCCCTTTGAGCCAGGTGATCGAAGGCATGGATAGCATTCTGCGCATGCCGGGCGGCTGCTTCGAGCAGACTTCCTCCAGTACTTATCCCAATGTGCTGGCGCTCGATTACATGAAGCGCACCAAGAAGTTGACTCCCGAAGTGCACGCCAAGGCCGAGGGATACATCGCCAACGGCTATCAACGTCTGCTCACGTTTGAAGTTCCTGGCGGCGGCTTCTCCTGGTTCGGACAGGCGCCAGCCAATAAAATTCTGACCGCCTATGGACTCATGGAATTCAGTGACATGTCGAAAGTCTACGACGTGGACCCAAGATTGATTTCACGAACTCAGCAGTGGCTTGCCAGCCAGCAACAGGCCGACGGAAGCTGGAAGCCCGATACGCAGTTCATCAATGAAGGCGCGACCAACCGTTACAACTCAGACGTCCTCCGCATCACCGCTTACCTCGCTTGGTCGCTGGAGAACACGGGCTACCAGGGGCCTGCGATCGAAAAAGCCAAGCAGTTTGTCGACGGTCACATGAGCGCAAAGGTCGACGCCTACACGCTGGCCGTCGTCGCCAACTTCGCGGTTGACTCCGCAGCGGGCGATGGTGATAAAGGCTTCACGCGCCAGGCCATGCAATTGTTGCTCGATGCCCGCACCGAAAAAGATGAACAGGCCTGGTGGAGCGCCGACGAAACCGGTGTCTACTCGACCGGCGCAAGTGCCAGCGTCGAGACCACGGGCCTCGCGGTTCAAGCGCTGCTCAAGTGGGGTCAGGCTTCCGGCACAGCCCGCAAGGCCATGAATTATGTCGCGTCCAAGAAAGATGCTTCCGGCACCTGGGGCACGACGCAGGCCACCATCATGGCGCTGCGCGCTCTTCTTCTGGCAACTGAAAAAGGCGCAGCGGACGTTCGTGGCACGCTGCAGATTCTGCTCAACGGCAAACCGCTGGAGCAACTCACGCTAACCGCGGAGAACAACGACCTGCTCCATCAGTTTGTCTTCAAAGGTGTCGACTTGAAGAGTATCGCCTCGAAGAACTTTGATTCGCAGAGCGCTGACTCGAAGACCGGAGCCTCCGACAACCCTGACATCGTGGAAATCCGGTTCGACGGCAAAGGCGGCCTAGCCTACCAGATTGTAGGCAGCTACTTCCTACCGTGGGATGAGAAGCCGGCCAGCGAAGCGCTCTCCATCGAAGTAGGCTACGACCGCACGCGCCTCGCGCAGGACGATATCGCAACCGCCGTCGCCACCATCAGAAACAATCTGCCCAAATCCGCGAATATGGTGATGGTCGACCTCGGCATTCCTCCCGGCTTCGACTTGCTGAGCGAGGATCTCCAGACCTACATCGAAAAAAGCGCCGGCCAGAAAAGTGCGCACCTGGAGAAGTTCAGCCTTACTGCAACGCAGGCGATTCTCTACTTCGATTCCATTGCGCCCTCCGATACGGTCACGCTGCATTTTCGCCTGCGTGCCAAGTATCCCATCCGCGCCCACACCTTCCAATCACGCGTGTATGAGTACTACGACCCGGACGTCAGCTCGGTCGCGCGGCCGGTTCAGTTGGAGGTGCACCAGCGTTAGCGCTCGGCCTCGACCCAGTACTGGCGGGCACTGCCACAGGCTTCACGCTGCGGCGAGATAGATGTAGCGCAGAACGAACAGGATGGTGAGTATCCAGATCAACGCGTTTACTTCACGAATCTTTCCCGCGGCGATCTTTACGACGGTGTAGGAAATTAATCCCAGGCTGAGTCCGGTCGCGATGCTGAACGTAAGCGGCGTGGCCAGCATAGTGATAAATGCTGGGACCGCTTCGCTGAAATCCTGCCACGCGATCTGCGCGATCGATTGCGTCATCAGCACGCCCACCAGAATCAGCGCCGGGGCCGTCGCATAGGCTGGAATCGCGGTCGCCAGTGGCGAACAGAATGTAGCCAGCAGAAAAAGCGCGGCCACCGCGACATTGCTCAAGCCGGTCCTCGCTCCCGCGGCCACTCCGGCCGCGCTCTCGATATAACTGGTCACAGTCGATGTTCCCGTCAGCGCGCCCACGACGGTGCCCACTCCATCCGCCACCAGAATCCGCCCCGCGCGAGGTATCTTGCCGTCCTTGACGAAGCCGCCCTGTTCACATACCCCCACCAGCGTGCCGACATTGTCGAACAGATCCACAAACAGGAAGGCAAACAAGATTTCGAGCAAGCCGAGGTGTGCGGCCCCATGAAAATCAAGCTGCAGAAAAGTGGACGAAGGATGCGGCATCGCGAACACTGCCGTGGGCCGTTGCGTGATCCCGCGAAGAATTCCGAGCAACGTAGTACCGAAAATACCGACCAGAATGGCGCCGTGCAGTTTTCGCGACATCAGAATCAATGTCAGCCCAAGACCGAAACACGCGGTCTGCACTTCCTTGTCGGCGAAGCTGCCCAAGCCCACAAACGTATCCGGATTGGCCACCACCAGCTTCGCGTTGCGCAGTCCCACAAACGCGATGAACATTCCAATTCCAGCCGCAGTCGAATGTTTCAGGCAGTCGGGCATGCCGTTGACAATCTGTTCGCGAACTCGCGTAACCGTGAGCACAAGAAAAAGAATGCCCGAACAAAACACCACGGCCAACGCCGTGCGCCACGGAACATGCATGGCGATG
>DATHQJ010000298.1:0-9182 GCA_035482825.1 Binatus sp. (SeqCode) | reverse complement strand
CAATCATTGGGGGACGAATTACCTCGCTTACCAGGATGGCCCCGTCGAGTTTCGGTATGCGCTTCGTCCACACGGCGGTTACGACCCTGCGGCTGCAAGCCGCTTTGCGATTGGCATGTCACAGCCCCTTGTTGCTTCAGCACAGGGACAGCGATCCCGAATGGGGCTGAAGCTCCGTATCGATCAGGACGATGTACTTGTGCAGGAGTGCAAGCGAAGTGCAGACGGCAGCGCGTGGATCGTCCGACTCTTCGGCGCCGCGGGAGAAGACCGTACTGTCGGCTTGACTTGGACGGATGGGAGACCGATCAAGGTTTGGCGTAGCAACCTTCGCGAGCAATCGCTTGAACCGCTCCCTACACAGGTGCGCGTAACCGCTTGGGAGTTGGTTACCCTGCGCATTGAGGCCCTTAACACATAGGATCGGCTGGCAATCCAGTTCGAGCCCTTCTGAATCTTCCGAGGTGCCGCTGAGCACGGTGACCATCTCAAATGCGATAGCCAAGATGTACTCCAATTGCGGAATCGAGCCGATACTGGCAGTAATCCGGAAGCACGAGACACGAGCCTCTGAGCCTCTGGCAACGGTCGACTCGGCCGGGCTCACTGCGGACTGCATCAAATTTCGACTTTGCAAAAGTTTCTTCCGGAGTCCGTTGCGGCAACTTAAGCCCTTTAGATCAAGCCTCATCAAGCCTGACTCGACTGTGCTAAATTCCGAATCCAGACTGCTCTCATCTTGCTGGAGGTACGCGCATCGAAAATGACGTCACGGAGAGAGTTCTTCCAACTGGCCACCCGAACAGCAGTCGCAGCGATGCTGGCCTCTAATCACGGCGCCGCAACGCAGCAGAACGATACGCAGCGCTCAACTCCGCGTCGCGGACTGCCGCTCCAGGATCTGCAACAGCGGTTTGTGGATCTGCGCTTCGGCATGTTCATCCATTTCAATATGGCCACTTTTCAGGACCGCGAATGGGGCGATCCGACATCGCCCGCTGACCTGTTTCGTCCAACCGCTCTCGATACGGACCAATGGGCCGCGGCGGCGCAGTCGGCGAACATGACTTGGGGGTGCCTGACGACCCGACATCACGATGGGTTCTGCCTGTGGCCGACGAAGACGGCGGCGGCAAGCGTGGGGCAGACCTTGCACTCGACCGATGTCGTCCGCGCCTATGTCGATTCTTTCCGCAAGGCTGGCCTGCGGGTGGGGCTTTATTATTCGATCTTGTCGCTGCGCGATGACATCCGCCATTTCAACGTGACATCGGTCAAAGTTCAGCTCATCAAAGATCAATTAACCGAGTTGCTCACGCGCTATGGAGAAGTTGATATCCTCATCACCGATGGCTGGGATGCACCGTGGAGTCGCATCACCTATGAAGAGGTACCGTTCCACGAGATCTATGAGCACATTAAGAATCTCCAGCCCGACTGCCTGATCTGCGATCTCAATGCCAGTCAATATCCTCCGAGCGGACTCTACTATTCCGATGTGAAGGCTTTTGAGCAGAATGCCGGGCAGAAGGTCCCAGAAGGTAGCGACGTGCCTGCCCTCTCCTGTGCGACCCTTACCGAAGGATGGTTCTGGAAGCAACGAGATGCACATGGACCTCTCAAGGCGGTGAAGACTGTTGTTGACGAGTGGCTTCGGCCACTGAATCTCAGACACTGCAACCTGATTCTCAATGCTCCGCCGAACCGCGAAGGACGGCTCGCGTCGAATCTTTTGAGCCGCTTGGAGGAGATTGGGAGGGCGTGGACGCATCCTGGACCTATGGCAAAGCTTAGCGAGCACATCGTGATCACGACGCGAAATCTAGCGACGGGCAAGCCAATTCATGCCAGTTCTTACCCCGATACTGTGGGTCCGGATGAGGCCAACGATGGTGACTTTCATTCGAGCTGGTACTTGGAGGAGGGGCAAACGTCAGGCTGGCTAGAGGTGGATCTGCAAAAGCAGGAGAGCTTCAATGTTGTGTCGCTCGTGGAGCCTGTTGGCAAAAGAGATGACTATTTGGAAAGCCGTATTCGGAGCTACCGTTTTGAGTGCTGGAACGGTGTGAACTGGACTACGCTGGCAAACGGCGAAAAGCCGACATCTACGACAATTCATCGCATTCCTCGCGTATCATCGCCGAGGGTGCGATTGCTGTTGGAAAGCAGCAACCAGATGCCTCACATTGCCGAGATCGGCGTGTATGACGAACCAGGCTAATCAGCAGCAAAGAGGTCTCAAGTCGGCCGACCTGCGCTGCAGTCATTGCGCAGTACTCAACCGGTGAATAGCCGCAGCGCTCTGAAAATCCCGCGAAGGCACTGGTAAGGTTCGTTCGTCTCATTTAGACAACGAGTCGTAGCAGAATCCCGTTTCGGCGTCTGGCCCTACCGATGAGCTTTGGCCTTTCGCACGTTTTTCTCACCTCCCCCTGATTTCATTTAACTAATTGAAAACAAAGCAGTTATAGTATACAATTGGCGGAGAGAGTGGGATTCGAACCCACGTTAGAGTTTCCCCTAAACACGCTTTCCAAGCGTGCGCCTTCAGCCACTCGGCCATCTCTCCGGCGTGAATCGGATGGAAGGAACTGCCTCTAAAGAAGCTTGCTACTCAGCCGCACCTGATTGCGATTCGCGGCGCTCTGTTCTTTTCAATTCTATGGGTGAAGTCGCCGAACTGCAACTTGAAAGCTTGAAAGCTCGAAAGGAAGATCGCGAATCTGAATTTCAGACTGTGGCATTACCGGAAGCGTGCAACCGAAGGGGCCGGAATCTTTAGGAAAGTTTTCCAGGAAGGTCGCCACTCATAGACCCGTTGCCCGGCGCGGAAAGACCACCGGATGACGAAGCGCCCGCCGCGGCGGCGTTCGCGGCATGACCATTCGTGGGCGAAGTCGGCAGCGGCGGCACTTTCGTATTGTCAACAACATGATGACTCAAGCAATACAAAGCCAGTTCCAGACGGTCCGCCACTCCAAGCTTGTCATACACCTTGCGCAGGTAGTTCTTTACAACCTGCTCCGTCGTCCCCACGCGCAATGCAATCTCTTTGTTTTTCATTCCCTGGGTCACGCACGAAACAATCAGCGTTTCCTTGGGCGTCAACTGCACCTTCGGGCGTGATCCCGCGGGCCGGCTCGTCTGGTTGCGATACGCTTCCATCACCCAGCGCGTTCCCTGATTATCGAGCCAGGTTTCTCCAGATACCACTTTGCGCAGACATTCCACCAGCAACTCAGGTTCTACTTCCCGCGACACAATGCCGTGAGCTCCGCGGCGGAACAGGTCCAATGTCAACTCTTCATCTGCGCCCGGAGTCACAACCACCACGCGCAATGCAGGATTCTGGCGAACCAAATCGGCGACCGCATCTACTGGATTCGGCGTCAACGCCGCTTCAAAAATCAGCACATCGGCGGTGAACTTCGCCGCTGCGGATTGAGCCTGCGCCAGCGTCTCCGCCTGTCCGACCACGCGAATGTCATCTTCGAGCGCGAAAACTTTACGCAGACCGGCGCGGAAGATGGCCTGAGTATCGGCCACAATCACGCGGACGAACTGGCCCTTGCCGCCGTCCTCGCCTGCTCCGAAATTTTCTTCCAAGCTCACCGGAATGGTTGCCATTCGTTTCCTTGCGTCTACGCTCGTTCGAAATGGTATTCGTCAATCACCACGCCCACGCCGCGCCGGCCCCGATCCTCGAAGCTGCGCACCACACGGCCCCGGCAGTCGATCTGCACGTCCCGACGCGCGCCCACGACATCGGCCGGTAACAGAATCGTGAACTCCACCATCGATCCCACCGGGACGTCGCGGTCCATGGCGAACAGCACGCCGTTAGCCGAGATGTTTTCCGTCTCCGCCGAATAGGCGCTGCCCTGACTCGTGACCGAAGCCGTGAGATGCAGCGGAAACCGCGGTGCACTCTGCATATCTTCGTAGTGTCCCGCGCTAGCTTGCGGCTCGCTCATCGGTGCTGTGCCTTCTGCTGCCACTCTGAGAAGACCTTCCTTCCGGGTGCGTCGTTTCCGCTCTCCGGACTTCACATCCAACTCAACGCAGAGTACACCTGTGAATCGGTCAAACAAAGTTACCGAAGTCATTGAACAAGCGGGGTTAACTTCTTTTCTTTGAATGGATTACGGTGGATTCACAAGGCAGGATCAGGGCCTGAAATAGCCTCCAGAACGGGGCAATTTCCGGTCAATTCCGGGTCAATTTCCGGCGATTGTCGGAGAGAGAAAACAGGCTCGAAAAAAGGGGTGAACTTAGAAACTTGGCCTCATGCCGGGCGGTGAGCGCCCGTTAGAATTTGGTCACTTCCGTGAAGTTGAACTCACCCACCTTCATCGCCGGCACCACCATATCAAACGATTCTTCGCCAGACGAGCGCACCGGCACGCTCATCGCTTCCACATTCGACAGCATGTGAATCAGACTTTCGTTGAAGCGAAAATTTCGCACTCCGCCGACCACGCGCCCATTCTCGACGTAAAATGTGCCGTCGCGCGTCATTCCGGTCAGGATTTTCTCGAACGGCTCGACTTCGCGGATGTACCACAGCCGCGTCACCAGCACGCCGCGTTCCGTGGAAGCAATCATCTGTTCGACCGTCTGCGGATTACCCACAGGCGCGAAAACAATATTCTGCGGCATCTCTCCCATTTCGTTGGGCAGCGCAAAGCCGTGCCCCGTCGCGGCGACCGGGCCAACCTTCTCTTTATATTCCGAGCGCTTCATTCTTGCGGCTGTGGCGCGCGCATAAACCACCCGATTCACCATTCCGTTTTCCACTAGCGCGACTCGCTGCCGCTGCACACCTTCTCCGTCGAACGGACAGCCCGTCTGCAACGGATGCGCGACATCGTCTGAAATCGTAATGTTGTCGCCAAACAGCTTTGTGCCGATGCGTCCGTTCAGGAACGAGCGCTGGTCGAGAATCGCCATGCCTGCGAAATCCCAGAACATAAATCCCACAATGTCGAGCACCGCCGACGGCTCCAGGATGACCGTGCACTTCCCCGCCGGAATCTCCCGCGGACGCGCCGAATCCAAAGCCTTCTGAGCCGCAATCTCTGCCAATCTCAACGGATCGAGTTTCGCCACATCCGGCGAATTCGACTTCTGCCACCCGGAGGAATCAACCGCCAGCATCGTGATGGAGACCTCCGCCGACGTCTGCCTGTGCCAGTTGCTCAATCCCCGCGAGTTGAATATCCCCTCGAACGAATCGCCGCTGGAAAAAACTCCGGCAGTGGTGAGCCCGTGCCGATCCGCCACGCCAACAATCTTCTTGACCCCATCCGCGCGAAGTTCGGGAGTAATGCCAGCGGTCGACTCAAAATGACGCGACGGTGGCGTGGCGCGGGCGCCCTCGCCCGCGCTGCTGGCAGCCTCATCAGAATCCGGCATCGGCAAGAGGTCAGCATCCGGATGCTGCACCCGAGCCAGACTCTCCGCCGAGCGCACCACCTGCCGCAAACTCTCCTCATCAAACTTATTGGTAAAAGCCCGCGCCGTCCGCCCGCCAAACACGGACCGCACCGAGACCACATGGTTCTCCTCGGCCACATTCTGATGAATCGTATTGTTGGCAAACCGGGTGAGCGCAAACCGCCCCCCAGAAAAAAGCACTTCCACCTCATCGGCGGATGAAAGTTTCTTGATGCGCTCGAAAATGTCTCCTGCAGTTTCTCTAGTCAGCATTCAGTGTTCAGCACTTAGCAATTGGCAATTAGCACTTAGCCATCAGACGATCGGCGTCGACTTTCTGCAGCAAGGAGGTGAGCATCTTTCTAACTTCTGTCAGGCTCCTGGCCAACTTCCGGTAATCGATATCAGAGAGAAAACCCAAGTCCTTCGACAGCAACAGGTGGTAATCCAGTTCGCTAGCTGATCCTGACGCTATCTGCAAGTAGCGCTGGAACTCATTGTTTCCACGTTTTCCACAGCCCTCAGCAATGTTCGCCCCAATGAACGCGCTGCATCTGCGAATCTGGCTAGTCAGACCGTACAGCTCTGGCTTCGGAAAGGCCGCCGTCACGCGATAGATTTCCAGCGTCAATTCATGCGATTTCTCCCATACCTTCAGGTCCCTGAAGTCCTTCATCCCTGCACCTCCGCACATGTGGCTAAATGCCAAGTGCTAAGTGCCAAATGCTAGCTCATCCCTCGCACAAATCTCTGTGACGGATGTCACACGCTCTTAAACGCGCTCCCCACCTTAATCCCCCGAAACCGCGACGGCGCCGCCCCATGCCCCGTCCCCATCACCTGCTGCGGTTGCCCCTTCCCGCAATTCGGAGTTCCCCACAGCGTCCACTCGTCCCGCGAACAAATCGCGTCCAGCGAATTCCAAAACTCCGTCGTGATTCCCGAGTACGAAGGATTCTTCACCATCCGCACCCGCTTGCCGTTCTTGATCTCCCACCCAATCTCGCACCCGAACTGAAAGTTGTAACGCTTGTCGTCGATCGACCACGACCGGTTCGTCTGCATCATGATCCCGTGATCGGTGGAGGCAACCAACTGTTCGAGCGAAAGCGGTTTCTCTCCCGGCAGCAAACTGATGTTGGTCATGCGGATCATCGGCAACCGGTTCCATCCTTCCGCGCGCAGCGTCCCTCCGGACCGGTTCTCGCCAATAGTGTGCGCGGTTTCCCGTGAACTCAAATAGCCCGTAAAAAGCCCGCCGGTGATGATCGCCGTACACTGCGCCGCCACTCCTTCGTCATCAAACCCAAACGTTCCCAGCCCCGGACCATGCTCCTGCCGCGCATCCGCAACCACATTCACGAGCTCGCTGCCGTAGCGCAACGTACGCAGCTTGTCCAAAGTTAGAAACGACGTCCCCGCGAAATTCGCCTCCATCCCCAGCACCCGATCCAGTTCAATCGGATGTCCCACCGATTCGTGAATCTGCAAACCCAGCTGCGAGCTGTCGAGAATAATGTCGAACGTCCCCTCCGGGCATTGGTCCGCCTGATGCAACGCCACAGCCTCTTCCGCAATGCGCCGGGCATTCTCCAGTAACTTCAATTCGTCAATCAGTTCATATCCTTTGTTCTGCCATTGACCGCCATACGAATTCGGATACGACCGCTTCTGAATTTCATTCCCCGCAAACGCATAGGCCGCATATCCCGCGCCCGTCGAAAGTTTGGTCTGGTGAATGTCCGCACCCTCCGACGAAACAAACCACTGCTCCTCGCGGTTGAAGTTCAGATTCGTCTCCGCCAAAGTAATCCCGGCGACCGACCGTAACTCCGCATCAATCTTCAGCAGCAGCTCAATGTTCTGCTCGACAGAAACAGTGAATGGATCAATCTTGTACGGCGTGCTCCATTCCGCCACCGCAGCCTTCTCCGGAGCCAACCGAAGTTCCTCTCGCTTCACCCGCGCCGACGCCCGCGCGATCTCAACCGCCTGCGCGGCAGTCGCCTCGACTGCGCCCCGCCCCAACTCCGAAGAAGCAGCAAATCCCCACGCTCCGTCGGCAATCACCCGCACACTCATCCCCACCGACTCCGCATCGGACGCGCTCCCCACCTTCCCATTCTTCGTCGAGAGCGCCCGGCTCCGCTGCGCGACCACACGCACGTCCGCGTAGCTCGCCCCCCGCAGCGCCGCAACATTCAACGCGCAATTGGAAACGTGCTTCATAGGAAGTTCAAATCTATCACGAGGGACGGAGCGTTCCTGTGGATTCCCGCTCTGGGAACGGCCGTCAAGATCGCGCTGATTGTCGGATCCCTTCGGACTCCCTTGCTCGTAGGATTGTATTTAACGTCGGCATTTCCCAAGCGAGTGTGATTTTGCGGGTTCTGATTTTGCGGAGTTTGATCTTGCCGGTTCAACTTGGCCCGACGAATCAAATTCGCACGACAAAAGTCGCAAGCTCCGCCCCGCAGGGGCACAACAATTTAGCCCAGCGCTTCAGCGCTGGGTAACAGCGCAACAATTCAACGAAGTCCCGGAGGGACGACACAAATGTCACACACCTACTCCAGCAATCGCATCCACCTAATCTTCAGCACGAAAGAACGAAGAAAATGCCTCTCCGTCGACCTTCAACCCAAGCTCTGGGCCTACATGGCCGGGATCGCCCATAATCAGGGCTTCGAAGCCATGATCGTCGGCGGCGTAAGCGATCATGTCCACGCCCTCCTCGCACTCCCCCCGGTCCTGCCGTTGGCAAAAGCTGTCCAGTTCCTGAAAGGCAGCTCTTCACATTGGATGAATGAAACTCACGCCGGCGACCAGCGATTCGCCTGGCAGGAAGGCTATGGCGCCTTCAGCGTCAGCGCCTCACAAACAGAGGACGTGGTTCGCTTTATCCGAAACCAGCGCCAGCATCACGAGAGACGAACCTTCGAAGAAGAATTCGTGGATTTCCTCAAGAAGTATGGAGTAGCCTACGATCCGGCATACGTCCTGGGCTGAGTGTGTCGTCCCTCCGGGACTTTTCCCTCGGCTCGGCAGCCTTCCCAGCGCTTGAAGCGCTGGGCTAAATTATTTCGTCCCTGGCGGGACGACTTTTCTCTACGGCGTAATCGCTGCTGTCTCCAGCCCATTTCGGATCGCCAGCAACTCTTTCAACAACCCGCGCAGCTTGGTCGACTCCAACGCGTTCGCCCCGTCCGACTTCGCTTCCTTCGGATTGTCGTGGACTTCCATGAACACTCCGTCCACTCCCGCCGCCACCGCCGCGCGCGATAGCAGCGGAATAAATTCCGGCTGTCCACCGCTCACCGCCGGACCATTCCCCTCCGACTGCGACGACGGCAACTGCACCGAATGCGTCGCATCGAAAACCACCGGTGCAAACTTGCGCATGATGGCCAGCGACCGCATGTCCACAACCAAATTGTTATATCCGAAGCTCGCTCCCCGCTCGGTCAGGAACACCTGCGTATTGCCCGCGTCGCGGCATTTCTCGACCGCGTGCCGCATATCCCACGGCGAAACAAATTGGCCCTTCTTGATGTTCACCGGACGCCCGCTCAGCGCGGCGGCCACCACCAGATCGGTCTGCCGGCTGAGAAACGCCGGAATCTGCAGCACATCCGCCACTTCAGCGACCCTGCCCACGTCGGCCGTCTCATGAACGTCGGTGAGCACCGGCACATTGAGCTCATTCTTGATCTTCTTAAGAATGCGCAGCCCTTCCTTGATCCCCG
>DATHQJ010000297.1:0-11406 GCA_035482825.1 Binatus sp. (SeqCode) | reverse complement strand
TAGTACCGGTTACCGAACCCGACAGGGTATAGTCATGGGTTCCGTTCGCCAGGGTGATCAGGGTCCAAGTCACCGGCCCGCTGAAGCTTCCCGTAAAGATGGCGCCGGAGGGAATCCCATTCGTGCCGTTGCCGTCGATGATGAACGATCCGCCGCCGGCGAACGTCCCGCCCATCTGCAGACTGCCAGAAGTCAAAGCCCCAGTGGTGAAGCTCAAGCTACCCAAATTGCCTGTAACCAGGCCCAAACCATTGAGTCCATTGACCGCGATCAGTTCTGATCCGGTAAGGGACAATCCCGCGCTGCTCCCGGACAAGGTGCCGCCGCTGTTGGTGAAATCGACCGAGTTGTTGGCAAATGCCGCCATCGGCAGGGCTAAAGCAAGCAGGACCAGCATCAAGATGCGCTTCATAAGTATCTTCCTCCCAAAATCTCGTGTCTCTACCTTAAGGACTCTACGCCCGAGCGGACATAGGGCATAGCATGACACAAACCCGCGAGAGAGCGTATGCACCTGAGGGTCCAAAACTGGACGATGCTAAGCTATATGAAAACAAATGAGTTAGCAATGCCTTTGGAGTCTCGCCCGAATGCCAAAGTGCAAACTACTGCACATTTTTGCACGCCCGCTTGCGTGACCACGTCCGCATCATCCCGTCAGCGACGGTAGTTTGGCCGCAGATCCCAGCAGGAAGATCGCTCCCACCACGATGCTATAGGCCGAGGTGAGCAGAGTAAGGCCCGGTAAAGCGTTCGCGCTGAGGGCCGTCAGCAGCGAACTCAGCCCTCGCGCCACTGCATTCCCCGAACCTTCCTTTGGGGATAGCCAGATCAGCATCTTGTCCGCGGAAAACAGGCCCGCCGCAGCTCCGCACATCAGGGTGTTCATCACCAGCAACCCTGCAATGAACATCAGCAGCCCCAGCAGTCCCGCACCCGTGCCGCCCAGATTTGCCGCCATCAGAAACAACAGAATCTGCGTCGGAGTCTCCGCTCCCAGACCGTGAATCACGCCCACCAGAAAAGTAGAACGCGAGCCGTATCCATCTTTAAACACCTGCGGAGCTTCCACCCGGGTGCCTCCGAAAATCCGGCTCAGCCGCCAGTACATCCACAGCGCCCCATTGATCAGCAGCGTGATCCGGGTGCGCGGACGGGCGTGACTGTGGGTTGACGGCCCGGTTGACGGGTGGGAGGTTGACGGGTGGAAAAACGTGCCGAGAACGTAGAGTCCCAAGACCAGAAGAGTGATGCCGACCAACCGTTCCGCCCAGCGATCGCTGGCCGCCGGCAGAGCGATGCGGAACACCACCGCGGCCGAGCCCAGGATTGCCACAGTCGTGGCGTGCCCTGCTACGTAGAGCAGGCCGTAACGCATGGCATCGCGCGCCTTCAACTGCACGCTGCTGATATCGGTAATGGCCGCGATGTGGTCGTAGTCCAGTCCGTGCCGAAACCCCAGCACCGCGGCCGAGAGCAGGGCTAAGCGTAGACTTGCGGGACCGAGATGGATGGGTCCGAGATTGACGGGATCGACCAAAGGAGAATTCCGCGGGGACTCGCAGCCTGCGTAGTCGCCAGCCCGCGCTGGTCTTGTAGGCTAGCACATTCGAGACCCGACGCCGGGTCGCACGGCTAATCTTTGGAATCCGCGGTCTTGGGCGCCGGACCAATCAGTTCGCGCATGCGTCGCGAGAGAATCGCGGCCAGCGAATGGTAGAAGCGGGAACCGAGATGCGGAAATAATTCAAACATCGACTGCAGCGTCGGACGGTCCAGGTAGAAGGCCTCGGCTTCTTCATTGGCGACCACATTCGCCGTGGCCGGCAGTTCGTCGAGAAACGAAATCTCGCCGCAGGCCTCGCCCACACCGATTCCGAACGGCGCCCCGTGCGCTGGAATCTTCACCACAGCCGTCCCCTTCACCAGCAGGTACACGCCGTGAGTTCTCCGGCCCTGTTGCACAATCAGTTCGCCCGCTTTGAACTGCCGGCGAACTGCTTTATCCGCGATCAATGCCCAGTCGTTGGGCGTCAGGTACACCAGTCCGTTCTTGGCGGAGGACAATACAGACACGTCTTGCTGCTGACTTGCATTCGACATGGCGCGCGAATCCGATCACCGGACAAATGCCTTCCGGTATTGATTTGACAGAACAGATTTGGACCACCGATTTGAAAAGCCAAAGACAGCAGACAGAAGCAACAGGGCTAAAAGCAGACTAGCAGAAAAGCGTGACTATCCGACCGCGGAACCTGACAAGGCATCAGATTTGGCTCTCGAATTTACGAAATCCGAACGGAAGCACCGGCCATATTCTTACAATCCCGAAGGTGAGCTAAGAGGATGGTGCGCCCTGAGAGATTCGAACTCCCGACCTTCTGGTTCGTAGCCAGACGCTCTATCCAACTGAGCTAAGGGCGCAGGTATTGGTTGGCAGGAAGTACCGCCCGTTGATTTTATACTAAGAATCGCTTGCCTGAAAACCGACTTCTCGGCGGCTGCGCTCAGAGCCCACTCTCGATCTTCCTGGTTTTGACATTGTTCGGGGCTCGCCCTCTCGATCCCCGACGTAATTCTTTCCTAGGGCAAGGCAATTCCTACAAAGGCGAATACCCTAGCGGCGCTTATTTTGAAGGGTTTAGGGATGGCACGCGGCTTGCACTAGCAGAGAACAGACGAAGTGGCGCGCAACGGGGTGCTTCAGAGAATAACTTCGGCCAGAGGTTTTCTGTGAGCACCCCTTGCTTTACTACGGGCGCGACGGCCCTCCCCCCATTTCTGGTCGCGATCCGAAGTTTAGCGCTGTAGCGCCCTCCCTTGACCGTGTAGGGCGGACGTTTAATGTCCGCCCTTTTATTTTTGATATTTGAACTTTATTTTTGATATTTGAACTACGGGTCAGCTGCTTACGCCAGCGCCACGGCTTCCCGTACATCGATCCCCGCGTTGCGCAACAGCTTCGCCACTGCGTCCTGTTTCATGCGGGACGCGTCGAATTCCACCCGCACCGTGCGCTGTTTGGCATTGAATTGCACCTGCCGGATGCCATACACCTCGCGCATCGTATCAATCGCCCGCAGTTCATTCTCGCCCGGAATCGCGCCGTAATTAAAGACCACGTCCAGATAAGTCATTGCGTCAGACCTCTTCGGTATGATGAATTGGATCTCCCGGCAAGTCCCGCCGTGAATCCAATATAGAGCATCGACGATCAAATATGACGATCAAACAATACCCAACGTCCTGAAGGGACGATTGATAATAACCCCGCTCGTTCTACTGGCGGGTCGACCCACTCCGGAGGGGGCCGCGTCCCGGCAGGGACGCCTGAAATGAACACAACCACCAACTCAGCCCCAACCGCCCTCGAACGGGACCCCGTCTGCGGGATGAACGTAAATCCCGCCATCGCCAAGCACGTCTACGAACATTCCGGAAAGACGTACTACTTCTGCGCCAAATCCTGCCTCGAAAAGTTCAAAGCCAATCCACAGGGATATCTGAATAAGCCCACGTCATCAGGATTGGTGATGCTGGGAATGTCGCCCGCGGTGAAAGTACCGCAAGCAGCCTCTCCACTACTGTCATCACCAGTATTGTCATCCCGAGCGGAGCCTTCGTTTCGCGATAGCGAAATGAAGGCGCAGTCGAGGGACCTTGGGACTAACCTTGCGCCCCCGACTTACGTCTGCCCGATGTGTCCTGAAGTGAGCGAATCGAAGCCCGGAGCCTGCCCCACCTGCGGAATGGCCCTCGAGCCCGACGTTCCCGTCGCGTCCACGCGAACCGAATACACCTGCCCTATGCATCCTGAAATCGTGCGCTCGGGTCCGGGTTCCTGCCCCATCTGTGGCATGGCCCTGGAACCGCGCACCGTGACCGCCGTCGCGGAAGAAAATCCCGAACTGCGCGACATGACGCGCCGCTTCTGGGTCGGTGTCGTTCTCACTGCGCCGCTGCTAACGATCGCGATGACCAGCATGCTCTGGCCGCATCTATTCGAGGACTTCCTGTTCGTCATCGGCTCGCGCTTGCCCTGGCTCGAATTCGTCCTCGCCACGCCGGTCGTCCTCTGGTGCGCCCTGCCGTTCTTCCAGCGCTTCTGGACTTCGCTGGTCAACCGCAGCCCGAACATGTTCACCCTGATCGGCCTCGGCACCGGCGTCGCCTACATCTACAGCGTGGTCGCAACCTTCATGCCGCGGATTTTTCCCGAGTCGATGCGGAGCATGGGCGGATATCCCGACGTCTACTTCGAAGCCGCGGCCGCCATCACCACGCTGGTCCTGCTCGGCCAGGTGATGGAACTCCGCGCCCGCAGCCGCACCAGCGCCGCCATCCGCGCCCTACTCGACCTCAGCCCGAAAACTGCGCGCCTGCTCGCCGGAGATGGAACTGAAACAGACATCTCGCTCGAGCACGTAAAGCCCGGCGACCGCCTGCGCGTCCGCCCCGGCGAAAAAATCCCCGTCGATGGCGTCGTCCTCGAAGGCCGCAGCTCCGTCGACGAATCCATGATCACCGGCGAATCCATCCCCGTCGAAAAATCTCCCGACAGCAAAGTGATCGGCGCAACCATCAACTCAACCGGATCGTTCATCATGCGCGCCGAACGCGTCGGCTCCGAAACCCTGCTCGCGCGAATTGTCCAGATGGTCGGCCAGGCCCAGCGCAGCCGCGCTCCCATCCAGCAACTCGCCGATCGCGTCGCCGCGTACTTCGTGCCGGCTGTGGTCGCCATCGCCGCCATCACGTTCGCCGCTTGGCTAACGTTCGGTCCGCAGCCACGCCTGGCGCACGCACTCGTGAACGCAGTCGCAGTGCTCATCATCGCCTGCCCCTGCGCCCTCGGACTCGCCACGCCCATGGCGATCATGGTCGGCAGCGGCCGCGGCGCCCACGCCGGAGTCCTAATCAAGAACGCCGAAGCCCTAGAGACTCTCGAAAAAGTCGACACGTTAGTCGTCGACAAAACCGGCACGCTGACCGAAGGCAAGCCTAGCGTTACCAGTATGTCTGACCGTCTTTCGAACGATCCTGAACTGCTGCGCCTCGCTGCCAGCCTCGAATCTGCCAGTGAGCATCCGTTAGCCAACGCAATCGTCGCCGCCGCCGCCGAAAAGAAGCTCAAGCTTTCTCCCCCACAAGAAGTTCAATCCATCACAGGAAGGGGTATCACCGGAGTCGTGAATGGCCACAAAGTCGCCGTCGGCAGCGTGCGAATGATGGTGGAACTCGGAGTCCTGCAAAAACCCGAAGTCATTTCCGGATCCTATCCCGGGGGCACAATTCTCTGTGTCGCTGTCGACGGAGAGTATGTAGGCGCATTTTCGGTTGCCGACCAACTGAAGACCGCAGCTGCCGATACTGTGCGCGAGCTCAAGAAGCGCGGCGTCAGAATCCTGATGCTCACTGGCGACAACCGCTTCGTAGCGCTCCGAATCGCCAGCACGCTCGGCATCGACGAGTTCGAAGCCGAAGTCCTCCCCGAAGGAAAACTCGAAGTCATCCGTAAACTCCAGCAGCAGGGAAGAGTCGTCGCCATGGCGGGCGACGGCATCAACGACGCCCCCGCCCTCGCCCAAGCCGATGTCGGCATCGCCATGGGCACCGGCACCGACGTGGCCATGGAAAGCGGCGGCATCACTCTGGTCAAAGGCGACCTCACCGGAATCCTGCGCGCCCGCAAGCTCAGCCAGGCCACCATGCGCAACATCCGCCAGAATCTTTTCTTCGCCTTCATCTACAACGCCGTCGGAGTCCCCATCGCCGCCGGCATTCTGTATCCCTTCTTCGGCATCCTGCTCAGCCCGATTTTCGCTGCTGCCGCCATGAGCTTCAGCAGCGTCAGCGTAATCACCAACGCCCTCCGCCTCCGCCACGCGAAACTGTAAAAATAACGGACCCTATAAAAATGTGGGACGGACACTCCTGTCCGTCGCCTTTGACTTCGATTTTGATTTCGTTGTGTCGCCCGACCTCCGCAGTCGACAAAGAGAGAGATGCCACAGAGAAGTGAACTACCCACAACGAAGAAATCCAGGCACAGCCGTGGAAGAACGGCGCTTCAGCGCCGCGAAAAACGGACAACAGAATGAGGGCTTCAGCCCCTGAGGGAATGGCCGCCCCTACAGCTTACTCAGGAAATCCGTAATCTCCGGCTCCGTCCAATCCACCGCCCCAATAAATTTCCGCCGCATCACCCCGTTGCGGTCAATCACGTATGTCTCTGGAAACAAGTGCGTACCATACAGCGCGGAGCTCTTCTGGTCCGGATCCCGCACCGTCAGCAGAGTCACGTTGTGATTCCTCACAAACTGCCGGTAGGCGTTGTCATCCACGTCGACGCTGACCGCGAGCACGGTCACGCCTTTCGCCTTCAGTCGCCGCTGCATCTCGACCAGCGAGGGCACTTCCTCCACGCAGGGCGCGCACCAGGTCGCCCAGAAATTCAGTACCACCACCTGCCCGCGCAGCTGGCTCAGCGTGATCTTGTTCTGCGTATCCTGAACGGTAAAATCCGGAGCGCTCGATCCAATGCGCGGCGGCCGCGATCCGCTATAGCAGCCTGAAAGCGCCAGCAGCAGAAGACTGGCAATCACACCGGAAGGGAAGTGGGAAGCGCGTCGCACACAGTTATAATAATGGATTCGATCCCCCAACGGGGATCGGGAGCGCCGTTCGGTTTTCGTTTTTAAAGCGCGCGGATTCAAGCGCCGCCGCGGATGTAGCTTTGAGATGTGGTTTTGAAAGAGTGCCGCTTCAAGCCGCACCGTAAAGTCGTTGTGAAATGAACAATCGGCTTTAGCCGCTAGGTGTAAGCCTTTTCTATGCTCGCAACTGAAACCGTCACAGAGCATCCGCAAGTATCCATGATCGTCCCCGCGCGCGACGAGGAAGCCAGCCTCGGCGACTGCCTCCGCTCGCTCGTCGCGCAGACTGGCATAAATTTCGAAATCATCCTGGTCGACGACCACTCCACCGATCGCACCCGCGAAATCGCGCTGACCTTCCCCGGGGTGCGAGTCATCGAAGCCGGCCCCCTGCCCGAGGGATGGACCGGCAAAAACAACGCCGTCATCGCCGGCGCCCGCGAAGCCCGCGGCGAATGGCTGCTGTTCACTGACGCCGACACCGTCCACCTGCCCGGATCGCTGGCCGCTGCGTTAACTGAAGCCCACGAAAACGGCGCTGAATTGCTTTCCTATTCGCCGGAGCAGATCGCCGTCACCTTCTGGGAAATGGCGACCCTCCCCGTGGTCTTCGCAGAACTGGCGCGGCAATATTCTCCGTCGAAGGTCAGCGACCCGGCCTCGCCTATCGCCGCCGCCAACGGTCAGTACATCCTGATCCGCCGCGAGACCTATGAAGCGGTCGGAGGCCACGCGGCAATTGCCGGCGACATCCTCGAAGATGTCGCGCTCGCCCGCGCCGTGAAAGCGTCAGGCCGGAAGATTCGCTTCCGTTACGCCGCCGACAAAGTCCGTACCCGCATGTACCGCAACTACCGCCACCTCCGCGACGGCTGGACCAAGAACTTAGCTTTGCTGTTCCCGAATCCCGGCTGGCTCGCCGTGAAGTCGCTGCTGCTGTGGGGATTTCCTTGGGTGGCATTGACGATCGCCGTCGTTGCGAAGCATTCGTGGTGGAACGCATTCGCCGTTTTTGCTTTCATTTGGCCCATGGCGCGTCTCAGACGTGCCAACTTTGACTGGGCCATGGAGTTTCTTGGCGCCCTGTTCGGCATGCCCATGTTCGCCTATCTGCTGCTGCGCTCGAAAAAAGCGCACGCGAACGGCAGCGTAACCTGGAAAGGCCGAACCTACGGACCGAGCGATAACTTCGAACCCGAGGTCATCCATCACACACCGACCGCCGCAGGGCGACTCTCATGAAACTGATGACCCTCATTCTGCCCACTTTTCTGTTGCTCGCTTTTTCCAGCCACGGCCCATTACCCGCGACCTCGCAGGAGCCCGAAGCAAACTCGCTCTCCGGCGACGTAACCATCGAACCCGGCCTCAGCGTCGGCCCGCTCAAGCTGGGCGACACTCGCGACCGCGCGCTCGAGCTTTTTCCCAAGAAGGGTGAGGACCAGGAATGGACCAACAGCTGCGGCACCACTCTCGATTGGGTGGACTCCACCAACCCCACCGGCCGCGGCGACTTATTTATCAGGCTGAACAAGAAAGGAAAAGTCTTCCAGATCGAATCCTCCACCACCCGCTTTCACACCGGCGAAGGCATCACCACTTTCGATCACGCCGAAAAAGTTGCGAACGCCTACAAAGGCCTTTCCGCTTATACTCTCCTCACTCCTCCGGACCCGGCCCGCGGCGACCGCCCACTCGTCTTCTGGATCGACAAGAAAAAAGGCGTCGCCTTCGTCTTCGCGTATTATCCGCAGGAGCACAAACGCTATCTCTTTAAGATCATTATCTTCGAACCCAACAAGACTTTTTGTCCCGAGGAAGAAACCGTCAGCTCTGCGAAGTGGCAGTCGATTCCCGAGCACGCTCTGGAGCCTCCTCCGGAATTAGCTCCAAATCGTTATTGATTTACTGGCAACCGGCCACTGACAACTGTTTTTCTATGGTCTACCTAACCCGCAAAGCCGAATTCTCTGCCTCGCACTACTACCACAACCCCGACTTCACGCCGGAAGAGAACCGCCGCATCTTCGGCAAGTGCAATAACCCCAACGGCCACGGTCACAACTACACTCTCGAAGTCACGGTCAAAGGAGAAGTCGACCCCCGCTCCGGCTTCGTCGTCGATCTCAAGCAACTGAAAGAAGTCATGCACCGCGAAGTCCTCGACGCCATGGACCACCGCTTCCTCAACAAAGAAGTCCCCGAATTTTTGACGAAGATTCCGACCACGGAAAATCTGGCGATTGCCATCTGGCAGCGCCTGGACTCGAAACTCAAGAAAGCAAAACTGCACCGCGTGCGAGTCTACGAAACCCAAGACCTCTTCGTCGATTTTTACGGAGAAGGGAAGTGACTTTATTGAGCGGTCCTGACTCCGCAACTGGTGGCGAAAAACTGAGAACTGAGAACCGGGAACTGACAACTGTTTTCATCGCCCATCTCACCCGCCGCTATCGTTTCTCCGCCTCGCACCGCCTGCATAGCGCCGACATGTCCGCGGACGAAAACCAGGCCACTTACGGCAAGTGCAATAACCCGCACGGACACGGCCACAACTACACTCTCGAAGTCACCGTCAGCGGCCCGGTCGACCAGAAAACGGGCATGGTCTGCAACCTGGTCGATCTCGACGGCTTCGTTGAAAGGGAAGTGCTCTCCCGCTACCATCTGGAGAACTTGAATACGCTGCAAGAATTCACCCAACTTGTGCCCACCACGGAAAATCTCTCGATCGAGATCTACGAAATATTGCAGCGTGGCTTCCAAAAGGCGCATCTTGAAAGAGTAAAACTCGAAGAAACCATGATGAACTCCTTCGAGTACACGGGAGCCGCTGAACCAAAGCGCTAGTTTCTTAGGTTGTCATCCTGAGGCGCGTTTTTCGCGCCGAAGGACCTATGCAACTGGAAGCCGCACCGGAAGGTTAGGATTCGTATCAGGACATGGCCTCAGCCATGTCGTCGAGCGGTTCAAAATGCTACGCGGCTTTAGCCGCTGAGGATCAAAGGCTCCAATGAAACCAGCCCCGATTGAACAGACGAACGAATCACCCACCCTGACCAGCGCCACGTTCGAAGACCTCGTCCACGAAATGCTGGTCCGCCTCGGCGAAGATCCCACCCGCGAAGGCCTCGCCGCCACGCCCGAGCGCGTCCACAAAGCCATGAAGTTCCTGACCAAGGGCTACCAGGAAGATCCGGAGGCTCTGCTCAAAGGCGCCCTCTTCCACGAAAAATATGACGAGATGGTCATTGTCAAAGATGTGGAAATGTTCAGCCTCTGCGAACATCACTTGCTGCCGTTCTTCGGCAAAGTCCACGTCGCCTACATCCCCAACGGACGGGTCGTCGGCCTCAGCAAAATCCCGCGCCTGATCGAACTCTTCTCGCGACGCCTGCAAATTCAGGAGCGCCTGACGACGCAAATCGCGGAGACCATCCAGAAAGTGATTGAGCCGCAAGGCGTCGGCGTAGTCATCGAAGCCCGCCATCTTTGCATGATGATGCGCGGCGTAGAAAAGCAGCACTCCGCAGCTGTGACTTCCTCGATGCTAGGCTGCTTCCGCAACGAGGAAGAAACACGCTCGGAATTCCTATCCCTGATTCGCCAGCGCCCGAATGGCGTGTAAAGAATCCAAGGTGGTTTTCCTTCGTGAACCTTCGTGTCCTTGGTGGTTGACGCCTTGGCCCCTTGCTCGCCTTTCCTCCCGCCGCAAGTCCAATTACAATTGCGACCGCTAAATCCGTTCGTGGAGGAACTCTCAATGACATTGCTGAAGTCACCGTTTCTGGCCGCCGCCCTGTTCGCCGCAACTCTCGCTCTGCCAGCGCACGCTCAGGACGCCATGAAAAAAGACGCTCCCGTGAAGCCCGCCGATAGCCCGTCCAAGGTAGTCCTCGACTCCTGGAACGAGGTTGGACGCAAACTCATCGCCATGGCTGAAGATTTTCCCGAAGATAAATTCGATTTCAAGCCCACCCCGGCCCAGCGCAGCTTCGCCGAACAATTGCTGCACGCCGCCGGCGCCAACTATTACTTCACCAACCCTGTATTGGGGCAGAAACCACCCGCCGGGGAAGACCCCAAGCGCGATCAATACAAGACCAAGGCCGACATCGCCGCCTTCGTCAAGAAATCCTTCGCCGATGGAGCCGCCGCCATTCAGGCGAAGGGCGACAAGGGAATGTCCGAACTGATCGTCGAGCCCTTCTCCCATCAGCAGGTCAGAATCGGCGACCTGGCGTATGGCTTCATCGAGCACAGCGGCGAACACTACGGCCAGCTGGTGGTCTACTACCGCCTGTCCGGCCTGGTGCCACCCGAATCGCGCCCGAAAAAATAACCGATTCTGCCATTCAAGAAAACGCCCGGTTGCCCCACCCTTCTTTCGCGTACTTTGCGAAAGAGGGTGGGGACTTTGAATTTGTCGCGACCCACCCTACCGGTAAGCATAAGGATTCCGTCTCTGCCTTTCGGGAAACAACTTGATCATCGCCAGCCCCGCCACAAATCCCCCCACGTGCGCCCACACCGCAACCCCTCCGGTCTCCCGCCCCACGCGTGCCATGGACAAGGTTTCCGCTCCCGAGAAAAAGTTCAGCACGAAAAATTCCCCCAGCACAATCCACGCCGGAAGATACATCACAAACACAAAAAACCACGTCAACACCCGCGCTCGCGGATAAATGAGGAAGTACGCTCCCAGGATCCCCGCAATCGCTCCACTCGCCCCCACCGTCGGCAGGTTCGA
>DATHQJ010000296.1:0-6585 GCA_035482825.1 Binatus sp. (SeqCode) | reverse complement strand
AGATTTGTCATTTCGAGCGCAGCGGAATTGCCCGCTTACGGGCAATTCTGCGGAGTCGAGAAACCTGCTTTTCCGTACGCCGGACGCGCCGCCGAGGTTCATGCCGGGGTCGAGGTTCATAATATGAAACGCGACCCCATCTACGGCATCATGGCGGAATTCGATTCCGCTCAGGCCCTGATCGACGCCGCCAAGCGCACCTACGAGGCCGGCTACAAAAAGATCGACGCCTACAGCCCCTTCCCCATCGAAGGCCTGGCCGAAGAAATCGGATTCCATCACGACGAAGTTCCCCTAGTCGTCCTAATCGGCGGCATCATCGGCGGCCTCAGCGGCTACCTGATGCAGTACTGGATGTCCGCCGTCGACTACCCCCTGAACATCGGCGGCAAACCCTACCACTCTTGGCCCGCCTTCATCATCATCACGTTCGAGATGACGATCCTGTTCGCCGGCATCTCCGCCGTCTTCGGCATGCTAGCCCTCAACGGCCTGCCCATGCCCTATCACCCGGTCTTCAACGTCCCCAGATTCTCGTCAGCCTCAAAAGATCGTTTCTTCCTAATCGTGTTCTCGTCCGACAAAAAGTACGACCCCACCGGCACGCGAAAGTTTCTCGAAGCCATGACCCCGCGTTCCGTCTCGGAGGTGCCCAGCTAGATGAAGCACCTACGCCAGATCATAAAAGCCGGTTGCCCCATCCTTTCGCGTTCTGTGCGAAAAGCCTGCCCTGAGCCTGTCGAAGGGGGTGGGAGTCCACAAAAGCCCGCACCATGGGCCTTCCTCCGTGAACCCCTGTGTCCCCTGTGTTTAAAGGTTTTCCTCCTGCTGCTAATAACGCTGACCACCGCCTGCCGCAACGACATGCAAGTCCAGCCCCGCCAGAACCCGCTCTCCCGCAGCGATTTCTACCCCGACCAGCGCTCCGAACGCTCTCCCATCGAAGGCACCGTCGCCCGCGGACAACTCCACGAAGACACCTACTTCTACACCGGCAAAATCAACAACAATCCCGGCGACGTAATGCCCTTCCCCGTCACCAAAGAAGTCCTGGCCCGCGGCCGCGAGCGCTTCAACATTTTCTGCGCCCCCTGCCACTCCCGCGTCGGCGACGGCAACGGCTTCGTCCCCTCCCGCGGATTCGCCCGCAAGCCTCCATCCTTCCACATCGTCCGCCTGCAAAAAGCTCCCGTCGGATATTTCTACGACGTCATCACCGAAGGCTTCGGCATCATGCCCGACTACGCCTCGCAGATTCCCCCGCAGGATCGCTGGGACATCGTCGCCTACGTCCGCGCTCTCCAGCTAAGCCAGAACGCAAC
Source organism: Binatus sp. (SeqCode) (assembly GCA_035482825.1). Taxonomy (GTDB): domain Bacteria; phylum Acidobacteriota; class Terriglobia; order Terriglobales; family Acidobacteriaceae; genus Sulfotelmatobacter. The sequence continues at coordinate 5,263 of DATHQJ010000296.1, read as the reverse complement.
CATGGCGGACGTCCCCGCCGGACAAGCGATCCCGTCCGAGCCGCCGAAATTCCGCGAGCCCGGCAGCGGGGCAACCCTGCCCGTAGTCGTGCCTGAAACCAATTCGAAATCTGAGGAAAGCAAATGACCGCGGCGCCCGTAACCCAACTCGATCTGACGCCGCCGCCGGTGGTGAAGAAAATTTCCCAGCGCTCGCTGATCGTCGGCGTCGTCTTCACCATCATCGCCGTCATCCTCGGCATCAAGAGTCCCGAAGAATTCCATCGCGCCTACCTGCTCGGCTTTATGTGCTGGCTGGGCGTCGCCTTGGGTTCGATGGCCATCATCATGATCCGCCATCTCACCGGCGGTGGATGGGGAGTCGTCATCCGCCGCATCCAGGGCGCGGCCATGCGCACTCTGCCGTTACTGACAGCGTTGTTTATTCCCGTCATCCTTGGCGTGCACAGGATTTACATCTGGGCGCAGCCGCTCGAAAACGTCAAAGACAAGCACCTCCACGATCACCTGGTCGACATCACAAAGACGTACCTGACGACCAACGGATTCATCTATCGCGCCATCTTCTACTTCGCGATCTGGAATCTGCTCTCCTACCTGCTCTCGAAATGGTCGCAAGAAGGCGACCAGCCCGGCGCCCGCGACAACACCGATCGCTTCAAGACCGTCGCCGGCCCCGGCCTCATCCTCTACGGATTCACCGTCTCCTTCGCCGCCATCGACTGGGTCATGTCGCTCGACCCCAGCTGGATTTCCACCATCTTCGGTTTAGTCGTGCTCATCGGCCAGGTCCTGTCAGCTATGTGTTTCGCGGTAGTCGTCGAGCGCATCCTCTACAACTACAAGCCCATGTCGGAGATGTTGAAGCCCGACTTCGTCCACGATCACGGCAAGTGGATGCTCGCCTTCACCATGGTCTGGGCGTATTTCAATTTCTCCCAATGGCTCATCATCTGGGCCGGCAACCTGCCCGCCGAAATCACCTACTACATCCGCCGCATCAATGGCGGCTGGGGATACGTCGGCCTGTTCATCGTGATTTTTCACTTCGCCGTTCCCTTCGGAATCCTGCTGTCGCGCCCCTTCAAACGAAACATCCGCAAGCTGGTGTGGCTGGCAGTCTGGCTACTGCTGATGCGTTACCTGGACCTGTTCTGGATCATCGAGCCAAATTTCTCGAAGACGTTCAACATCACTCTGGCGGACGTAGTCGTCCCAGTCGCCATCGGCGGCTTCTGGTTGGCCTACTTCTTCCACAACTTGAGCACGCTCCCGCTGCTCCCCGTGTACGATCCATCGGCCGTAGAAGTTCTCGAGCCAGCCCATCATCACGGAGGTGCATGAGTTAAGAGCTACGAGTCCGGAGCTACGAGTCCGGAGCTATGAGTTACTGAGAACCGAGAACTGAGAACTGAGAACTAGAAAAGCATGAGCGAGCAACTTCATCCCGCGAACCCCGCCCCCAACGGCGGCTACGAGCGCACCGACATCGGCGTCCGTGGCGTGCTCTATTTCCTGGCGGGCCTGGCTGTCTTCGGAGCCCTCGCGTACCTCGCCGCCGCAGGAGCGTATTCCTATCTCGACAAGCGCTCCGCAGCCGAGCAAGCTCCCGTGAATCCCCTGGTAACCAACGCTCCCGCCGACACCCGCCACATCTCGAAGGATTATCCGCAGGGCGCATTCCCCAATCCGAAACTCGAAGAAGACGAGCGCGGCCAGTTGAACGGCATCCGCCTCAACGAAGAAGAGACGCTCAGCACCTACGACTACATCGACAAAAACGCCGGCACCATCCGCATCCCCATCGACCGCGCCATGGACCTGATCTCCCAGCGCGGCCTCCCCGTGCGCGCACAAGCGTCAGCCGCAGCGATGCCCGCACCCGAATCGACGCATCCAGAAAAGAAGAAGGCAAAGAAGTGAGCCGTAACAATCACAATTCGATGTCGGTAACGCCGAACGAAGGCGTCATCCTGAGCGGAGCCGTTCTTCAGGCGAAGCGAAGGATCTCGCGCGTAACCTCCTTAAGCCTCGTGCTGATCCTCCTCACCACCACCGCCTTCGGACAAGGCATGACCAAAGGCATCATGTCGCCGCCCGCCAACGTCCGCCCGCCCTACCTGCAGAACGTCGGCATCGACCAACATCTCGACGCGCAAGTCCCCTCCGATCTCGCCTTCACCGACGACACCGGACGCGCCGTAAAACTCGGCGACTACTTCGGCAACAAGCCGCTCATCCTGAATCTCGTCTACTACAACTGCACCATGCTCTGCGGCGAAGCTCTCTCCGGCCTGACAGGCGCCATGAAGATGGTGAAATTCAACGTCGGCGACGAATTCGACGTAGTCACCGTCAGCTTCAACCCGCAGGAAACTCCGCAGATCGCCGCCGCGAAAAAACAGGACTACCTCAAGCGCTACGGCCGCCCCAACGCAGCCGCGGGTTGGCACTTCCTCACCGGCCCCGCCGAGTCCATCAATGCGCTCACCAAAGCCGTCGGCTTCCAGTATCAGTACGATCCCAAGTCCAGCCAGTACGCACACGCCACCGCCATCATGGTGCTGACCCCGCAAGGCCGCATCTCGCGCTATTTCTACGGCGTCGACTATCCGCCCAAAGATCTGCGCATGGGCCTGGTCGAAGCCTCGCAAGGCAAAATCGGCAACGCCGTCGATCAGGTGCTGCTCTACTGCTATCACTACGATCCCGCCACCGGAAAATACGGCGCGATCGTCGCCAACATTTTGAAGTTAGGAGCGGGACTCACAATTTTGCTACTGGGCGGCCTGCTGCTCATTCTCTTCCGTCTGGAGAAAGCAGCGCCGCCACGCCGCGACTGGCACGAAGTAAAGGCAGGCCAGCCGTGAAATTACTTTGTCATCCCGAGCGGAGCGAAATGTATTTCGTTTGTCATCCCGAGCAAGCGTTTTTTGCGCAGCGAGGGATCTGGGCGAGCCGCGCGACGCGTCGCGTTGTTTGCGACGCATTAATTGCGCGTTTGGCTCGCATCCATATTGAGTTAACGACCCATGTTCGATAATTTTCCACTCTGGCCCGATCGGGCCTCGACCGCGGCGGGCAACGTCGATGCCCTGTTCATCTTCCTGATCATCGTGTCAGGATTGATGACCGCCCTCATCTTCACCGCCGTCGTCTACTTCGCCGCGCGTTACCGCCGCCGCCCCGGCGTTATCGCCGAACAGATCGAAGGTTCCACGCCGCTCGAACTGACCTGGTCGATTATCCCGTTCTTCGTTTTTCTCGCGATCTTCGCCTGGGGCGCAGTCGTCTACTTCAAGGGCCGCACTCCTCCCCGCGACTCCACCGAAGTCTACGTCGTCGCTAAGCAATGGATGTGGAAACTCGAACACGCCGAAGGCCAGCGCGAAATCAACGAACTCCACGTCCCCGTCGGCCGCGACGTCAAGCTGATCATGACTTCGCAAGATGTCATCCACAGCTTCTTCGTCCCCGCCTTCCGCATCAAGCAGGACGTGCTCCCCGGCCGCTACACGGTCGAATGGTTCCGCGCCACCAAGCCCGGCACCTATCATCTATTCTGCGCCGAATACTGCGGCACGCAGCACTCCGGCATGATCGGCTCCATCGTGGTCATGCCCCCCGCCGAGTATGAAGCCTGGATGAGCGGCGGCTCGACCGGTCCACTCTCCGCCACCGGAGAAAAAATCTTCGCCGAACTCGGCTGCGCCACCTGCCATCGCACCGACTCGCAGGGCCGCGGCCCCAACCTGCAGGGAGTTTTCGGAAAGCCCGTGCAACTTGCAGACGGACGCACCGTCACCGCCGACGAAAATTACATCCGCGAATGCATCCTCGATCCCGGCGCGAAGCGGGTCAAGGGCTTCCAACCGATTATGCCCACCTTTCAGGGGCTGGTCAGTGAAGAGCAGTTGAACGCGCTGGTGGCGTATGTGAAGTCAGTGTCCGCCGAAGGCGGCGCCAAAACCAGCGCCGCGGCAACGCCGGACAAGAATCCTGCGGCAGGAAGTCAGGTGAATCAGTAATGGCGACCACGATTGCCCAACCCCCCGCTCAGCCGATCGAGCGCGAGAATTACCTGAACAAGCACTACGGCGTCGGCTCGTGGCTCTTGACCACGGACCACAAGCGCATCTCGCTGCTCTACCTGATGTCGATCACCTTCTTCTTCTTCATCGGCGGATTCTTCGCGCTCATGATCCGCCTCGAACTGCTCACCCCCGCCGGCGACCTCGTCCAGGCCGACACTTACAACAAACTTTTCACCATGCACGGCATGGTGATGATCTTCTTCTTCCTCATCCCGTCGATTCCCGCCGTTCTCGGCAACTTCCTAGTGCCCATGATGATCGGCGCGAAAGACCTGGCCTTCCCGCGCATCAACCTGCTGAGCTGGTATCTCTACATCATCGGCGGCGTCTTGATGCTGCACTGCATGCTCACCGGCGGCGTCGACACCGGATGGACCTTCTACACGCCCTTCAGCACCGCCTTCACCAACACCAAAATCGTCGAAGCCGGACTCGCCATCTTCGTCGCCGGATTCTCCTCCATCCTCACCGGCCTGAATTTCATCGTCACCATCCACCGCATGCGCGCTCCCGGCATGACCTGGTCGCGCCTGCCCTTGTTCATCTGGGCGCACTACGCCACCAGCATCATCCAGATCCTCGGCACCCCCGTGATCGCCATCACCATCGTCCTGGTCGCGGTCGAACGCACCCTGCATCTCGGCATCTTCGACCCCAAACTCGGCGGCGATCCTCTCCTCTTCCAGCATCTGTTCTGGTTCTACTCGCACCCCGCCGTCTACATCATGATCCTGCCCTCGATGGGGATCGTCAGCGAGATCATTGCCTGCTTCTCCCGCAAACGCATTTTCGGCTACGGCTTCGTCGCGATCTCTTCCATCTCCATCGCCGTCTTCGGATTCCTGGTCTGGGCCCATCACATGTTCGTAGCCGGCATCTCGGTCTACGCCGCGCTGATTTTTTCTTTGCTCAGCTACGCCGTCGCCGTCCCCTCCGCCGTGAAAGTGTTCAACTGGACCACGACGCTCTACAAGGGCTCCATCCGTTACGACGCCCCCATGCTCTACGCCTTCGGATTCCTCGGCCTGTTCACTATCGGCGGACTCACCGGATTATTTCTCGCCGCCCTCGGCATCGACGTCCACGTCACCGACACATACTTCGTGGTCGCGCACTTCCACTACATCATGGTCGGTGGCGCGCTCATGGGTTATCTCGGAGGCATGCAT
>DATHQJ010000295.1:0-8441 GCA_035482825.1 Binatus sp. (SeqCode) | reverse complement strand
CTTTCGCCCGAACTTCGGGAAGCAGTGATTCTAAGGGACTTACAGGATATGGATTACAAGGAAATTGCCGTCGTTTTGAAGGTTCCGGAGGGTACCGTGAAATCACGAATAAATAGAGGGCGGGCGGAACTTGCCAGGCTCCTACAACGTACCTATAGGCAGGTGATGTGATGCCAGATCGAGCGAAAAACGATCAAACCAGAAACGGAATGCAGTGTCATGAGTTCGAGCTCCTGCTCACCGACGCCATCGACGGCGTCCTGACCGGGACCGGACTCGACCGATTCCAGGCCCATGTCCGGGTATGCAGGACGTGTGGTCCGCTGTTCGCCGAAGCTGAGGCGGGCCGCAACTGGCTGAAAGGTCTCACGGAGGTGGAGCCTCCAGCCAGCCTGGTCATGAATATTCTGGCATCGACGACGGGCGTTGACACCCAACGCCTGCGAGTGACCACACGCGCTGCCCAGCCACGCATTTCGTGGTGGGAGCATGTGCAGGCCACGGTTGCAGGATACATGGAGCCGATCTGGGCGACGGTCCGCCAGCCGCGCTTTGCCATGTCGTTCGGCATGGCGTTCTTCGCGCTGTCCGTGGGCTTGACCGTTACCGGAGTGAAACCCGGGGAAGCGGCGCAGTCCGTCGCTCAGATGGTGGCGCATCCTTCCACGATCCGGCGTACGTACTACTCCACCCAGGCGCGGGTGGTGCACTACTACGAGAATATCCGGATCGTTTACGAATATCAGGCGGTCATGCGCCGCATCAAGCGCGACGTACCCGCCGAACCCGGCCAGCAGCCGTCCCGGCCGGCCAAACCGAAAGACGACAAGAACGACACAACACAACAGCCCGAGCAGAGGCAGGAGCGCAACTACAGCCAGACTGACGACCATCTCATTCTGGCCAGCGCTCCCGTGGGTCCATCTCCGTCTGTCTTCGATGGGTCAAATCATGATCCTTCAAATCCGGATCTGCCTGTAGTGTCGGTGACCACTGACAGGAGGTTCGTATGAACTGCAACACTCACGGCGATACCGCTGCCGTGGCTTTCTGCCGCACCTGCGGCAAGCCACTTTGCAACCAATGCACCCGCGACGTCCGCGGCGTAGTCTATTGCGAGGCTTGCCTCGCCGCGCGCATGGAAGGCGCAGGCGCGGCCCCGGCGGCGGGATTTACGCCGGTGCAGATGCCGCCCCAAACTGGATACCAGCAGTTCATGGATCAGGGCCTCGGCGTCAAAGTTCAACCCGGTCCGGCCTCCGGACCGAATCCTACGGTAGCCGGAATCCTGGGCGCCGTTCCGCTCGGTCTGGGGGCGGTGTACTGCGGGCAATACGCCAAGGGCCTGGCTCATCTCGGCATTTTTGTGCTGGCCATCGTTGGTCTGTCGTCTGACTTGCCCTGGCAGGCCGATATGGTGATCGGAATCTTTCTCGGCTTTTTCTGGGTGTATCAGATTTTGGACGCGGTTCGCACCGCCAAGGCGATTCAAGCGGGCGAGCCCGCCCCGGATCCGTTCGGGCTGGCGCAAACTTTCGGCACGGGAGAGAGACTCGATACCACCAAAGTTCCCGCCACGGCCGCGATTCTCATCGGCCTGGGCGTGCTCTTTCTGATCAACACGGTATTTGACTTCAGCCTGCATCGCTTCTGGCCGATCATTCTGATCGTGCTGGGAGTGTGGCTCTTTGCCAAACAATGGGGACTGCTGGGAAATTATCGCCCCTACTGCGTCTGCGAACATTGCCGCACCCGTAAAGTCATGGGGCCGGCGATCCTGGTCACGGTGGGCGTTCTCTTCCTGCTCGACAACGTTGGGAGGTTCGAATTTCATCGAACATGGCCCGCTATTCTGCTGGTGATTGGAGTGGTCAAGCTGATGCAGAGCAATGCTTCGTCCGACGGGCACATCGGCCCGCGGCCACTGGGACCGTCGGGCTATCCGCCCAACATTCCGCCGCCCCCGGCAGTGCCAACCGGTGTGCAGAGTTCCGGGCAGGGTTCGCAGCAAAGTTCTGGGCAGAGCACGGAGCCGCCTTCTTCTGGCGAGGTGAAAAATGTCTAGCCAATACACGCCGAACCCAGCCACGCCACCGGCATTCTCGCCGCTTCCGCCTTTGCCGCCGCAGCGACGCCGCTCACTCTCAGGACCGTTCGTCCTGATCGTGATCGGCACGGTCTGCCTGCTTGGCACCATGCACGTCTTGTCCCTGGGACGTTTGGCGCATCTGTTTGCCAACTACTGGCCCGTGCTGCTGATCATCTGGGGCCTCATCAAACTGGTCGAGCACCAGCGCGCCCAGCGCGAAGGCGTTCGAGCCCCTGGAATTGGCGCGGGAGGAATCTTCCTGGTCGTCACCATCGTGGTCTTCGGTCTGATCGCCACGCAGATCGAACGCGTTAACTGGTCTGGCATCCGCGACCAGATCAACATGGACGACTCCGACTTCAACGATATTTTCGGGCAGAGCTACAACTTCAACGATCATCTCGAGCAGAGCTTCCCCGCGGGAGCCAGCCTGAAGATCATCGACACACGGGGCGCGATCAGCGTGCACGCCTCTGACGACAACAAGATCACCGTGGTCGTCCGCAAGCGGGTGGGCGCCGAGAATCAGGGCGACGCCGACAAGTACAACAGCGAGACCAAGCCCACCATTACCACCATCGGCGGGTTAGTTACGCTCAACGCCACGGCTGAAGGCGCGGGGGATCACTCCATCGAAGTCGATCTCGACGTTTCCGTGCCGCGTAAAGTGCCGGTCGCGATTACGTCGCGCCGCGGCGATGTGAATCTCGTCGGCCGCGATGGCACGATCGATATCTCCGCCCAGCATTCCGATACTACGGTCGAAGATGTGAACGGCGACGTCAAGGTCAGTCAGGAAAAAGGCTCGGTGAAAATCGAGCAGGTCGCGGGCGACGTGCATGTCGAAGGCCGGGTGAACGAAGTCTCCGTCTCCGACGTGAAGGGCGCGGTGCAACTCGACGGCGACTTTTCGGAAAGCGTGAAACTGTCGCGCATCACCAAGACCGTGACCTTCAAGTCTTCACGCACCGACATGGAATTCTCGCGCATCGAGGGTTCGCTCGATCTCGATTCCGACGAGCTTCACGCTGAGCAGATCACCGGCCCGTTACATCTGACCACGCGCTCGAAGAACATTCGCCTGGAAGAAGTCTCCGGCGACGTTCGCCTGCAGGATGACAATGGCGCGATCGAAGTGGGCATGCGCACGCTGGGCAATGTGCAGATCGACAGCCGCAATGGCGACATTCAACTGAGCCTGCCCGATAAGGCCGGCTTCCGCCTGGATGCGCAGACGCGCGACGGCGAGATTCAGTCGGAATTCCCGGAACTGAAAGTGAATAACGACGAGCACCAAGCCAAAGCCAGCGGCAGCGTGGGCAACGCTTTGTCGCACATCGTGCTCAACAACGAGCACGACGGCATCGAGATTCGCAAGGCCAGTTCGACGCCGCCCAAACCACCGGAGCCGCCGAATCCCAAGGCTGGGAAAGCTCTGCCGGCGCCGAAAGTAAAAGTCGAGCCGACAGAGAACTGAGAACGCCGATTAGCAATTCTGATCTGAGTAAATAATGGGGATGGGGTGCCGGAGACGGGGTTCCAGAGATGGGGTGCCCCATTTCTCGCTGCCTTTGCGAGAAGTGGGGATGTTTAGTGTACTTCCGAGTTGCCGAGCTTCTCCTCTACCAGTCCTTCCACTCGCGTCAGCACCTCATCCTCACTCAACGCACTCGAATCGATCAACACCGCATCCCCTGCCGCCACCAGCGGAGATGCTGCCCTCGTCCGATCCCGCTTGTCGCGTTCACGCAGGTCCGCGGCCACGTTCGCTGCCACTTCGCCTTTGATCTTCTGTTGCTCCATGCGGCGCTGCTCGCGCACCACTGGATCGGCGTCCAGAAAAATTTTCAGATCGGCGTGCGGAAAGACTTGTGTTCCAATGTCGCGCCCTTCCATCACCACCCCGCCGCCCGCGCCCATTTCGCGTTGCCGCGCCACCATCCACTCCCGAACGCGGGGATGCACCGAGACGCGCGACGCGCCTTCCGACACATCGCGTTCGCGAATGCGCGCCGACACGTCGCGGCCATCGAGGAGCGTGCGGTTGCCGCCGATCGTCGGCTCGAGTTGAATGCGCGAGTGTTCGGCCAGCTTCACCAGCGCATCTTCGTCGTCAAACGAAGCGTCGCGGTCGATTGCTTTCAGCGCCAGCGCGCGGTACATCGCGCCGCTCTCCAGGTTGATGTAGCCGAGTTTGCGCGCCAACCGCGAGGCGATCGTGCTCTTCCCGGCGCCGGCCGGGCCGTCAATGGCGATGGTCAGCTTGCGGGAAGACTGCTCGTCTTTTGCGCCGTCGGTCATCTGTTGCGAATCATGAATCGTGAATAGTGCGAAGTTAAAGATTGTACACGCTGGTTCGGAAAGTGTTGGGAAGGGCACGGCTTCAGCCGTGCCGTAATGTGCCACCACTTTCGGCGGCTTTAGCCGCTGAGGCCTGCGCTCGTCCGCACTTGCTCCGGCGTCCATCCCAACTCACGCAGTTTTCGAATGCTCAGCGCATCATGCCGCTTCGCCAGTCGCACTCCGGCCTCGTCGCGCACCAGATCGCAGTGATAATAATCCGGAGCGGTCGAACCCAGCGCCCGAAACAAAAGCAACTGCCGCGCCGTGGACTTCAGCAAGTCCGCCCCCCGCACTACCTCCGTGATGCGCATGGCCGCGTCGTCGACCACGACGGCCAACTGATACGCCGGCACATCGTCGCGCCGCCAAACAATAAAATCGCCAAAGTCGCGCCCCGCAACAAACTGCTGCGGTCCCAGGTGCAGATCGGTAAAACAAATCTCTTCGCCGTCAGGAACGCGAAACCGCCAGTTCGCGCCGCCGGGTTCGGCGGGCAGCTCCTGTGCCCATGTGGCGACGGCCGCCTCGGCTGTCCCGCGAGGCCGAAGGCGAGCGGCCCCGGGCACGGCAGCCGAAAGCTCGGGCCGGCACCTGCCCGGATAAACCGGCTCATCATCCACGTCGTTCGGCGCGCCCGCCGCCATCCCCACATCCTTCCGCGAGCACGTACACGGATAAATCATCCCGCGCTCTCGCAGCGTCTCCCAGGCGCGAAGATAATGTTTCCGACGCTCGCTCTGCGTGTACGGACCCATCTCCCCGCCACAGTCCGGCCCCTCGCTCCATTCCATCCCCAGCCAGCGCAAATCCTCGAACATCGCCCGAACAAACTCCGGCCGGCAGCGCTGCGAATCTAAATCTTCGTTGCGCAAAATCAGCTGCCCATGATTTTCTCGCGCGCGTTGCGCTGCGATCCAAAAGGTGCGCGCATGACCGAGATGCAGCAGCCCTGTCGGCGAAGGCGCGAGGCGCCCGCGGTAGAGTTTGGAATCGGGATCAGCGGACATTGATTTGCGGATTTGCACGAACGTAGCTGGAAAACATCGTGAACGATTGCACCACCGTGGAAGAGCGGCGCTTTCAGCGCCGCGGCGCGCGCGGGCCCATGGCGGGCTTCAGCCCCCGCGGTCGCGTTCCCGCTGGCCGGGGCGTGGGCCGCCGATTGAGCGCCGGCAGCACCACCGGCGCCACCGCGACTTTCTCTGGCGTGATCTGCAGCATCGAGCGCCCACTCACGTGGATGAAACTCAACTCCCGCGCGGCCAGCAATGCATTAACCGCATCCTTCACCTTCGAGCGCGCGATGAAGTTTCCGAAGAATATTTCCAGGTCGGCTTGTTCGATCGCGATCACGCAGTCCAGATATTTCGACAGCAGCGCAGTGAGCGCCTCCTGCACCGACAATCCCACGCCCTCTTTTACCGCGTCCGGCGCCCAGCGATAGAGCACATCCCACACCGAGCCTTCACTGGCCTTGTAGTCGACGCGCGTGATGCGCAGCTTTGACCACAACTCGCCGAGCGCTCCATCGAGCGCGGGGAAGGACACGCTGCCGCCCAGCACTTCCTGCATTTTCTGTTTTGAGATCGGCCCCTGGCGCGTGATCAACTCAAACGCATCGCAGGCCAGTGCGGAATACGCGGAGCGCGATCCCGCCTTCGGCGCCTGTTTCGGATTGCGTTCGCCGATCAACGCATAAAAATAAGGGAAGGCCGATGCCGACACCAGGAACCCGTTGTTCTCGTCGAACAGATTGGCCTCAAACGCCGCGCGCTCGCGCAGCAACCGCACCATCAATTCCGTTGCCTCGGCCGCCCGCGGATCTTTGAACGCATGCTGCCATCCCGGCAACCGATCCCCTGATCCGACGAACGCGCCAATGAACGTCGGCACCAGCAGAGCGGGCCGCTTGGGATACATCAGGCAGAATCCGACCTCCTCCAAAAAGGCACGCGCCTGCTCGATCGTCCGGATGGGCTTGCCATCGAGGCGCCACTTTTCGCGGCGGAGTTGTTGAAGTTCGAGATCAGTCATAAAGAAGCTGTCAGCTATCAGCCGTCAGCTTTCAGCCAAAACAAAATCGCACTCACTGAGAGCTGATAGCTGAGAGCTGACAGCTACCGGCTAGATTCTCTTGAACGCCTTCTGAATGTCCTTCATAGAGTACCGTAGCACGACTGGGCGTCCGTGCGGGCATGAGTATGGATGGTCGGTTTTGGCTAGTTCGGTGAGCAGCCACTCCATTTTGTTCTGCTCCAGCGGCATGTTTACTTTGATGGCGGCGTGGCAGGCGATGGAGGCTGCGATGCGGGCGCGGATCTTTTCCAGATTCAGCGATTGCTCCTCGCGGGAAAATTGATCGAGCAGTTCGTGCAGCATGTGCTCGACCGCTGATGCCTCCACGCCTGCGGGTGCGACTTTCACCGCTACGCTGCGCGCGCCGAAGGGTTCGGCCTCGAACCCGTTGTGCTGCAGTTCGTCCGCGATCTCTGAAAAGGCGGCCTGCTGCGCTGGAGACAGTTCCAGCACGATGGGCATCAACAAGCGCTGGCTCTCGACTTTTTGCGCCGCCCGCTGCTTCAGCACGCGTTCAAACAACACGCGCTCATGGGCGACGTGCTGATCGACAATCCACAGGCCGTCTTCGTTCACCGCCAGGATGAAGGAGTTTCGAATCTGCCCCAGCGGGCGGAGTGTGCCCAGCGACGACAGCGTCGGTTCTTCTTCGCGCACCTCGAGCGCCGGGGCGCAACCGTTATCCGGAATCGCGTCCGTCCGGCGGTCCAAGGAAACTGCTGCATTCGCCTCCACGGCGATTCCACCCTCAAACTGAAATCGCTGTGAGATCGGAGGCTGGACCGGAGCCTGCAAAGCAAATCCATTTGCCTCGCCTGAGACGTGGGGTGGGAATTCCGTCGCAGAAGCCGCGCCATCGGCCCGGTCCCACGCCGCACCGGATGTGAGTACCCCGGGAGTCATCGCCCCCGGGGTCAAACCACCTGAGGTCAGCGCCTGGCTTGCGGTGGCGTGCGCCCGCATCTCGGTCACAAACTGCGGCACAGGACGCGCCTTCATCAACGCCGCACGCACCGAGTCGCGTACAAAATCGTGCATCACGCTCTGCTGGCGGAAGCGCACTTCGGTTTTCGAGGGATGCACATTCACATCCACCTCGCCCGCCGGCAATTCCAGAAACAGCAGCACCACGGGATGCACCGTCGGCGGAATAATGTTGCGGTAAGCCTCGGTCAGCGCATGCTGGATCAGGCGGTCGCGAATGGTGCGGCCGTTCACGAAGACGAAAATCGAATTGCGGTTCAACTTCTGGATTTCGGGCTTCGAGACGAAGCCGTGAATACGCATTTCGCCGGGATTTTTGTCCATCACCTCGCCTTCCGAGTCTTCTTCCTTCCTCCGCCACGGCGGCGGCTGCGGCAATCCCACGTGCTCCAGCGCCTGCCGCGAGGCCACGGGAATCAACTGGTCCAGCGTTTCTTTGCCAAAGACCTGGTACACGCGCTCGCTGTAGCCCGCCACTGGAGGCGCAACCAGCATCGCGTTCGTCGCCGAGTGCAACTCGAAGTGCTTGTCGGGATGCGCCAGTGCATAATGCGTGACCAGCGACGCAATGTGCGATAGCTCGGTCGACTCCGCTTTCAGAAATTTCTTGCGTGCCGGAGTATTGAAGAAAAGATCACGCACCGTGATCGAAGTCCCCAGCGGCAGACCGGCCTCTTCCACGCGAGCAATCTTGCCGCCGTTGATCTCGACCACCGTGCCCGCAGCTTCTTCTTCCGCGCGAGTTTCGAGGTGCAGGCGCGATACCGACGCAATCGAAGGCAGCGCCTCCCCGCGAAATCCCAGGGTTGCGATGCTTAACAAATCTTCCGTGTTCTTGATCTTCGAGGTCGCATGGCGTTCGAAGGCCAGCATGGCGTCGTCGCGCACCATGCCGCATCCATTGTCGGTGATCTGGATCAGCTTCTTGCCGCCCGCTTCCACGCTGATC
>DATHQJ010000294.1:0-4024 GCA_035482825.1 Binatus sp. (SeqCode) | reverse complement strand
GCGCTCGACGAAACCCGGATCGGGCGCGGCACGAAGATCGACAACCTGGTGCACATCGGACATAACTGCCAGATCGGCGAAGACGTGGTGATTGCGGCGCAGACCGGGCTTTCGGGGAGCATCGTGATCGAGAACGGCGTGGTGCTGGGCGGGCAGGTCGGGATTGGCGAACACGCTCGCATCGAAGCGGGAGTCATGCTGGGTGGTCAGGGCGGCGTGCTGCCCAACAAAGTCTTGCGCGGCAAGGGCGTCGCCTTCTGGGGAACTCCGGCGCAACCGGTGCGGGAGTATCTGAAGCAACTGGCAACTCTGGCGCGGCTGGCAAAAAAGTAAGCCGGCTTCCGGCTTCCGGCTGCCGGATTTTTCCACCAGTACCCGGCAGCCGGATAGCGGAAGCCGGAAGCCGAATTTATGGCTATTGTCATCATTGGCGGACATTCGCGGAGCGTGGGCAAGACCAGCGTCGTCGCAGGATTGATCTCGGCGCTGCCGGAGTTCGATTGGACCGCAGTGAAGATTACGCAGCACGGCCATGGCATTTGTTCTGCCAACGGCGAGGCCTGCGACTGCGCCACCGCTGACCATTCATGGGCGATTTCTGAAGAGCGAGACCGGTCCGGCGAGTCGGATACTTCGCGATTCCTGGTGGCGGGAGCGGTGCGCGTGTTGTGGGCACGAACCGAACAGGGACGGCTGGCCGAGGCGATGCCCGCCTTGCGGAAGCGCCTGGAGGGCGCGGCCAACATCATCATCGAATCGAATAGCGTATTGAAATTTCTGCGGCCAGACTTGTACCTGACGGTGCTCGACCCCTCCACCGCTGACTTCAAAAACTCTGCCCGCGAATTCCTCGACCGCGCCAGCGCGGTGATCCTGCACGAGGTTTCCGGCAGCCCGGCATGGCAAGCCGTTTCGTTGAAGCCGGTAGCGGAGCGCCCAGTCTTCCGCATCACGCCGCCGGAATACATTACTCCGGAAATTGTGAATTTCGTTCGCCTGGCTCTCACTGCACACATGGTCGACGAACAGAGCTAAGAGCTAAGAGCTGTTTTTGTTATCCTTTCTGGTGCGGCAAATTCATTTCAGCGCCTGGCTGTTGGTCGTTCTATCGGCCATTCTTCAGGTCATCATCTTTCCTCTTCCCGGGGTTTATGTTCTGTCGTGGTTCGCGCTGGCTCCGCTGCTGGTGGCGCTGCTGCGGGCGCGTCCGGCGGACGGCCTCGAGGTTGCCGGTTCCGCCCGACTCCGCCCCGCCACTCCCTGGCAGGGATTTCTGCTGGGCTACGTGTGCGGAATCATCTGGTACGCCGGCACGTGCTATTGGATTTACGACACCATGCGGCAGTACGGCGGCCTCAGCGCACCCGAGGCACTGGGCGCGCTATTTCTCTTCTCCTGCTATCTCGGGCTGTATCACGGGCTGTTCGGACTGCTGGTCAGCCTGCTGGCCGGGTCGGGCCGCGACTTCCGGCGGCCGCTGGTGATCGCTCCATTCCTGTGGGTTGCAGTGGAATTGGCGCGCACCCGGGTGACGGGATATCCGTGGAACCTGCTGGGAATCGCCCAGGTCGACAACCTTGCGCTGTGCCGCATTGCTGCGTCGACGGGGGTGTACGGCATCTCATTCGAGATTGCGCTGGTGAACGTCGCGCTGGCGGCGGCGTTTCTGGTTCCGCGGAGAAAGCGCTTCGCCCTGCTGGCGGCGGCTCTGGCGGCGGCTGCCGTCCTGCAGGCAGGGAGACTGGTCGACGCTCCGCCGGCCAAAGCGGATCACGCCGCGCTCCTGGTGCAGCAGAATATTCCGGTCTCCGTCGACTGGTCCCCGGCTTATCTGCGCCAGACGTTGAATGAATTAACCGAAATCACCGGGAAGTCGGCGGCCGGCAGTGCGGGCGTGAAAGTCGATCTGGTGGTCTGGCCAGAGTCGCCAGCGCCATTTCTTACCAATGACGCAGCCTTTCGCGACACAGTGAGCGCGATGGCTCGCGACACTAACTCCTGGACCGTGGTCGGAGTCATTGGAACATCGCCCGCTGCGAGCTCGGGTCGACAGACCGGGCCCCTGTTCAACTCCGCAGCGTTGATCAGTCCGCGGGGCGAGTGGACGGCGCGCTATGACAAAATTCACTTGGTGCCGTTCGGAGAGTATCTGCCGTTTCCCAGCGTATTTTCCTTCGCCGGAGGCTTGACCAAAGAAGTGGGAGAGTTTCAGCCAGGCGCGTCGCGCCAGCCGCTGGACGCGGGCGATCAGCGTCTTGGTCTATTCATCTGCTACGAATCCATATTTCCCGATGAGGTGCGCCAGTTCGCCGACCAGGGCGCGCAGGTGTTCGTCAACATATCCAATGACGGATGGTACGGCGACAGCGGCGCCTATGCGCAGCATTTGAATCAAACCCGCATGCGCGCCATCGAGAACAATCGCTGGCTGCTGAGTGCGACCGACACCGGCGTCACCGCATCCATCGATCCCTGGGGACGAGTGGTGGCGCAAATCCCGCGCAAGCAACGGACGACGCTGCTTGCGCCCTATGCACTCACTTCCGTAACCACCTTCTACTCGCGCCACGGCGACTGGTTCGCATTTGGGTGTGCGATAATTTCATTGGGAGCGCTGCTCACGCGCTTTGCATTTTTGAACAAACCAAAGGCTGATCCGTCCTCATGAATCAAGAACTCATTCTGGAATACGAAAAACTCAGTAAGAAGGTCCACGAACTTCGGGAGTATCTTTGACGCGGAGAAGGTCCGTCCGCAACTAGCCGAAATTGAAAAGCAGTCCGCCGACCCGAATCTGTGGTCGAATCCACAGCGCTCGCAGCAGGTAATGCGCGAAAAGAAGCGCCTGGAGCGCGTGCTCACCGCCGACACCGATCTGGCGCGCCGCAGCGAAGATATCACCGCCTACTTCGACTTATCCAAAGAAGGCGAGAATGTCGACGCCGACCTTCAGCGCGAAATCGGCGCACTGCGCGACGTGCTCGACCGCCTCGAAACCGAAACGCTGCTCTCCGGCGAGAACGATGCGCGCAACGCCATCGTCACCATTCATCCTGGAGCCGGCGGCACTGAGTCGCAGGACTGGGCTGACATGCTTCTCCGTATGTACCTGAGATGGGCCGAGCGGCGCGGGTTTGAGACTGTGCTCTACGACTACCAGCCCGGCGAAGAAGCGGGACTCAAGTCAGCGACCTTCGCGGTGAACGGCGAATATGCCTTCGGACTTCTGCAGAGCGAAATCGGGGTGCACCGCCTGGTGCGCATCTCGCCCTTCGATCAAGCCAAGCGGCGGCATACTTCCTTCGCCAGCGTGTATGTTTCCCCGGAAATCGACGAGAGCATTGAGATCGTCATCAAGCCCGAAGACATCCGCATCGATACTTACCGTTCCAGTGGCAAGGGCGGACAGCACGTGAACACCACAGACTCCGCCGTGCGCATCACCCACATCGCGACGGGTCTGGTCGCCAACTGCCAGAACGAGCGCTCGCAGCACAAGAACAAAGAGCGCGCCATGAGCATGCTGCGTTCGAAGCTCTACGAATTCGAGATGGAAAAAAAGCGCGCCGCCACCAAGAAGATTGAAGACTCCAAGCTCGACATTGAATTCGGGTCGCAGATTCGCTCGTACGTGCTGCAGCCTTATCGCATGATCAAGGATCACCGTACGAAGACTGAAGTTGGTGACGTCGACCGCGTGCTCGACGGCGATCTGCAGCCGTTCATTCGCGCTTATCTGCTGGCGCGGCGCGGGGAGAAGCAGTAGCGTTCGTGAACCTTTGTCATCCTGAGGCCCGCGCTTTTTGCGAGCCGAAGGACCTATGCAACTCGCGGAAAGCTCCGATGCCGCAGGCAGATTGCATAGATCCTTCGGGACGCAAAGGGCGCGCCCCTCAGGATGACAAGAATGGTGGCGAGGTTTTGAGTCTCTACATGCGTAAATCTTCACATCTGTCGAAGAAGTCGGTAATGCTTGGCCCGCGCTTCTTGCGCGCCTTCGCGTTCGCCGCGGAGAAGCATGCAA
>DATHQJ010000293.1:0-5536 GCA_035482825.1 Binatus sp. (SeqCode) | reverse complement strand
GCCAATTACGATCGGCGCTT
The DNA here is from genome assembly GCA_035482825.1 of Binatus sp. (SeqCode). Taxonomy (GTDB): domain Bacteria; phylum Acidobacteriota; class Terriglobia; order Terriglobales; family Acidobacteriaceae; genus Sulfotelmatobacter. The sequence continues at coordinate 5,516 of DATHQJ010000293.1, read as the reverse complement.
TGATCTTTCCCTTCTTCACCAGATCATTCATGGCCAGGCCGAACTGTGCGCGCTCGCCGTAACCCAGCCAGCAGATGCGCGCCGGCAGTCCCTGGAACTTGATGCGCTTGCGCGCCAGGTCAATCCAGCGCCGCAAAATGCGGTTGTCTGGGAACAATTCCAGCACGAGATTGTCCGTTACGTGAATGTCCGATGCTTCGCCCGACAGCGCTACCCAGCGGAACGGTCCGCGGCCTTCGCAAAATAACGGGCGAATGTAGGCAGGCACGAATCCGGGGAAGTCGTAGGCATTCTTCACGCCGCGCTGAAAGGCGAAGGTGCGAATATTATTTCCGTAGTCGAACGTGACCGAGCCCATCTTCTGCAGGCGCAGCATGCCTTCCACGTGCCGCGCCATGGCATCGAGCGACTTTTCCTGATACGCCTTGGGATCGCGTTGGCGCAGTTCCAGCGCCTGCTCGAAGCTCATGCCGTTCGGCACGTATCCGTTCAGCGGATCGTGGGCTGAAGTCTGGTCCGTCAGAATGTCAGGGACAACGCCGCGCTCGGCCATTTCCGGAATGATGTCGGCGCAATTTCCCACCAGGCCGACTGAAACATTTTCCTTCTTGCGAATCGCATTCTTCAGAATGCGCAGTGCTTCGTCGAGCGTGGTGACCATGAAGTCGCAATAGCCCGTCTTCAGGCGCTTCTTGATGCGCTCAGGATCGACGTCAATGCCAAGAAAAGCCGCGCCCGTCATGGTCGCGGCCAGGGGCTGGGCTCCGCCCATGCCGCCCATCCCGCCGCTGACGATCAGCTTGCCTGCAAGGTCGCCGCCGAAATGCTTTTCGCCGGCCGCCGAAAAAGTTTCGAACGTGCCCTGTACGATTCCTTGCGAGCCGATATAAATCCACGAACCGGCGGTCATCTGCCCGTACATCATCAGGCCCGCGCGTTCCAGCTCGTTGAACTTTTCCCAGTTCGACCAATGGCCTACGAGATTCGAGTTCGCAATCAGCACTCGCGGTGCGTGCTGGTGCGTCTTGAATACGCCTACTGGCTTGCCCGATTGCACCAGTAGAGTTTCGTCGTTGTCGAGTTTCTTCAGGCTCTCGACAATGGCGTGGTAGGCTTCCCAACTCCGCGCAGCGCGGCCGGTTCCGCCGTAGACGACGAGGTCCTGCGGACGCTCGGCGACTTCCGCGTCCAGATTGTTCATCAGCATGCGCATGGCGGCTTCCTGCTGCCAGCCTTTGCAGGTGATGGAGTTGCCGCGCGGCGCGCGAATCGACGCCGGGGTTTTGATTTCGGTTTCAACAGGCATCCCTAGATGTTACTTCTTGCGCGCAACTGTGGACAACCTGCGACGCTTGGCGGTCGCGGCCAGAATCGTTGGGGGTATATGCCTTCAATATTTTTTTCGCCATTCTCCCTAAGGTATTCATTTCACATGATTTGCGAATGCAGGGTATGCCTAGGCTGGGGCAAAATGTTGAGTCGAAAGGACTTACAGCCAAAATATTCTGGAGTAAGGAGTTAGCTGCGGAGATGGAGCGGTTCAGTCGACCGGTGGTGATGAAGTTGTTGGTGGAGCTCCCGCGCATCTCTGGAGTTTGCGCTATTTAATATTCTCGGTAAAGGTTGTTCGTCACAGGAATGGGGAATCTTTTTGTGGAAGGCTGTGGAAAAAGTTGGGCCTAATCCGCGGAGTATGGGGGCGAGGTCTGTAGTCTTTCGAAAAACGCGAGAGATGGGTGGTCTCAGTCGGCGACCAAGCGGGTTGAGATCAATGGTACGAATGCCTTGAGGCACCCGCCGTCGTTCGCATGGTGCTAGGGGTCCTTCGACTCCGTATGCCCATCCGCTTCGCGGATTGGCCTACTACGCTCAGGATGACAAGGGGCGAGCGATGCGGTGGATTCGGCAAGAGTCAGAAGCGTCCGACAAGAGTGTCCGCCCCACAGGAAAAGCCAGATGAAAGCGACGCACTGAATATCACCAGGTGCTGTAGGACGTGCCGTCGCTGGCGACGCCGCTCGAGGCCGAGTGTACATCAACAATCCCGGGTTCCTGCTGGTCCACCGCCATCAGCACATCTTCCTGCACCACTTCCCAGTTGGTTTCTTTGGTCATGGGATCCACGGGAATCTGGCGCAGGTAGCCCGCCTGGACCAGATCGTCGAGCCCCTGCGGGGCTTTCTGTTTGTCGAGGGTGTATTGTGAGATGACGCTGCGCAGAGTGCTCAGGTTGGATCGCAGAACGGACTCGCGCGACTGGATGACGGTGCGGTTGTAATTGGGAATCGCGATCGCCATCAGGATGATGATGATGCTGATCACGATCATCATCTCCAGCAGGGTAAAGCCGCGGGCATTATTCCGCAGGGCATTGTTCCAGCGTCGACCGCGGACGAGTCTGCGCACCGATCTTGGTCCGTAGCCGAAAACGTTGTCTCTGCTTCGCCCCAAACTGTTCACGCCCCCAAGCATTTACCAGTCCTTGTATTTCGTTCCGTCGAGCGCGGTGCCTTCCGATTTGGTGTAGACGTCGAACACGCTTTGTCCGCCCCACGAGCTGGAGTCGGGATCGTCCTGCATCGAGCGCATGCCCCACTCCTTACTCTTGGTCATGGGGTCGGTAGGGATAGAACGGAGGAAGCGGATTTTCTTGCCGCCCTGAGCTTCGATTCCCTTGACCAGTTCCTCCAGATCGGGCGGATAGCCGCCGCTGTCCACTTTGGTCACAAACATGTTCCGGTCGGCGGCGTCCTTGTAGCGGTCGATGGCGTCGCGCATGTCCCACAAGGCTTTATGGAGTTCCTTTTCCTTTTCGCGCTGAATGGTGATGCGCGCCAAGGGCAGCGCCATCAGCGTGAGCACCGACAGGATGGTCGCCGCGATAATCAGCTCGAGCAAAGTAAAACCGCGCGCCGGCTTTACACTGGGCCCGCGTTGGAATTTAACTGTCATCGTCTCATCTCTACGAGTTCGTCTACTAGATCGTCTACTGGATCGTCACCGACGCCTGCGCTCCGTTGACCGTAATCGCCTGCAAGCCGGGATCGCGCGCGCCGCCGCGAGTGATGGTCAGCGGAGTTTGTCCATCGGCTTTTGCCTGGAATGTGATGGTCACCACCGCACCCTGGCCGGAAACTCCACCGGCGCCTGGCGGCCGGGAGGCCGTAATCTGCGACTGGCCTACCATTTCATCCTCGCGATGCGCCAATGTGACAATCTGGCCATCCTGCGAAAGGAAGCCGCCATTGGAGATGTTCACCAGTTGCAGCATTTTCGGGTCATAGTTCAACTGCACCGGCACGGAATGCACGTTCTGTGCGCCGGAGAGCAGCAGGTTCACCACAAATGTGTTGCCCTTTGCCGCCTGAATGGTTGGCGGATCGAACAGGAAACTGGGGGTCGGGTTAGCGGCAGAGTTCGGAGGCGGTGCCTGACCTGTCGGCGGCTGACTTGCCGGAGCCTGGCCCGCCGGAGCTTGACCTGCCGGAGTCTGTCCGGCGGGTGGCTGCGTCGCTGCCGGAGCGGCCTGGGGATGGTTCACATAACGCATTTGGATCGTGTTGGCGGTGCCGATGTCAATCGCCCGCTGGTTAATTTCGCTTACCTCGGTCCCACGGATGACGTGCGGAGTGATGGCGAAGACAGTCTCATCCTCGGAGTGATCAGTCGTGGTCTGTCCGAAGAGGTATTTGAGGATTGGAATCTGTGCCAGCCCCGGTATCCCACTCAGGGACCTGGTTTGCGAATCGTCCAGAATCCCGCCGATCAGACTGGACTCTCCGTCCCGCAGGCGAATTTCGCCCAGGTCAACTTTTTTCTGTCCGATGATGGGCTGAGTGATGCCGCCGATGCTCGCCTGTCCGGTCACGGACGAGATTTCCATGGTGATCTTCAGGCTGACCTCGCGGCTCGAGTGTACGTGGGGCGTGACCTCAATGTTTACGCCCACATCCTGATATTGAAACTGCGTATTTACCAGCGGGTTGATGCCAACGCCGCCAATGCCGGGCTGGAAAGAACCGGTCGCGATCGGGATGCGTTCGCCGATCTTGAGCGATGCCTTCTGTCCGTCGAGGGAGCGAACCTGCGGATTCTGGATCAGCTTGGTATCGCTATCTCCCATCACGGCCGACAAGTTCGCCGACGGAATCGAAACCTGGAAGTTTTGAGCGGTCAGGCTGCCCAACGTGTTGAGGTTGATGCCACTGGTGCCTGACGTGGGAGTCGTGGTTCCTGTGGTGGTGGTGGTCGAAGTGGTGTTGATATTGTCCTGCAGCGTAACCGTGGCGCTGGTGGGCGGATTGAATCCCAGGGTGCGTGACTTGTCTTTGCTGATCTGCATTACCGCGATATCGATGATCACTTCCGGGCGCGCCTTGTCCAGATCCTCCACCAACTTTTCCGCCAGCGCGATCTGATCGGGAGTGCCGCGCACCACCAGGGCATTCTGTGAGAGCAACTGCTGCACGCGCTGCACATCCAGCACGGCGCGAATCGCGTTCACCACATCCTGCAGTTCAGTGGGCGCGGAGAGATTCGTCAAATAAAAAGTCTTGAGGACGCTCTGTTCCAGTTCCTTGCGCTTCGCCGGATTGTCTGCCGCCACGAAAATCGTATTCAGCGTGACCGGCCGCCAGAAGGTTTTTGACTCCAGCGCGGTGATTTCCAGCGCCTCCTCCAGCGTGACTCCGGTCAACTCAACCTTGATCTGCCGGGGAGTGTATTCCGGGTCGAATAGCACGTTGATTCCGGCCAGTTGGCCGATGGTCCGGAAGACGGTATCGGACTTGTCGGTGATCTTGACCGTGATGGGGATGTTCGAGATGGGACCAAGTTCGACCGGCCCGGCCGCGTCGTGCACTCTGCGCTCCAGCCCGGCGGGCGGTCCGGCGGCCTGCGGCTCCGGATTGCGCTGGTCGCTGATCATCTTCTGCGTGCGGTTGAGTTCCTGCTTGGCGATGAACAGCGACGGATCGATGGCCAGCGCCTTCTGGAACTCAGCCACGGCTTCGTCGAGCTTGCCATCTTCGCGCAGTTTCTGTCCGTCGTGAACAATTGTGGCGGCAGCCTCGAAGCGCAAGCGTTCGAAGGCGGCGCGATAGCGCAGATCTTTGGGCCTGAGGTCATAGGCCTGCTTGAAAAACTCGTAGGCTGCCACATATTTCTGGCGAGCCTCGGCATCCTGACCCTTGGCGTACAGATCTTTGGCTTTGTCGGCGATGGCGGGGAGAGTTACAGCCGCGACCAGCAGCAGCAGCAGTGCCGGGCGCCTCAGGCGTCTCATTCGATAATCCTCACGAGATGATCCTTCTTAATTGCAGTCTTCGCCGGACGAGCGGTTTTCCCGCCACTTGCCAGAGTCACGACAAGGGTTTGGCAGCGGAAAATTCGCTTGATGTACAAAAAAGCTTTCGGTGAGCCGATTATAGCATCGCCCTTTCCAGCTCCCGAAGTGCTTGTGCGCACGGGAGTTATACTCTTTGGTCGTAGGCCTAACGGGTGGGAAGCCGGCGACC
>DATHQJ010000292.1:0-5657 GCA_035482825.1 Binatus sp. (SeqCode) | reverse complement strand
CTTTTCTCGTGCTATGCGCTGAGCAAAGGCAACCCCATCGAAGATGCGAAAAGTTTGTTCCGCCAGCTTCGCGAGGCCATCGGGGATGGCGAAATCCTGGGGCTCGGAATCACCGGCTACGGCAAGGATTTGCTGAAAGATATTCTCGGCGCGGATTGTCCCGTGGTCGAGACCATCGCTCATGCCAGCGCCGGCCTGCACTATTTTCCCGACGCGGATTGCATTTGCGATGTGGGTGGAGTGGACGTCAAGATCATGCTCCTTAACAACGGGGCGGTCACGGATTTCCGCTTGAACTCGCAGTGCTCGTCGGGCAACGGTGCGTTTCTTCAGGGAATCGCCGAGCGCTTCAGCATTCCGATGAACGAAATGGCCGATCGTGCCTTCAAGGCGCAGTCCATGCCGCAACTCTCGATGGGCTGCGGAGTATTTCTGCAGAGCGACATCGTTAATCAACAGCGCAAAGGCTGGCAGGCGGAAGAAATCCTGGCTGGCTTGTGCGCGATTCTCCCGCTGAATGTTTGGATCTACGCTGGCGGTCTGAACAATCTGACCTCGGTCGGCAAGAAATATATTCTGCAGGGCGGGACACACAAGAACTTGGCCGTGGTGAAGACGCAGGTCGACTTCATTCTGAAAAAAGTTCCGGATGCCGACGTAGTGGTGCATCCTTATTCGGGCGAAGCGGGCGCGATTGGCGCGGCCTTGGTCGCGCTCGATTGGTGGGACGCGGGCGGACAGAGCAAGTTCCGCGGGTTTGATGCTATCGAAAGACTGACCTATAAGACAGCGACCTCCGTCGATACTGTCTGTCACTGGTGCCCGGTGACGTGCCAGCGCAGTTTCATCGACGTGGAACTGGACGGCGGAAAAGGCCGGGAGTGGAGCAAGGTTCCGCTGGAAAAAGGTTGGGAGCGGGTGATTGTGAACAACTCTTGCCCCAAGGGTTTGGTGGAAGATTTGAACGAAATGAAAGTCATCAAGATTGGGATGGAGAAAACCAAGAATGCGTTTCCCAACGTTGCCGATCTGGTCCGCAAAGAAGCGTTCCGTCGCGTCGCTACCGCAGACTAAAGACCGGTCGCAGGTGCGGGTCGGGATTCCGAAGGTGCTGAATGTCTGGACGACTCACCAGTTCTGGGTGGGCTTCCTGAGAGACATCGGCATTGAGTCGGAGAACATTGTGTTCAGCTCCGATACTTCCGAAGAACAGGGGCGCGAGTTTGGCAAGGGCCGCGGCACGGTGGATTGCTGCTATCCGGTGAAGTGCATCAGCGGGCACTACGGCGAACTGGTGTTTGGACAAAAGAAGAAGATCAACGTTCTGCTGAGCCCGATGATTCACTCGCTGCCTTCGATTCTGTACGGGCATGTGGTCGATACGGTGACTTGCACGCGCGTGATGGCGGGGCCGGAAAACATCAAGGCGGGATTTCTCAAGGAGCGTGATGTTTTTGGCGAGGCTGGCATCGTTTATTCTTCGCCGTTCGTCAGCCTGGGCGACCGGCACATGGTGACCGAGCAGCTTCACACTTCGCTTAAAGATGTTTTTAATCTCGAACTGGAAGAAACCGAGCGCGCGGTGAAGGCCGGATTCGCGGCCCTCGATGCCTTCACCGACAAAGCCAGGCAACAGAGCCGCGACATCCTGACCTGGTGCGCGACGAATCAGAAACCCTGCATTCTGGTGCTGGCGCGTCCCTATCATATGGATACCGGGATCGGGCATGAGATCGAAGGCGACCTGCAGGCGCACGGTTATCCGATTCTTTGGCTCCAGTATCTGCCCGGCGACGAAGACCTGATGAACTGGCTGTTCGAAGCCGATTTGAAATCGGGTAGGATCAAGAGTCCGTTCGATATTCAGGATGTTTGGACTTCCTCCTACAGCAGCAACACCAACGAAATCATGTGGGGAGCGAAAGTCGCGGCGCGCTGCCCGTGGATTACCTGCGTGGTGCGCCTTTCCAGTTACGAGTGCGGCATGGACCAGCCTACGTACACTCCCACCCAAAAAATTGTGGAAGCGACGGGAACACTGTTTTTCAAGTTTGGAGATCTGGATTCAACCAAGCCGGCCGGCGGCATCAAGATCCGCATCGAGACCATCGTTCACTACATGCAGAAGTATTCGAAAAAGATCATGCGGCAGAAGCTCGCGTACTTGTCGCCGGAGTGCCCGCTCGGGACGCTGCCTCCATTCGATCAACCGGCGGCGTTGCAGACAGAGGTGATTCCAGAGGAGCCGGCTGAAGTGCAGCCGTCATCGGCGGCCTCATGAGCGTGCACCCACGTTCGTGCAACCAAGCGGACTGGATGGATATCTAAGCTAAAGGGATGCGAAGTTACCGTGGTCATGGGTAGTCCCTTGTTTGCCGACGCCTAGTTTTGTATCGTAAGAATAATAAGAAGAGGACGAAGAGTTAGTAACAGCCTGAAATGTTACCGCTGACCAATTTCGAGAATCGATGGCGCAGGAGTTTCTCTGCGTTCGTTATTTTGCTCGCAGTCGCCGCGCTAACGGTCAGTGTGGCGACTCGATATTGCTCTTCGCAGAGTTTGTCGGCTTACTCTTCGCACACCGTGCATAAGCATTCGTCGCCTGAGCAGAGCCGGCAGCGCCTGACCAAGACTTCGACCAACTGGATACCTCCGGTTGTCCGCGCTGCTGTTTTAGAGGCGCCCACGTCGTATCCCCGCATCGCACCAGCCGGGCCTCCCATGCCCAGCGTTCTTCTTGAACTGAGCCTGTATAACCGTCCTCCACCCTCCTGCTGAATTTTCTCGTCGTCAACATTTCGACATTAAGAATGAATATTGCCTTGTTCATGGAATGAGCATCTCGTATTTGTGAGAGATCTCGGCGAGTTCTGGTTCATAGGCAAGTAGAAACGGAGACTCGATTCGAGGCCGCTGGTTGCGCGGGCTTGTAAGGGGTTCTTCACTCCGCTCAGAATGGCAGATCTAAGGATCTATAAGGTTCGTGCAGAGCTTCAATAAGAAGGGGTTCAAAAACCCGATGACTCAAAACTGCAACAAATCCGGAATAACGCAAACCAATAGCTGGGCACGATCGATTCCGATTGTGTTCGCGGCCATGGTGGTGGCGATGGCTGTCAGTCTGGCTTCCTGTTCAGGAGACCGGGAGGCTCAAGCCAGTGGTCCGACTATCACTGTGGGCGTGGCCAAGGTGGCGAAGAAGTCTCTGGGCCGGCAGATCACGCTCTCGTCGGAGTTGGTGCCGTTCCAGGAGATCGACGTGTATGCCAAGGAATCCGGCTACGTCAAGAAACTGATGGTCGACTACGGAACTCACGTGAAAGCCGGCCAGGTCATGGCGATTCTTGAGATTCCCGAGTTAGAGGCGCAGCTGCAGGAAGACCTGGCGGAAATCAAGAATGCGACGAATCAGGTTTCGAGGGCACGACACGAACTGGAGCGTGATCAGGCCCAGTACAACGCGCTGCATCTGCAGTACACGCGGTTGAAAGGAGTGTTTGAGAGCCAGCCGGGCATTGTGGCCCAACAGGAAGTCGATGACGCTCAGGGGAAAGATCTGGCGGCGTCGTCGCAGGTGGACGCGGGACAGGCGGCTCTGGAAGCGGCGCAGAGCCAGCTTTCCGTGTCGCGGGCGAAACTGTCGCACGACCAGAGTCTGTTTGATTACTCGAAAATAACGGCGCCGTTTCCCGGAATCGTCACCGAGCGCTACGCGAATCTGGGAACGCTGGTACAGGCGGGAACTGGGTCGAGCACGCAGGCGATTCCGATCGTGAAACTTTCTCAGGATGATCTGTTCCGGCTGGTGATTCCGGTTCCGGAATCCTATGTTCGTTACATCCACATCGGCGATCCGGTGGATGTGCGCGTGCCCTCTCTGAACAAGATATTTCCCGGCAAGGTCGCGCGGTTCTCCGTGGACGTGAAGGAGTCGACGCGCACTATGCACACCGAAGTCGACGTGGCCAATCCGCAGCGGGTTTTGCTGCCTGGTCTCTACGCCGATGCTGAATTGCACCTCGACCAAAGAGAAAACATTCCGTCGGTGCCGGTGCAGGCACTGAATCACGAGGGGGATAAGACCACGGTGCTTGTCGTGCCCTCGAATGGGACGCTTGAGGAACGTACGGTGGAAGTTGGAATCCAGACGAGCAGCGACGCCGAGATCGTTTCTGGGTTGAGCGAAGGAGAGCAGGTGGTGGTGAGCGATCACAGCGGCCTGAAGTCCGGGACGAAGGTTCATGCTCAGGTCGTGGCCGTGCCCGAGTATCACGAGGGAAATGCGCAGTAGACGAAGAAATTCGACAGAAGTTGTGAATCAGATCAGAAGCAACGGGGTGGGATAGGTCTATGCCAGGATTTTCGATTCGCAATCCGTATTTCATCGTGGTGATCTGCCTGGTGCTGCTGGTCATCGGGGCGACGAGCTTGATGCGGATGCCGGTGGATTTATTTCCGCCGATCAATCTGCCGGAAGTGGTGGTGGCGACGTTTTACTCCGGGATGCCGCCGGAGGACGTTGAGACCGACATCACGGATCCGCTGGAGCGTTTTTTCACGCTGGCTTCGGGCGTTGATCACATGGAGTCGCGATCGCTGCTGGGCGTGAGCATCATCAAGGTGTACTTCCAGCCCGGGACGAGTGCGGATGCGGATGTGACGGAGTTGTCCAATCTGGCGCTCGCGGATTTGAAGCGCTTGCCGCCGGGAACTCTGCCTCCGGTCGTTTTGAAGTTCGATGCTTCGAGCTTGCCGGTGGCTCTGGTGACGGTGAAGGGCGAAGGACTGAACGAGACGCAGCTTCACGATTACGCCCAGTTTCAGATTCGCAATCAGATTGCGGTCGTGCCGGGCGCCGAGATTCCGGGCGTGTTCGGCGGTACTTACCGCCAGATCATGGTGTATGTCGACCCTTATAAGTTGTCGTCGCGCCAGCTCAGCCCGATGGATGTGGTGAACGCGGTCAATAGTTCGAATCTGATTCTTCCGGCGGGCGACGTGAAGATGGGGCCCTACGATTTCTTCGTGTACTCGAACAGCCTGGTCGATGACATGGAGCAACTGGGCAAGCTTCCGCTAAAAGTGAACGGAAATTCCTGGGTGACGGTGAACGATATCGGGAAGGCGGAAGATGCGCACGGGATTCAGACCAACGTGGTGCGCATCGATGGGCAGAAGTCGGTCTACATTCCGATCATGAAACAGGGAGGCGACACCAACACGATTGCGGTGGTGGATGGAGTTCGCGAACTGATCAAACATCTGTACGACATTCCGCAGCAGATGAAGACCAGCATCGTGTTTGACCAGTCGGTGTATGTGAAGGAAGCGATCGATACCGTGCTGCACGAGGGGTTTTTGGGGCTGATCCTTACCGTGCTCATGATTCTGATTTTTCTCGGCAGCGTGCGCGCGACATCGGCGGTACTGCTTTCGATTCCGCTGTCGGCGCTGGCTGCATTCGTAGTTCTGGCGCTGATGGGCGGCACGATCAATACGATGATCCTGGGAGGGATGGCGTTGGCGTTCTCACGCGTGATCGACAATTCGGTGATCTCGCTGGAAAACATTTACCGCCATCTGGAGATGGGAACCTCTCCCATGGTGGCGGCCGAGTTGGGCGGAAAGGAAGTAAGCCTGGCGGTGCTGGCGGCGAC
>DATHQJ010000291.1:0-14835 GCA_035482825.1 Binatus sp. (SeqCode) | reverse complement strand
AAGAGTTCCACCGAAGACGGCGCCGAACTGGTCCGCGAACAGAGAAAAATCTCCGGAAGGAGATCCATTGCCGGATACGGCTTTAACCACCACGTTCACCGGAAACGGTTGGCCATGCTGAATGGTAGCCGCCTCCGCGACGGCAAATTTCGTTGCAGAAGGCAGTTTGCTCGATCGTCCCCAGGCGGCAACCAGATTGGCTGCGTCCACGGTGCCCAGGCCGGTCGCCAGATCGAATCCGGGAGTGGCATTCGCACCAACCTGGCCGGGTACCGAATTGTTTCCGGCGGTCACGTCGTGAAAAATGCAAGTGCTGGCTTTTGCGGGATTGGTGAGATTGCTGGAGTTGCAGGCGGAGGCTTTTTCAGCCGCCGCCAGTTTGTAGAAGTTGTAATTGGCGAGTCCCTGAAAGGTTCCCTGCTTCTGCTCTACCAGGGCCATGATTCCGGCCATCGACGGAGCCGCCGCCGATGTTCCGCCCACCGTGGTTGCGGTTTCAAGAACGGACCGGCCGTTGGAAACTGTCGTCTGGCACGAGCCTTCGACGCAGACTAAATATGGATCGTGAATGCCAGCGGCATCCAGAGAGAGGTCAGGAATATCGCGTGCCTGATCGTTCGGCACTCCGAGACCAGTCTGCCAGGAAGGCTTGGGATAACCGGCAAAGCAGAGAATGAGATTGACGTCGATGGTGGAGTCGACGCAAAAACTGGGACCGCCGCCGCTGGCCTCGAGAAGGAACAGGCCCGTTCCAAAACACTGATTGGGGTCGACGGTGGGATCGCAGCTCTCGTTCCAGACCTGTTCGGGAATGTAGCCAAGGGCAGAGGAAAGGTCGGATCGATTGTTGGCCAGCCAATAATTTCCATCCAATCCGTTTTCGTTGAACTCGGTTCCTCCTACCGCGGTGTTAAATGGGGTGGAGGCAATCCCACTAACGTTGGGGCCGTGCGTTGCGGGCTGCACGTTCTGGGCAAGATCGCAGCCTGCGGTACCGGTATCGCCCGACGCGACAAATACCGTGATGCCTTCCGCCGCGGCTTGTTCGTACTCGTCGTTGAAAAACTCGTTGCCGGCGTTCCCGAGAAACGCCTCACACTGCCCGAAACTGACACTCATAATCGGCGCGGTGACGTTATCGACAATATAAGAGATGGAAAGATCGATTCCATCGGTGGGAAAGGTGCTAAGGGTCGAGACCAGCTTGATGTTTGCGGCGGGCGCGATTGCACCCGACCACTCTACGTCGAGGTCGGCTTCTAATTCGTCGCCACCCTGCAAATTGCCGGGGTCTACTCCATTGATGACGAATTCAGGATCTTTTGCGGGAAGTCCAAAAGCCTGCCGAAAGGTTTGAACGTCGGAGAGATTAATATCCGTTCGCGAAACGATCGCGATAGAGACACCCTTGCCCTTGATTCCCTGGCTGAACAGCGGCTCAGCGTCGTAGATCCGGGCCTGATCTCCCGGAGCGACGAAGTGCGCCACCCCGTTCGCATTCGAGCCCGTGAGATCAGGGACGAGACGGCCAGTGTCGGCATCCCGATGGACCGATCCCGCCTTGATGTGGAAGGGTTGTTTGAGGAAATTGTGCAACGAAAGAACGCCGCTGACCACGGGTGTCAGGGCCTGGGGCAGGGATATGTCGGTGGAATTAGCAACGTGGTGCTGTCCATCCACCACGTAGTTGTGCATTTCCGTATGGAAAGCGGTTTCTACTTGGGAAGCGGTACCGGAAAACTCGAGCCACTGCTTGCCGCGAGCGAGGTTGCCGACCTTGAAGCCCTGTTGCTGCAACCAAGCAACGATTTGCGCCAGATCTTCCTGCGCGGGCCCGAATTGCTGGCCGAATTGTTCCGGGGTCAGCCATTGGTGATAGTTCGTAGATTCAGTGTCCTGTTGGCTATCGAGGAATTTCTTTAGCGCGGTCTTCTGTTGCGAGCTTGGTTTCAACACCAGGAGCATGCGCTCCATTGGAAGATTCGGATCGACGCGGCCGAAGTCGTTCCTGGCATTGGCCAGAGGATGAGTGGAATTCGCAATGCGGGTCAGCGATTGGTTGTCAATGGTTTGGATTCGGATCTGGGTTTGAGCTTGCAACATCCCGGAGAGAAATATCATTAATGCGGCAAAACCGGCTACCGACGTACGTTTCATGGGCCCCCTGGTGGACCGGGTATTGTAAGCGGTTCGGAATGGCTGAAATGTCAATGACTTGTAAATTTTCTGCGAGCAGGAAAGTTTTCATCACCGAACGCGATGCCGCCCCGTTGTCATGCCGAGGAACAAGGCGAAGCTAAGCAACTGCGGCTCCACGCCTGCATTCTCGGCAAGCATTCATCATCATCCAAACAATTCATTTGAGGAATTTTGCGAAGTCAGATAGGCTCACGCCGCTTGAATAATTAAGACGCGACGTCCTGAAGGGGCGGGACAGTCTGACCCCGACGATGTCCGCGCTGACATCGCTTTGCAGGCCAGGAGTATCTCCATGTTGAGCAATGCTGCCCTTAGCCGCCGGATCTTTTTTCTTTTGCCCACGCTTTTGCTTTTCCTTGCTGCGGCCCTTGCAACCGGTTTGGCCCAGACCGTCGTTACTGACACGGGCACGTTCACTGGGGTGCCGTCGCCGAGCGACCCTGCTGCGGTCGATGTGTTCTTTGGCATCCGCTACGCTGCGGCACCGGAAGGGGCGGCACGTTGGACGCCGCCGCAACCGCCGACTCCGCCCCCGGGCACCGTCCTGGCGGATTTCCCTGGACCAGCCTGCCCACAGGCTGGCAGCACCGCGCCTCTGCCGCAGTCCGAGGATTGCCTCTTTCTGAATGTTTACGTGCCCGCAACGGCCGAACCGCATTCGAAGCTGCCGGTTTTTCTTTGGATCCATGGGGGCGCGCTGGTTACGGGAACGGGTGCACAATACGACCCCTCGGTGATGGTGGCGGAAAACAACATCATCGTTGTGACAATTAACTATCGCCTGGGTGCGCTGGGTTGGCTGGTTGAGCCTGGATTGAGCGCGCAAACTCCGAGCTTTTTCCAGAACGTCGGCGACGCCGGCAACTATGGACTGATGGATCAGCAGTTCGCCATGCAATGGGTGCGGCGCAACATTGCCGGTTTCGGCGGCGATGCCAGGAAGGTGACCGTTGGCGGCGAATCCGCCGGCGGTCTCAGCGTCTCGAGCAATCTGGTTTCGACCACGACCGCGAAGGGTCTGTTCCATGGTGCGATCATCGAGAGCGGCGCTTATATGTTGCACGACGTTCCTTCGGAAGTGGTGTATGGAGCGATCTTCGGCGCCGGCTTCGATGCAGCCCTAGGTTGTACGCAGCCCAATGACGCTGCCTGTCTGCGTGCGGCGGCGGTCGCGAACATTCTGACTGCACAGGGCGAAGTGTTTGGAGCCAACGGGATCTCGCCCGATTTCGGTACGAAGGTTCTGCCGCGTGCGCTGCAGCCAGCGCTTTCGGCGGGCGAATTCATCCGCGTCCCCGTGCTGCAGGGCACGAACGCGAACGAAGGCAGGCTCTTCGAACCCGCCGATGTCCCCTTCGCCGGCGGCTTTCTCAACGTAGTGGCTGCCGGCGGTCCGGCGAATTTCGACTTGAGCAACCCAAATATGTTTTGCGCGGGCGGCTCCAGCACGCCTGCGATTTGCACCTATCCGCAGGAGATCAACCTGTTCCTGGGCGTGATTGGCTTCCCGGCCGCCGAGAATACGGCTACCTTCGACGCTGCCGTCGCGGACGAGTATCCCCTTGCCAATTTCGCGGATCCGTTCCTACCTGGCGATGCGCCCAGTTCCGATGAGGCGCTCGCGCAGATCTTCACAGACCTGGTTTTCGCCTGCAACGGATCGGATTCCAACATTGACCTCGCGCGTTTCGTGCCGGTCTTCGGTTATGAGTTCAACGATCCCAGTGCGCCACCTGTGGTGGGTTTCGGCACGGCAATCGTTCCGCCCAATGACGTGTTCGGCTTTCCGACCGCTTCGGAGCATGCCTCGGAGTTGCAGTTCCTGTTCAATTTCGGAACGCCGCTCAACGCCGACGAGCAGCAACTGGCCGGCGAGATGAAGACGTATTGGGGGAACTTCGTGAACACCGGGGACCCGAATTGGCCGCGACACTCTTCGTTCTGGCTGCCGTTCAACTTCTTCGGATCGGTCCAAGGCCTGAGACCGGGCCCGAAGGTTCCGGACCCGTTCTTTAACTTTAGACAGGAACACTTCTGCCGGATTTGGCAGCCGATCATCGCCGGCGAGGTAGGGCAGTAATCCGGCCTTTGTAGGGAAGTATAACTTGATCAGTGCCGTCGATGTCGTCCGGCCGGTTTTCCGTCGTCGCTGGATCCGCGACGGCGGCTTCGCGCGGCAGATCGACGCGAGTCGGACGCGGCGCGGGGCTGCGGACTGAGCACGCTTTTGATTTGCTGACGCAGCCAGCGATTGGCCGAGTCATTCTCCACGCTCTCATGCCAGTACATCTGGGCCTCCATTTGAGCTGTTTTCACGGGAAACGGATAGACGCGGTTGCCGAGTCCAGCGTTCAGGATCTGTGCGTGACCTTGAGATAAGGTCAGCAGAAGATCGCTATCGCGGACTACTCGGCAGGCAGCAAAATTATGCTGGCAGCGCAAAACAATCTTCCTGCGGAAGCCCAGACGGCTCATTTCTACGTCAATGAGACTGGGGCCGTAGCGGCGCGAGGAAACCAGCACATGGGGCTGCGCGAGGTAGGTGTCGAGGTCGAGGGTCCGGGAGATTCCGGGATGCCCGGTGCGGGCCATCACCACGAACGGCTCCCCCAGCAGCCGTTCTTGATGAATGGGTTCACTGGTCGTCATCGGGACGTCGATTGCGAGATCGAGGGAGCCGCTCGCGAGTTCAGCTTCCAGGTCTCTGCGCTTGACCCGTGTTGTGGTAATCGACATTTCTGGCGCCTCGCGTTCCAGACGCTGCAGCAAGGTGGGAAGGATCAGGGTTCCGGCGTATTCCCAGAGCGAGATGTGGAAATTGCGGCGGGTATGGGTGGGATCGAACTTATGACTCTCCTGGAGGTTTACCTCCAGTATCTGCAGGGCTTGTCGAACCTGGTCGATCATGTTGCGGGTAAAGGGAGTGGGGATCATGTGCGCGCCCCGGCGAACGAACAGCGGATCTTTCAAGAGATCGCGCAAGCGCTTCAAGGCATGGCTGATGGCGGGCTGAGTGAGGTTCAACTGATGTCCCGCGCGGGTAATGTTGCCCTCGCGGTAAATGGCTTCCAGTACGACGAAGAGGTTGAGATCGACCTGGCTTAAATGCACGAAACATATATTACTGGATTCGTAAGATTCATTTGATGAATTTTGCGGGAATCGCTAGGCTGTCTAGCTTGTTCGAGACATAACATAACTTTCTATGCATTTTGCCGCCTCAACCCGCGCCCAGGACTACCTGCAGAGGCTCGGAGCATTCATGCACGAACTTGTGTTTCCGGCAGAGGCCAAATACTGCAGTGAAGTCCAGAATGTGGCGGACTGGCGCACCTGGAAGCAGCCGCCGATCATGGAAGAACTCAAAGCCAAAGCCCGGTCTGCCGGTCTGTGGAATCTGTTTCTTCCCGAGAAAGAATACGGCGCAGGACTGACGAATGTGGAATACGCCCCTTTGGCTGAAATGATGGGACGGTGTTGGATTGCGCCCGAGGTTTTCAACTGCAATCCTCCTGACACTGGGAATATGGAGGTCCTGGTCAAATACGGATCAGAAGAGCAGAAACAACTTTGGCTGAAGAAGCTTCTAGCCGGCGAAATTCGGTCGGCGTTCTGCATGACCGAGCCGGGCGTAGCGTCTTCGGACGCAACCAACATGCAGGCTACGGCCGTCATTGACGGCGAGCACGTGGTATTGAACGGACGCAAGTGGTGGAGTTCGGGCGTGGGGCATCCTCACTGCCGCCTGCTGATCTTCATGGGGTTGACCGACTGCGCGGCGCCGAAATATCGACGGCACTCCATGGTCCTAGTGCCGCTGTCCACGCCGGGAGTTGAGATTGTGCGCATGCTATCGGTTTTTGGCGCTTATGACGCTCCCTTCGGCCACGGAGAGGTGAGCTTCCGAAACGTGCGGCTGCCGGTGGATCACATTATCACCGGGCCCGGACGTGGATTTGATATTGCGCAGGGCCGACTGGGGCCGGGACGCATTCACCACTGCATGCGAACCCTGGGGGCAGCGGAACGTGCTCTGGAACTTCTTTGCAGGCGATCATTGACACGAGTGGCCTTTGGCAAGCCGCTGGCGGAGTTGGGAGGGAATGCGGATGTAATCGCCAACGCGCGCATCATGATCGAGCAGGCGCGGCTGCTCACGCTCAAAGCAGCCTGGATGATCGACCAACTGGGCGCCAAGGGAGCGAAAAGCGAAATCTCGCAAATCAAGGTGGTCGTGCCCAATATTGCCCTGGCGATTATCGATCAGGCGATCCAGATGCACGGAGCGGCAGGCGTGTCGGAGGATTTTCCGCTGGCGGAAATGTTCGCTTCGATACGGACCTTGCGCATCGCCGATGGCCCCGACGAAGTGCATCGCGCGCTCATTGCCAAGCTGGAGTTGAGTAAGTATAAAGCGGGGAAATCTGAAGCAGCCTGAGGGCGGAACGGCGGTCAAATGCAAGGTCAAATGCAAGGTCAAATGCAAGAAGGAAACAGCCACTGATGACTTCACCATTGCTGGGCGAGTTTATGGGGACGATGGTCTTGATTTTGCTGGGCAACGGTTGCGTGGCGAACGTCGTGTTGAAGCATTCCAAAGCGCAGGGGTCAGGTTGGATGGTAATCACCAGCGGCTGGGCGTTCGCTGTGATGTGCGCGGTGTTTGTGGCCATCGCGTGCGGCAGCAGGGATGCTCACATCAACCCGGCGGTCACGTTGGCATTCGCCGTGGCGACCGGAAACTTTGCTAAGGTCGTGCCGTATTCAGCGGCGCAAATGCTGGGTGCGTTTGTGGGATCGGTTTTAGTGTGGATTCACTTTGGGCCGCACTGGAAAGCGACAGAAGATCCGGAGTTAAAGCGAGCGTGCTTCTGCGGAGTGCCGGCGATTCGGAATTTCACTGCGAATCTGCTCAGCGAGATCATTTGCACGTTCGTGCTGGTGTTTGTAGCTGGAGCGATTTTTTCGAAAGCCCTGTTGACCACCGGCCTTGCGGGAGGGCTGCCTCCTTACCTGATCGGATGCCTGGTGTGGAGCATCGGCCTGTCGCTAGGCGGCACGACGGGTTATACGATGAATCCTGCGCGGGACTTCCCTACCCGGATCGCTCATGCGGTCCTCCCCATCGCGGGCAAAGGCGGGTCGGATTGGGGCTACGCGCCGATCCCGATTTTGGGGCCTTTGATCGGCGGCACATTGGCGGGGCTGCTGCTTCGCACTCTTCACGTTTAGGGAAATCACTCCCAGGATCGCCTGCTCGGCAGATTATTTGCCTTTGAAGGCAGGGGCGCGTTTTTCCAGGAAGTGGGCCACGCCCTCTTTGAAATCTTCGCTGCGCAAACTGGCCACCATTTCCTCCACGGAAAGATCGAAAGACTCGGCCAGGGTCTGAAACATGGCCCGGTAAACCTGCCGCTTGATCACTCGCAAGGAGCGCGGACTGACCCGCGATGCGAGATCGGCGGCATATTCGTGGACCTTGTCGAGAAAGTTTTCCGGAGCGAAGACCTGATTGACCAGTCCCATGCGCAAGGCTTCCGCGGCGTTAATCTGCCGAGCAGAAAATAGCAGGTCGAGAGCGTTGGGAAGGCCGACGATACGCGGCAGCATCCAGGCCATGCCGTACTCAGCAATGAGCCCGCGCTGGGCGAACGTGGTCGAGAAGCGGGCGGCGTCGGAAGCCAGACGAAGATCGCAATAGAGCGCGATCACCAGACCGAGGCCGACCACAGGGCCGTTGATAGCCGCGACGATCGGCTTCTCGACTGCAAGGAAATAAGAATATTTCTTCTGGAAATCAGACGGGGGTCCTGCGCGTTCCGGGGCGGCGCCACCCAATCGCGAGACGGCGTCGCGCTCTCCGCCGGGCAAGCCCTGGGCGGCGACGGAACTCAGCAGAGACATGTCGGCGCCGGCGCAGAAGCCGCGTCCCGCGCCGGTCAGCACGATAATGCCGACGTTGTTATCGCGCTCGGCTTCTTCGAGGTGGGCGCGGACTTCAGTTTCCATCGTGGCCGTCCAGGCATTGAGCTTGTCTGGACGGTTCAAGGTGATGGTCGCGACTCGATTCGCGACTCCGTAGATCGTTTCCTGCGTCGGCATGCCTCAGAAGGTCACGCGCACGCCCAGTTGAATCTGGCGCTTCGGGAAAGCGGAAGTGAACGCCAGTGGCGTGCTGGGCCTAACCGTCGCGGCCCCCCCGGCGATAGCCGGTCGAATCCCGCTCACGTTAAAGGTTGTGGAGGCAAAACCGAAAAGAGGACTTACCTCGTTATTTACGCTGGCAAAATTCGTCCGGTTCGCGAGGTTAAATCCCTCCGCTGTGAACTTCAGGTTAGCCTTCTCTCCCAGTTTGTGCGCCCAGCTCAAGCGAGCGTCGAAGTCGAAGTAATCGGGGCCCAGGCCCGTATCGCGCGGGGCTCCGATGGGGCGTTCGTTGGTGGTGTGGTTGTTGCCGTTCACTTCTCCTCCGGCCAGCAAGTTGAAAGGATGTCCACTGTGGTAGGAGAAAATCGGAGCCAGCTGGAAACCCGACAAGATACCCCGCTTCAAGGGACTGTCGAACACTCCCGCGATCACCACTTTGTGCTGCTCATTGAACTCGGAAAGAGCGCGATCTAGATTGAGGTTCGTCGGATCCTGGGGTCCGTAGTCGGAGTTGAAATCGGTGGACGTGTCGATGCCTTTAGCGAAAGTGTAATTCCCGAACAAAGTAAAGTGATCGCTGAAGCGCTTCTTGAGCTCGACGATGGCGGCCTCGTAAAGAGCGTATGCCTCAGAGCTGTATTGGTTGTTCTGCACCACCAACGAATTCACAACGCATGGATCGACGCCGGGGCTGGGCTGACAAGGATACGTCGGGACACCCCCCACCAGGACCTCGCTGCCTCCCAGCGGATCAGCCGCCGGGCTGGTGTTCCAGTTGCGATAGGAAGCCGAGTGGCCGTTGGCCAGAGTGACCGTACTGAACGGCGCTAGTAACGGCGCTTGCGTGTCGTTGGTATCGATCGCCACCGGGAGTCTCTGGGTATGCGAATAGATACCGCTCACAGAAATGGAGAACCCAGGCCCGAGCTCGCGTTCAATTCCAAACGAAGCTTGTTGCGCGATCGGAGGGCGATAGCCCGGCTGGTTCACGAAAACTACCTGCAGCGGACCGACGGGACCGGTGTTGGTAACACCGATGCCAAACTGGGCCACAGCAGTCGGCGTGATGCAGGCAGCATTCCCCGCGGCCGGCGTTGTGCAGCTAATCAAGTTGCCCTGCGCTCCGTTCGCAAAAAGGGTGGGGAAAATCACCTCCGGGCCCTGTAAACCTAAAGGAGGAACGCCCCCGATTGGATCCACATAAATAGAAATTTCCCGGTTGCAAGGGCTAGTGCCGGTACCCGGGATGATCGGATTTCCGAACTGGGAGAACCCGCAGATCGAGGTCAGGTTGCCGACCTGGCTCCCCGCCGAGCCGCTGTTCTCGACCGCGGACTTATTGCCGTTCACAACCCCCAGGCTCAAGTCGACGTCGGGGATCTGAGCGTCCACGGGTCCGTAGAAAATTCCGTACCCGCCTCGGATCACCGTCTTGTGATCCTTAAAGGGATCCCAAGCGAAGGAAACCCGAGGGGCGAAATCCTTCTTATACGTGGTCAAAGGGGCGAATTGCGTGTCCAGGTCGTAGCGCAGACCATAGGTGAGGGTGAAGTTTGGCGTTACCTTCCAGGAGTCCTGCCCGTAGAACGACGTCAGCGGCCGGGTGTAGTACGGGTAGGTCGGATTTCCGAACCCCTGCTGGTAAACCTGAGGGATCCCGAACGATGAGGCTTGCAACGGGGTGATGGTGGTGGTGGCAAGCTGCGGGCTGATCAACCCTGCGGGGAGCGTCCCGAATACAAAGCGACCGGGGAAAAAGGTGTGAGATTCGGTGTGATTGCCCCGCAGCAACTCGTAAGCGCCGAACTTAAACGTGTGATTGCCGTGAATCTTGGTGAAATTGTCGGCGAATTCGTAGCGCCGCAGGATGCTGATGTTGGGTATGAAAATGTTTGTACCCAGATTATTGATAAAACTCGGAATCTGAATCCCCACCTCCCCTGGCACGTTGGGAATCACGTTAAAGCTGTAGTAATTCCACTGTACCCGGGCTTCGTTCTGGGTGGTCGGATTGAGCTGGCGGAACCAGGTGCCTTGCAAGGTATTGTCGTAATCGTGGATCGAACTGCCCGCCGAAAAAGCGGTCAGGGAATTCACGTCCGGCGATTCCTCCAGGTCGTGCCCGTACCGGTAGGTCACGGAAAGCTCGTTGTTCGCATCGAAGCGGTGATCCAGCCGGGTCTCCGCCAGGTATTCCCGGGTGTTGTAAGGAAAAAGTCCGCCCTCGGTTTCAAACTGGTTTTGCAGGAAGCTATTGAGCGCTGCCTGGGTTGGACTTACGGCTGGGTCAATGGTAGGACTCGTGCCAATCGTCAAAATGCCCAGGAGCGCTCCGGCGCATTCGCTGGCCGGTATTTGCGGCTGACCCTGGAAGCACGTTACCGGCGTCGACCCTTGTGCCGCCAGCGCTCCAAGGATATTCTGCTGCTGGCTCGTCGCTAAAAAAGTATTGGTGTCCGTCAGCAGCGGAACTGCGTTCTGCGCGTTCTGTCGCAAGCCTTCAAACGCGAAAAACAGAAATGTCTTGTCCTTCTTAATCGGGAAACCCACAGTCCCGCCGAATTGCTGGCGAGTCAAGGTATCCTTAACCGGCGACCCTGTTAGTTCGGTCTGGGTGAGAGGATCGAAGGCCTGGCCGGGCTGCAGTGGTTGGGTGTACGAAAACGGATTTTGGGCGTCCATGGCATCATCACGGAAAAAACCATAGAGGCCGCCGTGAACATTGTTGGCGCCCGACTTGGTAACAATATTGATGGAAGCGCCAGTGGCTCCCCCTAGGTCGGCGCCGTAGTTGCTGCGATTGATTTGAAATTCCTGCACATCGTCCTGGCTTACCGTAAGGCGCTGGCCACCGCTATCGCCCGAGGTTTCCCCTCCGTCGACCGTTATGCTGTTTCCTCTGCCATTGCTGCCGTAGAACGATAGCCCGCTTTGTGGGGTTTGTTTGACTCTGAAATCCTGGTCGCCCGCCAGCCGGGTGGAATCGGAGACTCCGGGCGCGAGCAAGGTAAACGTAAGGTAGTCGCGCCGGTCTATTGGCAGATCGGCGATGTACTGTTGCGAGATTTGGTCCGCCTGGCTGCCTCGTTCCGTTTCGACCACGGGCGGCTGGTCCGTAACCTCCACCACCGTCGCTACTTGCGATGGTTTCAGCTTGAAGTCGGAGATCACCGTCTGCCCGATGCCGACGGTCACGCTTCTTCGAATCTCGGTGGCAAACCCCGCCATTTGCGCACTGACGTCGTAAGTGGCCGGCGCAAGGCCTACGACACGGAACTGACCGGTACCGTTGGTCTCGGCCGTGCGCTTCAGGCCGGTCTGGGTCTCGACCACATTGACCGTGGCCTTCGGCAAAACTCCGCCGGAAGCATCGGTTACGGTTCCGGTGATCTCTCCCGATGAGCCGACGCCCTGCGAGTGTGCAAAGGTTGCGAGCAGGAAGCACAGAAGAACGCACGCGATCGACTTCGTGGTGGAATAGACAAATACATGCTTCCAAGAACATGTCCCGTAGCGTGAGAGCGCACGAGTGTCCAAACTGTTCTGTGCAAAACCCATATTCCCCCCTTGCTCAGGCTTTGTCTGAATTAGGCGAAGGCACACTCGTACCTTTTCAGGGCGCCGCATCGGGCATGAGCGTAGCTGCGTTTTTCAGATTCATCAAATGAATTTTATGGATGACGATGTATGCTCCGAAGGAATCGGGCTGGATAACCGGCCGACGGGCTGCCGACCGGCGGTGGAATATCAGTTCCATAGACTTAGGGCCTCTTTTCCCCTGCGTTTGCGTCGATCGGCTGCGCGGCCAGGAATTCGAAGATTGCTGTTTCCGCGGCCTCGGGTTGATCGGTCGAGAATAGATGGCTGGCACGTTCGATCAACACGAGTTGTGCTCCGGGGATGCGCGCAGCGATCAATTCGCCGTTGCCGGGCGGGACCAGCCGGTCGGCCTTTCCATGAATCACGAGCGTTGGAGCCGTGATCTGGGGCAGGCGGCTGAACGATTCCCACGCAAGTATGCCCTGCAATTGCGCCAGATAGCCGGCCGGGCTGGTCGGCAAGGGTTGACGCTGGGCGATATCTTCGTCGATCAAGTGCCGCGGCGTCGCGGTGTCGTAAATAAAAGGGACCGCGGCCTCGGCTACTTGTTCCGGGCTCATCCAGGTGCGGGCCTTCAGCATCTCGATCGCGGCCGGCTCGGCGCGCTGCGCGTTCGGTCCGCCAGCGGCTGTGCAGCCGAGAATGAGAGACTGCACGCGCCCGGGATACTGCAAGGCAAATTCCTGGGCGATCATGCCACCCATCGAGACTCCAAAGACATGGGCGCCGGGAACGCCGGCGGCGTCGAGCACGATGGCTGCGTCCGACGCCATGAGAGCGATCGAGTAAGGGCCGGGAGGCACATCGCTCTGTCCGGCGCCTCGATTGTCGAGTGCGATCGTCCGGTACGAGGCCGACAGCGCCGGCCGCATGCGATGCCACATCGCGGAGGGGTAGCCCAGGCCCATGACCAACAAAATGGGCGCTCCCGTTCCCTGCTCATCCCAGTAGATTTTTGTTCCTTGGTTGTCGGCAAAAGGCATTCCAGCTCCTCTCCGAAACAAATCGACTGCAGCCGTGATCAGGACCACCGACTTGCAACACGCGCGGTCAGTCTGCGGCTACTTTGAGAATCAGTTTGCCGAGGTTTTCCCCTTTGAACAGCTTCAGAAAAGTGTCGGGAAAGGTTTCGAGCCCTTCGACAATATCCTCGCGCGACTTGAGCTTGCCCGCCGCCATCCAGCCCGCCATTTCTCGAGCAGCCTGGGTATAGCGGTCGGCGTAGTCAAAGACCAGCATGCCCTTCATGGTCGCGCGATTGACCAACAGCGAGAGATAGTTGCGCGGGCCCTGGACGGGACCGGTATTGCAGTATTGCGAGATAGCGCCGCAGATTACGACGCGAGCGCCCCGCGCAAGGTTCGCGAGAGCAGCCTCGAGGATGTCACCGCCAACGTTGTCGAAATAGAGGTTGATCCCCTGCGGGCAAGCCTCCCGCAGCGCCTCGGTCACAACTTCGCGCTTGTAATCAATGGCGGCGTCAAATCCGAGGTCGGTGACGAGATAGCGACACTTGTCGGCGCTGCCCGCAATGCCAACCGCCCGGCAACCCTTGATTTTGGCTATCTGCCCTACGACCGAGCCCACGGCCCCGGCCGCTCCAGAGACGACTACGGTGTCGCCGGGTTGAGGCTGGCCGGTTTCGAGCAAGCCGAAATATGCCGTCATCCCCGTCATACCCAACACGTTGAGGAAAGTGGGGAGCGGCGCCACACGGGGGTCAACTTCGATCAAGCCCTTCCCCTCGGAGATTAAATATTCTTGTACTCCAAAGGTTCCCGAGACGTGCTTGCCCACAGCGAACTTAGGGTTCCTCGAGGCGACCACCTGACCCAGCGCCAAAGCCCGCATCACCTCGCCGATGCCAACCGGCGGAGTGTACGACCTGCTCTGGTTCATCCAGCCACGCATGGCCGGGTCGAGCGATATAAGCAATACCCGGATCAACAGTTCGCCTTCGTGCAACTCGCGTACCGTCTCTTCCTCGTAGTTCCAGTCCGTGCGCTTCGGCATTCCCACGGGGCGGGAAGCTAGGGTAAATCGGTGATTGACGAATGCCATGATGGTTTCCCCTCTACTCAGATGGTGTAGCGCTCACTGGACAAAAGTCGAGCCGCAATCTGACGACGCAGCGCGATGGAGTTTACTGGCGTGTGCTCCGCATAGCCGCGCACGGTTGCAAGGTGCTTGCGCAAAAGGTCTCCTTCGCAGCAGGCGCTCAGCACCGTGCGAGAGAACCCCTCAATTCGGGCGGTAGCGTCGCGCAGGGATACAGCGCAGATGTCGAGGGCGCTCCCGCTTTTGCCAGAGGATGTCAGCTTCTTGCTGCGGAGCAGGCAGGATTCCAAGGCAAAAACCTCCATCGCGATATCAGAGAGGTTCATGATGATCTCCTGCTGCTTCTCCAGCTGAGCGCCGTATTTATCGTGAGCGACTGCAAGCGTCAGCAGGGCGATCGTTTTCGCGTTGCGAACGAGGCGGTCTTCTTCAGTTTCAGTTTCAGTTTCCGTTTCCGTTTCGGTAACACTTCGCTTCTCGCTCGAGAGATTTGGTTGCTCACTCAGCTTCAAGACAGAGCGTGCCGCTTCGAACAGAGGCAACTGCCCGCGCGCCGCGCGCTTCAAAGGCATGCCCATAATCACCAGCCGGTTGATTTCGTTGGTACCTTCAAAGAGGCGGTTGATGCGCGAGTCGCGGTAGGCTCGCTCGACGGCGTAGTCTTGATGAAAACCGTAACCGCCGTGGATTTGGACGCCTTCGTCCACCACGTAGTCGAGCATCTCCGAGGCGAAGACTTTCACCATCGAGCATTCCGCCGCGTACTCCTCGACGGCCTGCATCTCCGTGACGGAACTCTGTCTCCGCTCGGCGGACGTGGCCTGCATCTGG
>DATHQJ010000290.1:0-11930 GCA_035482825.1 Binatus sp. (SeqCode) | reverse complement strand
TTTCTTCAGATAGTCGAGCAAGCTACGCCGCTTGCTGACCAGCATGAGAAGCCCGCGGCGCGAGCCGTGGTCTTTCTGGTGCGTCTTGAAGTGCTCCGTCAACTGCCCAATACGCTCGCTGAGCAATGCAATCTGAACTTCCGGACTCCCGGTATCGCTGGGATGCGTGCCGTACTGGTCAATGAGGGATTTCTTGTGCTCTCTGGCTAACACTAGCCTGGTGACTCCTGTCTTCTTTAGTTTCGATTTATCTTTGTGACGTTATCGAGGATATCACGCGGAGTCGCAGACCGTAAAGGATGCCCCGAATGAATAGACGCTGAAGAACAGTATCGGATGGAAAAATCAATGGGACGCCCCACAGCCTGCCCTGAGCGGAGTCGAAGGGTCTCGCCGATTTTGCGAGACGTGGGAACTCCGACTCTCAATCTTCTCTTGATATGAAAGCTTGACCCGCCCCCGGCCCTCTCATACCATCCCTAATGAGGCATCCACTCTGAACTTCAAAATCGAATTCGACCGCGAAACCGACGGCCGCTGGATCGCCGAGATCGCCGAACTTCCCGGCGTACTAGCCTACGGCGCGACGAAAGACGAAGCCGAGGCCGCCGTCGAAGCCCTTGCCCTGAGTGTAATCGCGGACCAGATCGTATAGCGCAGAGAACTTCCCGCCTGTTCCCGATTTTCACGAAAACCGTTTTCAGTTTCTCCGGTACTGCCTCCACCTCTGCACTTGCTGTGCTACACCAGTCTGACTGATCCGCCACCGGGCCAAGGACTCACTTACACCATAATGTGCAGCAATCTCAGCTACAGTACAATCCGCCTTTGCCATTGAAAGGGCTCCCTCCCGTGGTACTAGCAGCGCCGCACCTAGCCAGTTGGCTTCTTCCTCGACCTCCGCGTTCCAGTATCGTTGGCCATCGTCGCTCACTACTGGCGTCGGCTCGTGTTCAAGGAGAGAGTGCGACACTTCGTGCGTCAGATTACTCGCCTGCCGGTTTGGGTGGTGGCTTTCATTGTGGACGATTAGGCGTTTGTAGCCGCGGAAGATTGTGACCGCCGAAAACGAGTCTGGATCGGCCGCCACGAAATATTGGGCGAACGAGTTTCTTGGAACGACTCGTGAAAGTTCTCCAAGATTAAGCACCGGAATCGCCAAGTGCTCGGCAAGCTCCAGCGGTTCAAGACGTGCATCTTCGTTTAGGTCGAGCTCGTTTCGAACCTCGCTTGCGATGCGTTCGGCGTTGGTTTTGAATCCTCTTTTCACGTCACCCAAGCTCCTTGGACAATTTGACAGCTGCGCTGACAAGCTCCTGAAAAGCCTTTATTGCTTTCGGACTCATCTTCTTTTTGCCGCGCAACAAAGTTGAAACGACGGCCATAGGGTCGTCATGAACCGGCTGAGATTTCTGGTCGGAATAGAACCGCTCAGCTGGAATGTCCAACCAAGTGGTCAAAGCACTAAATGTGTTCCTATCCGGAGATTTACCTTGCTGCATTCTTGTAAGCGTTGAGGGGCTGACCTCGGCTTCTAATGCAACCTGACGCCAAGAAAGGCCCCTGGCCTGTCTTTCAGCATCAAGTGCGGCAACCAAGACATCCAGCTGAAGAAGTTTTTGCGCCAATCATCCTCCTGTATTGCATGAGTCGAACACTGTTGACAAGTAGCATCACGCGTGTGCTATCCTAAGAATACCGTTGCAGGCTAGCAATAGTCCAGCCGGAATTCGAGCCTAGGGGGTGGGAAAGTGAATACCGAAACTCAAGTTCAAGACCAGTACGGGCACAAGCCGCATTTTTTCGTGGACGTTGAAGGAACTGTGCACCCTTGGACGGATGACACAATAACCACCGAGCAGATCATCTCGCTGGGTGGTTGGCCACCATCGGAAGGCGCAATTGAGGTTCTTAAGGACAACACGGAACGCACTCTGAAGCCTGGGGAAGTTGTTCATATCCAACCCGGCCATGGGTTCGCCAAGCGGGTGCTTTTTAAGCGAGGTTGAAATGCAATCGCGGGTCGAACAAGAAATCGAGCTGCTCAAGACGCGCTTTCCTGAACTCGAATACCGGCCAGATGGTCAATGGGTTCGAATCCCAAAGTATCCGCTCCCGTCTGGCTGGAATTGTTCCGAGCTACAACTGGCGCTTCAGATTCCAGTCCAGTACCCGGGCACACCACCTTACGGAATCTACGTCCCAGCTGGCATCCTATTTAACGGCCAGCGACCAAACAGCTACTCTGAGCCAGCGCCGACCCAACCTCCGTTCGGGGGTACATGGGGCATCTTTTCGTGGACCACCCTGGACGGACAGTGGCGGGCGGCGGCGGACTTGGCCAAGGGATCTAACCTGCTGAATTGGGTTCTGGGTTTTCAGCAGCGGTTCAAGGAGGGTATCTGATGTCTTCTCCCCATTTGACTATCCCACCGGACGAACACAGATTGCTGTTGACTCATCTCCTCCCACCTCGGCCGCGCTCGGAAGAAGCAGCATTCGTCTTCTGCCAGGTTCAACTGACAAACGGCGAGATGGAGTTTTGTTTTCTGGAAACTTATCTAGTTGCTTCGGAGGAATTCAATTCCCGATCGCTTTACGGAATTGAATTGACAGATACCTGCAAGGCAAAAGTCATAAAACGCGCTCACGATTTAGGCGCTTCCTTGTTGGAGTTGCACTCACACCCGCGGGCGTCTACTGTCGAGTTCTCAGCAAGCGATCGCCACGGCTTCGAGGATTTCGTGCCCCACGTATGGTGGCGCCTCAAGAAAAAACCCTACGCTGCTGTTGTGGTTGGGCCAGGAAATTTCGATTCGCTGTATTGGACTACAAATGCGAAAAGCCCGGATGGCATACTCGAGCTTCAGGTTGGAGACCGTCGCCTGACACCTACCGGGCTGACAATCAAACACTGGGACTTGGCGTATGGATTCTAGATACGATCGCAGTATTAGATTTTTCGGTGAAGAGGGGCAACGGAAGCTTCGGCATTCAAGGCTCACGATTGTCGGCGTGGGTGGCGTTGGAGGCCATGTCGCACAGCAACTGGCGTTACTGGGCGTGGGATCACTCACCTTTGTAGATGCTGAGGAGTTGGACGAAACCAATCGCAATCGATATCCCACCGCTCGCGCTTCTGATATTGTTCCGGGAACGCGGAAGGTGGATATCGCTGAACGCCTCGTCTTAGACATCGATCCGTCAATCAAGGTCAATAAGATCTACGACTCTCTCGTGAGTGAGCGTGCGTTTGATTCAGTCATGCAATCCGACTTTGTTTTCGGATGCATCGATTCGGAGGGAATCCGCCTTATTCTGACTGAACTCTGCGCCGCGTACCGCCGCCCGTACGTGGATATCGCCTCTGACATCGAGGTTGAGGAGAAACCTAGATATGGAGGCCGCGTTTGTATTTCGACCGGGGGGCAATCTTGCCTGGTTTGTCTTGGTCAGCTCGACGTGCACGAGGCACAGCAGGAGCTCGGTGGACCCGAGGCTCGAAAGATGAGGGAAGCTTTGTACGGAATCAACAAAGATCATCTCGGCAGGGTGGGGCCATCTGTAGTTTCAATAAACGGAGTCGTCGCTTCCCTGGGCGTAACTGAGTTCATGCTTGGCATAACTGGGGTTCGAGAGATGCTGCGACTGGTTACTTATCGGGGTGACATGGCCAAAGTCTTAGTCAACCAGGATTCGCCCCAGCCTGATTGCTATTACTGTAAATCCGTCTGGGGCCGGGGAGATGAAGCCAATGTCTGGCGTTACGTCCGTGCCGGAGATGGAAAGTTTCTTCGCTAGGGACAGAAGGGGAGATTTCCCGGTCTTTGGACGATGTGCGCGCCTTCACCCAGTTTTGACAGGAAACCCGGGGACAAGACGGGACGTACCGCAGTTTTGCCGGCGGAGGGACGAATGCGTCCGTCCATGCACCAGCATCGTGGGCCACCACCGCGCGAGTCCTGGAAAATTCTCAGGCGCGGCGGAGTTCGTCCAGCATGCGCTGCCTTAGGATGCTGTTGGCGCGGGTCTGATAGCCTTTCCCTTGTTTCTTGAGCCATGCGATTACGTCGGCGTCGAGGCGCATGGAGACGGCCTGTTTCAGCGGACGATAGAATCGGCCCCGCACCGCATCCTTCCACGCTCCGGGCGGGAGCTCGGGGATGTCGCTCGTATCGATCTCCTCGTCGGACATGGCGGCCAGAGCTTTGAGTTCCTTCTTTTGCTTTGGCGTCAGAGCCTGTCCCGCTCGTTTCAACTCCGTTTTTCTAGATGCCTTGCGCATAGATTCTCCGTTCCTGGCGCGTTGCCTTTCGGGCCGACAGGATGCGAATCACTCCCCTGCCATCATCGTGATCAAGACCCTCGAGAGTGTGGGCGACCAGCAACACGTGAATTCCGTTCACCATTCCGATGGTCTGCCAGCGCGGCTCGCCATCGACCTCGCGGTCCTGCGCCGACACATTTAAGGGATCGTCAAAAACCAGAATCGCCGTTTCGAAGCTGATGCCGTGTTTTTGCTGGTTGGCCCGGTTTTTCCGGTCGTCCCAGGTGAATTCCACACCAACACCTCGTCATGGCAAATCTGTATATACAATAGTCCTGGCCGGTTCCGAACGCAAGTATCCCATTCTTGTGGAAAAGCCGGGACGGATCACCATTCGGCAACTCTCTTCATCCGGAATCCTCCCATTCTCCCCTACCGGATACACCCGAGTGTGGCAACATGCCCGATTCAAGTAGCCTCATGTGACTTCGGAACTGCTTGAGGGGTGATCGATGGCGGGCCGCAGTGCCGCGCAGCTACGGGAGGAACTGAGTCGCCTCCTGGAGGAACAAACGGAGAGTTTGAGAAATCAAACCTTCCTGGGCCTCGACAAATCGGAGTTGCAATGGCACGAAGTGCGGCTCAAGCGAATCCGCGAAGTGTCCGCCGACTTTCTCGCGGCTTTGAAGAGAGAACTTCACTAGGTGCTTGCATCGATTACTGCCAACGATAGGAAGGAGAGCACATGACGGAAAAGCCGAACGTGACCTTGCCCGGCAAGGTGGAGGAAATCATTCAATCCCCGCTTCCCAGCGAACCGGAAAAGGCGCAGATCGCGGTTGAGGGAGCCGACGACCTGTACAAAGAGCTCCGCATCGAAAACTCGCTGACCGACGAAAAGGGCCATACCGTGCGCCTGAAAAAAGGAGCCGAAGTTGAGGTTACCGTTGAGGCGGACAAGAGCGCGACTGTCCCGGACAGCAGTTCGGGCCGTTAACCTGCCGCAGACCGGCGGGCGATTGGGTAAGCAGATGGACCTATCCGGCCGCCGGCGCATCTCAACCGCCCATCGAAGACCGATCAGCCGCCCCACACTCAGGTCCCGCGTCTGGCGTGCCAACAATCCGTGTCCCCACGGGCGAATTCACCGGAGATTCCGCAAATAGAGCGTATGATCTAAACAGATGCCATATATCTCAGAACATCTCTCCAGCCTTCGCCAGGAAATCGCCGACCTGCGCAACCTGAACGCCCGCTTGTCGGAAAAGGGCGGTCATAACGCAGTCGATCAGACCGCTCTCGAGCTGCGCACCAACCGCCTGCGCGAGATCAAACAGGAATTGTCCAAGATCCTCAACCGCCCCGACGATCCCAAGGTCTGGTGGGAACGGGCTCGAAGACCGCAGCACCCGGTCTAACCGCAAGCAATCAGGGCGGGCCCACATTTCGAAATTCGAAACGTGGGCCCGCTTTTATTTTTGGAATTAGCCTGCAGGCTTCGATTCCCTTTCGCCCCACGCGTCGCTTTCTTTCACTCTTATTCGCCGAGCGTTTCCGCGATCGCCTTGAGCGCGGCCTCGATTCCATCTGCGTTCGGGACGCCGCCCTGCGCCATGTCCTTGCTCCCACCGCCGCGGCCGCCCAGCTTCGTCATCGTTTCTTTCAGCAGCGCCCCCATGTCGAACGGCTGTCCCGGTGACTGCGCAAAAACGATCGACGGTTGCGGCGAAGTTGTCGCCAGCAAAGCGACCACGCCCGGAGAAAGCCGCGTCAGCTTCTGCGCCAGCAGCTTCACGAAGCTCAGTTCGCGGTCCGCGAGGATGCGAACCACGAGCTTGCGTCCGTCGCCTTCGGGAGTCTCGGCCAGCAGCGCGGCGGCCTGGGCAGCGGCGAGATCTTCCTGTGACTGCTCGCGTTGCTTGCGCAGCGAGCGGATTTCGTCCAGCGACTTGCGAGCCTGCTGCGGCACGTCGTAGATGTGCGCCGAGAAAAGCGCCGCGGCCTCAGTGAGCGTGGTGAAGTCGCGGCGTGCGGTTGCGACGGCACGCTGTCCGGCCACGAATTCGACGCGCCATCCCTGGCGGACTTTTTCGGTTTTCCGTAGCAGGACGCTGGCAATCTGTCCCGTGTGCGCCACGTGCGTGCCGCCGCAGGCGGTAAGGTCGAAGTCGCGGATATCGATCAGGCGCAGTTCGTCGCGCTCCGTCGGCGGCAGTTTGCGCAGGCCCAGTTGGGCTGCTTCGTCGCGGGGCACGAAACGAATGTCGACCGCTCGGTTCTCCAGAATGATCTCGTTGGCGAGGCGCTCGGCGGATTCGATTTGCTCTTTGGTCAGCGTGGGCGTATCGAGATCGATGCTGCAGTAATCGTCGGCCATGTGGAACGAAACCGTCGGCATGTTATAGAGCCGGATGAAGGCAGCCGAGAGCACGTGCTGGCCGGAGTGCTGCTGCATGTGATCACGGCGGCGGGTGGAGTCAATCTGGCCGCGGACGCGGGTTCCGGGCTTCAGCGCCGTCTTGTCGAAATCGCGTTCAGCTTCGAAGTAGTGGACGACGCGGCCATCCTCGGCGTCGGCAACTTCGGTGACTTTCAGTTTGTGGTTCGCGTCGGTGGTGATCGCGCCGGTATCGAAAACCTGGCCGCCGCTAGTGGGATAGAACGCGCTGCGATCAAGAACGAGCGCCGCGCGCGGCGAGTCAAGCACTTCGCGGACTTCAGCGTCGAAGTCGTAGAGGAAGGAGTCGTGGTAGTAGAGGCGGTCGGTCATGGCTGCCAAAAAACATTTAAACACAGAGGTCACGGGGGGAACACTGGGCAGTACGACCTTAGTACGGGCCGATGATGCCGCCGATTTGGCGGGTCGCTGGCTTCGGCTGCGCGGGCGAGGGCGCCCGCGCCACATTGACGTCCAGAACATCCAAATATTTTAGGCCGGCGCCGGTGTTGAACAGGACTACTGTGTCTTCTTTCCTGAAGAATCCATTCGCTATGAGTTTGCGGTAGGCGACCAGGCTGGCTGCGCCTTCGGGGGCGGCGAAGATGCCTTCGGTTTTTGCCCAGTGTCTGGTGGCTTCGAGAATTTCTTCATCGCTGGCGCTGATGGCGGTACCTTTGCTCTTCTTTAGTATGTCGAGAATCAGGTAGTCGCCGTAGGGCTTGGGCACGCGCAATCCTGCGGCTACGGTTGCGGCGTTCGGCCACATTTCCGAAGACTGCTTCCCTTCTTCCCAGGCCTTCACGATCGGGGCACACCCGGCCGCCTGCACCGTGATCATCTTCGGGCGTTCGGGGCCGATCCAGCCCAGCTCTTCCATCTCTTCGAAGGCTTTCCACATGCCTAACAGACCGACTCCGCCGCCGGTGGGATAGATGATGCCCTGCGGCATTCTCCAGCCCAGTTGTTCGGCGACTTCGTATCCCATCGTCTTTTTGCCTTCGACGCGGTAGGGCTCCTTGGTGGTGCTGACGTCGAACCATCCGTCTTTGTTCCAAGACTCGGAATCCTTTAACTCGGCGACTCTGCGGGCGCAGTCGCTGATGAGGCCGTCGACTAACGTCACATGCGCGCCGTAGTAGTCACACTCGATGCGGTTGGCCACGGGGACATCTTTGGGCATGAAGATGTGGGCTTCGAGTCCGGCGGCGGCAGCATATGCTGCGAGCGCCCCAGCGGCGTTGCCGGCGGAGGGGATGGCGAGATTCTTCAAACCAAAATGGCGGGCCATGGTGACACAGGCCGACAGGCCTCGGGCCTTGAATGATCCGGTGGGGTTGAGGCCTTCGTCTTTTATATAGACGCTGGAATATTCGCGGCTGAGCAGCATGGGCGTGAAGCCTTCGCCGAGAGAAACGGGATTAGCGTCGGGGAGAACAGCGTCATAGCGCCACATGCTGGGGGCGCGTCCGGCGAGGCGCGCGGAGGAGAAATTGCGCTTGATGTTTGCCAGATCGTAGCGAGCATAAAGAATCCCGGCGTCTTTCGGGCAAACGGTTTGTGGACGGTCGGCGGGATAGTGTTCGCCGCAGCGGGTGCATTCGAGATGAGTCAGCATGCAGGGGTGAGTTTAGCATTGGCGGGGGAGAGCAGTGAGCAGCGGTCAGGGGTCAGGGGTCAGTTCTTAGTTGCCGGTTTAGTTTAGTATCAGTGTCCCAGTAAATTTCAACAGGAGAACGTGGATGAGCAAATTTCTTATTGGCTTGATCGTCGGACTGATCGCGGTTCCAGCATGTGTCTTTCTGTACTTCGCCACCGGGACCGCGCCGGTCGCCACGTCGGCGCCGCCCATGCCGTTTGAAAAAATGATGGCAAAAATGACGCAGCATGCGCGGATGGATAAAGAGATGCCCAAGTCGGTGCCGATCGCGGCTGACGAAGCGGCTTATGTGGCGGGGGCGGAAATCTATAAAACGAATTGCGCGGTATGTCACGGGTTGCCGGGACAGGCCCAGACTGCGATCGCCAAGGGAATGTTTCCCAAGCCGCCCAAGTTGACGGAAGGAACCGGAGTGTCGGACGACCCGGCGACCGAAACCTATTGGAAAGTTGCGGGCGGGATTCGCATGACGGGGATGCCGGGATTCGACAAGAGTCTCTCCACCACGCAGATGTGGCAGGTGAGCGTGTTACTGGCCAATTCCGATAAGCTGCCGAAGACGGTGATGGATAGTCTGTCGTCGACGGGCGTCGTGCCGGCTCCCGCGCCGATGGCTGCGCCAGCGATGAAGAAATAGTTCGCCAGGGTGGTGGGCCTGCGTTACGGGTCGACGCAGGATTCGGGAGATTGCGCATCGCGGCGGAACGGGGTCTTCATCGGAACCAGTCCCAGGTCGGTGTAGAGGTACAGGCTGATTGTGGTCGATGCGCCTTCGTCGGAATGAATCAACAGTTCGGCCCAGCCGTCGCGGTCGGCGTCGAATTCGTTGAGGACGGATTGAAAGTTGAGAGCATCGCCCAGCGCGCCCGTGTCCGCTGGTCCGCGCAGAGCGACGGACCAACTTGCGTCGGACCAAAGCAGAACGGGTTGCGATTCCGCCTCGAACGCTGCGGTCTTCAACGTCGCTGACTTCCCGGTCTCATTTTTCTCCAATTCTCTAAACCAGGCGGTCATCAGAAAAACCGGGGATTCGGCCAGCTTCCAACGGGCGCGCACGAACAGGCGTGGGTCGCCGTCCGGCGCGAGCTGGAAGGCGCGGATGTCGTAATCGAGCGCGCCCTCGCCGCGAATCAGGCCGCGGTCGGCGTGCAGCCACTCTCGAGTTCGCGGACGGGCGGGCCCACCCAACGATTCCCCGGCCGCGCTGGGGCTGGCAGCATTGGCGACAAGAGTAGCGTCAATCTTCGCTACTTCCTGCCTCATGCGTTGGTTCAGTTGGCGCTCGATTTGTGTCTTCGACTCTGGCGACGGCTTCCAGGCGGAGAGTTCGGCGACGCGCGAGGTCGCCGGCGTTTCAACCGATTCAACCGGCTTGCGGCGAACCGCGAAATATTCCTTTGACGACGAAGCGAAGGCGGCCTGCTGCTCCGGCGGCACCGTCGCCAGGAATCCGAGGCCGAGCGAGCATCCGGTGGGCGCAATCACGGCCCGGTCGATGAGCGCGGGGATAGTGAGGTCGGGAGAAACGCTGAGCATCCACTGGTCGCCGGGCTGCGTCTTTTGGATGCTCTCGGGGAAGAAGTGCAGGGCCTGCGAATCGGGCTCCCATAATTCCTGCAGACCGGCCAGGGGCGCAGCGGGATTTGTGGGCGCGGGGATTTTTGTGGGCGTTCCGCCGAAGCGCGGGGACGATGCGAATCGGGATTCGGTTTCTGCCGCGACCACAAAGACCACGTGGGTTGAGTCGTAGCGCGCGGCCACAAAGGCGGGACCAGCTGCGCTCAGGCGAGACTCCCCGGAGGGCTTGGGTTGCGCGGCAGCTTCTTTCGCTGCGGCTTCCGCGTTCTTGCGTTTTATTTCGCGCTCGATGTGGTCGAAGATGTTGCCGTCGGCCGGACGCTGGGCCACGCCCCAGCGATAGGCGGACCACATCACGAACAGGTAGAGCGCGACTGCGGTCGCCACCCATTTGCGGTTCTTGCGGCGCATGGATTCTCCGGTATGGGAAATGTAAATTGTTTAGGGCGAGGGCGGGTGTGACTTTGGTTTCAGGGCGACGGGGCTGGCATGCGCGCAGGCTGCGCCCATATTTGTTCCCATCTGAATTGTTCCCCCGATTATTTGCTCTCGACGATCTGGTTCACGAATTTCGCGATCGCGGCCAGCACAGCCTCTGGCTGGTCGCGCTGAGGCGAATGCCGACAGTCGGCCAGGGCAAGAATTTCGACGGGCCCGCCCGACTGTCGCGCGATGGCCTGCACCTGCGCCATGGTTCCGTACTGGTCGTCGATGCCTTGAATCGCGAGGATGGGGCAGGCGATGCGCGGAAGATATTCTTCAATGTTCCAGACGCGAAAGTCGGGATGCAGCCAGATATTGTTCCATCCCCAGAACGTAAGTGCCGCGTCGCGGTGATGGCGGGCCAGTTTCTCGGGAAGGTTGGTGGTCTCGAAACTGGTTTTGGCTTGGGCGATGCTCGCCACGCTGAGCTGTTCGACAAAGACATGCGGAGCCAGCAGGACCAGGCCGCGGGGGCCGGAGTGAGCTCCGGCGGGGGTTCCGGCAAAGATCAAGGCGATGGATGCTCCATCGCTGTGGCCGACGAGAATCGGATTCTCGATGTGCAGTTCAGCCAGAAGATCGGGTAGCGTGCGCAAGGCCTCGTCGTGCATATAGGCCACGGCGCGGGGCTCGGTGAGGGGATCGGAATTGCCGTTACCATAGCGCGAATAAACCGTGACCGCGCATCCGGTCGCGGCGGCTACGCGCTCGGGAAAATCTTTCCAGTGCGAGACCGAGCCCAGGCCTTCGTGCAGAAAGACGAGTTCCGGCGCGTGCGGGATGCGGCCAGGAATGCGCTTTGCTTCCAGGCTGCGGCCTTGCACCTTGACTTGAAACGTGTCTTCCGGCCTGCGGGCGCTGAGGTTCGTGCCGGGAGCTTCGAGCGGTTGCATCAAGGCCTTTCGTCGGACTTTCCAGTCGAACTCTGCAGAGGTCATTTCGCGGGTACTCCCCACGCCTTCCTGCTGCATCGAATCATCAAGATATCGTAAGCTATAACGGAGACGAGGAGGACCGGTGCGCTGCCCCCGCTGCGGCAACGAGAACTCGGAAGAGAACCGCTTTTGCGGCATGTGTGGTGGGACGCTGTTGCCCCCAGCCGCGCCGGTCGGGTCCGCTCCGCAACGCTCGTCCACGATTTCCTCGCCGGCATCATCCGTGCTCCAGTCTCCTTCCACTCCCACGCGGACGCAGATTCCGGCGGCACCGCGAACGGCCGCACCGGTTTCTGACGATGCGCCGCGCGATGTTCCGCAAGTTCCGCAAAATGTCCCGCACATCAGCGGGCCGTCGTTCCTGGGCTTGAGCGAGCCTGGTCCGCGGAAGCGCGGCAACTTGAGCATCGATCCGCAGTCGGCTCCGAGTTCGAGGAATCTCGATTACTTGCTGGAGGATGACGAAGGACACAAGGGAGGCGGGGCGGGAAAATTCATTCTAATGCTGTTGGCACTGGCCCTGGCGGTCGGTCTGGGATACTTGCGCTGGAAGAATCACGGATTCCCGTC
>DATHQJ010000289.1:0-14160 GCA_035482825.1 Binatus sp. (SeqCode) | reverse complement strand
GGCGAGCACGTCCTCGTCCTCGACGCCGGACGCATCGTCGCCCAGGGCACGCCTCACGAAGTGATCGCCGCGCCTCAACAGGAAACCGTGGCCCAACTGGTGGGTTTCGAAAATGTCTTCGACGCAGTTGTGGAGGCGGTGAGCCCGCAACGCGGCACCATGACCTGCCGCATAGCCGGAGACGGTGGCCCCATGGTGCTCGAAACTCCGCTGGTCCGCGGCGGCGTAGGCTCGGCCCTGCGCGTAGGAATCCGCGCCGGCGACATCCTGCTGGCCACCGCCCCCCCAGTCGGCCTGAGCGCAAGAAACGTAATCCCCGGCCGCATCCTCTCCCTCGAGCAGCGTGACGTAATCGTCACCGCCCGCGTAAAGTGCCGCGTCGAAATGGACGTCCACCTCACCCTCGCCGCCCGCGACTCCCTGCACCTCGAGCCCGGCAAGGAAGTGTGGCTGGTAATCAAAACCCACTCGTGCCATCTGATGCAACATCACAGATAACATGCCCTTGCGCCTGGCCAAAACCGCGCTGGTTCTTGCTCTGGCTTTCTACTACACGCTT
Organism: Binatus sp. (SeqCode); assembly: GCA_035482825.1. Classification (GTDB taxonomy): domain Bacteria; phylum Acidobacteriota; class Terriglobia; order Terriglobales; family Acidobacteriaceae; genus Sulfotelmatobacter. Next base: position 13,601 of record DATHQJ010000289.1, on the reverse strand, counting down.
GTCGTGTTCAACAACCTGACCGACTACGACTCCAACTTTCAGTTCGTACGCCACGTGCTCATGATGGACTCGACGCTCCCCGGCAATCGCGGCATGTGGCGAGCGCTCAACCAGCCCGGCTGGCACACCCTGTTCTATGTCCTCACCATCGTCTGGGAAGCGGTAACGGCCATACTCTGCTGGTGGGGAGGAATGCGGTTAGCCCTGGCGCGCCGCGAGGCGCCGGCTGCGTTCAACCGCGCCAAAAATCTCGCGATCGCAGGACTCACGCTTGCTATGTTGATGTGGCTGCTGGCGTTTCTCGCCGTGGGCGGGGAGTGGTTCCTGATGTGGCAATCGAGAACTTGGAACGGCCGCGAACCAGCCTTTCACATGTTTATTGTGACCGGGATTGTGCTCCTGCTGGTAGCGCAACGGGACCGGGATGATGCGAGTTAACTGCGTCAAGAACCTGGCTCTGCTCCATCTCAATCACCGCAACCCACTGCCCCTTCCGCTCCTCCGAGAACACAACTCGCCCGCCCAGAATCCGCGCCGCGGCCTCCGGCGGCAAGTCGCGGTGAAAGCCAAAGAACTTCCGCTTCAGCTCATTCCACCCGGCAAAACGCTCGAGCAGCGGATGCACCGGCTCATACTTCGTCGAGAACACCAGCGCCACCTCGAAGTGCGAACGAAAATCCCCCGCCGACAGCACCTCCTCCAGCGAGAAGTCCTCGATGCGCACCACCTGCATTGGCCGCGTCGTATAACCCAGCCACGGTCGCGTCAATTCGTCCGACGCCGGCCACGCCGTCAGCACGTGTGCCATGGGATAACGCGCCTCGAGAAAACGCTCCCCATCCTGATGAAGAACAATGTAATCGCGATAGGCCAGATTATCTTCCGGCGAAAATCCATACGGCGGATTCCAGAACCACGCCGCAACAAATGCAATCGCAACCACAGCCACGGCGGCAGGCCAATAGCGCAACCGCCGCCGCAGCGTCGACACCCCGACAATAATCACCAACGGCACCGCCGGCAACATATACCGCGCCAGCACCGCGCCACCGACCAATGCCAGCGCCACTACGTACACTTTCACGACCACCAGAAAAATTATCTGCACCGGAATCGCAATGCGTGACCGCTCGACTCCGTCATCTTTCACTGCAGGCCACAGCATCGCCAGCAGCATACCCAGCGTCAGCACCCACAAATGCATGTAGCCGAATGCCTGCCACAGCCGCAGAACCAGCGCCAGCACGAATCGCAACGGGTTCAGAGTGGAAGCGACGTTGTAGCGGAAAAACTCCGGATTCCCAAAAACATATCCGGTCCGCGAATAGTGATATCCGTACCACAGCATCAGCGGCACCAGAGGAAACAACAGGGGCAGGATCCGTTTCACCCGGCCGCCGGTTTCAGGAACCATCTCCACCCACAGCGTCCGCAGCGCGCCCTTCGCCCCCGGCCACCGCAAGCCTTCCCAGCACGCCAACCCCACCGGCGCCAGAATCGCCGTCTCTTTCGCCAGCGCGGCCAGCGAGAACCAGACCGCAACCGCCACCGGACGCTCTTCCAAGTAAGCGCACAGTCCCCAGAGAATCAGCCCGGCCGCCGCCAGATCCACCTGCGCCAGCGAACTCTGCGCGAAAAACACCGGATACACCGCCGTACACAACGTCGAAGCAATCGCCACCTGCGTGTTGGCCACGCGCTCCGCCAGCCGAAACACTCCCGTCAGCGCGAAAGCCGCCACCACCAGCATCGCCGAGCGCGTCACCACTGGAGCGTAGCCCACGCATTTCCACCACAATGCAATCCACGCCATCACCAGCGGCGGATGCGCATTCGATATGGTTGTATGTGGAAGCAGGCTCCCGCTGAGCAACAGATCGCGGGCAGCGGGCACGTAATATCCCGCCTCGTCCCAAAAGTATGGAAGCTGCAGCAAAGGCAAGTGCAGCAGAAATATCCCAACCAGGACGCCCGCGAACACCACGGCTGGATGCCATCCCAGTCCATGAACTGGCCCCGAACTGCCCTGAATTTTTACGGATGCTTTCTCGGTCATTTCCAATTTTGTCTTGATCCGTGGAGATCCGCGAAAATCCGTGGCCCAGAATTTCCCTTCAATGCACCGGCCCCGCTGGTCCCATGCGCGGGTCAAGCTTGATCTCTCCGAAGGCGCTCTCATACCCGGCCACGTTCTGCTGCAGTAGTCCCAGCAGCGCTTTGGCCTGTTGCGGGCTCAGGTAAATGCCCTCGAAGTTCCTGATCTCCACATGGGTCTCGGTCTGTTGCTGCAGTGTGCCAAAGACCAGGAAGAAGTCCCAGATGTTAACCCGCATCTGCACGCTATTGGCATAGCTTTCGCGGTAGTCCGAGCCATTGATTGACTTCACGTTAGGTTGTGTCGGATTGCTCATAGGCGAGAGTGTAAATGAGTTTGCGGTCAGGAAGGAACGCCCTACCCCGGACTCCAGCAAAGCCGGCATGATCAGCCGAGAAATGCAACTGACAAAAACTGTCACCCGGTTGATGCTTTGCGGCGGATCACAGATCGTTTGCGACCGTTGCGAACCAAGGAAATGGTTTGCCGTTCCACTGAAAACACAAGGCTTACCGGCGCGCCGCCGGTTACTTTGGGAAGTACCTTGTGGCGGGCAAAGTGCGATACAGTTTAGGTCTCGTCGAAGAAACGGAGACGCGGCGGGCTACCCCCTATGACCCAGAACAATGATCCCGGGATGATGGAAGAAATCGTCCTTCCCGAGCATCTCCTCCCCTTGGAATCCGTGCTGGGCGAGGGCGTGACGGCGTTGGACCTGTGCACGGTCCTGGCCACGATTTTCAGCGTGCAGTCTACCGAGGTCGCCCTGCTGCGCTTGGAGCGCGGATCGCTGCGCTTCGTGTTCCCCGAATACCTGCGCACCTCCGGCGCGATTCCCTTGTCCAGCAAAGCGGTTGCGGCCCACACCGCCCTCAGCAAGAAGGCGGAGATTTTCAACAATTTTGCCCGGGTCAAACATGCCAGTATCTTCGAGACGATCAAACCCGGCGCGAACGATTCCCGCGAACCGGTCGCTCCGACTCCCATTCAGAAACTAATGTCGGTGCCGATCATGAACCGCGATTCAGCAGTGGTCGGCGTGATTCAGATCTCTCGCAAGGGCCTCGATCCGAAGTTAGCAAAGGATTTCAGCCGCGAGGATCTCCACGACCTGGAATTGGCCGCCGGACTGCTAGCTACCGCTCCAGCGTTGCTCGCAAACTAAACGATTTGTCTGGAACGACAGAAAACGCAGAATGCGCGATTCTCCTAAAATGCCCTTCTCCGCGTTCTCTGCGGCCTTTCTCCGCGCCCTCAGCGGTTAAAAGCTTTGTGAGCTTTCACCCCTTCACCGGAACCCGCAGATCCGCCCCAGTCATTTCCTTCGGTTCGTCAACGCCGAGCATGCCCAGCATGGTAGGCGAAATATCGCGCAGCGATCCCCCCGCCTTCAGCGTGAACTGTTTCGCATTTTCCGCCACCACGATAAACGGCACCGGATTCGTCGTATGCGCCGTATGCGGTCCGCCCGTCGCCGGATCAATCATCATCTCCGCATTCCCGTGATCCGCGGTAATCAGCATCGCCCCGCCCTTCGCCCGCACCGCCGCCTCGATCCGCCCCAGGCACGCATCTACAACTTCGACCGCTTTCACCGTCGGCTCAATCTTTCCCGAGTGCCCCACCATATCGGCGTTGGCAAAATTCACGATGATCACATCGAACGTCCCGTCCTCAGTCGCTTTCACAACCGCGTCAGCAATGCCCGCCGCGCTCATCTCCGGCTTCAAATCGTAAGTCGCTACTTTCGGCGATTGCACCATCACCCGCTCTTCGCCCGGAAATGGCTGTTCCACGCCTCCATTGAAAAAATACGTAACATGCGCATACTTCTCCGTCTCGGCCACGCGCAGGTTGCGCATTTTCTGATTGCCCATCACATTGGCCAGTATGTTCGCCATCGACTCCGGCGGGATCACCACCGGCAAGCTGAAATTCTTGTCGTACTGAGTCATGCAGACATAATGCAGATTCTTCGGCAAACGATCGCGCGAAATCGTGGCATCAAGATCGGCCGCGCCCGGCAGATCGCTGCCGCCTTTGGCATTTAATCCGCTACTGCGAGCCAAAGCCCGCGTAATCTGGCGAACCCGGTCAGCGCGGAAATTAAAGCAGATGCACGAATCGTCATCGCGAATGGTTTGTGCGGAGCGGGCACTTTTGCCCGCTTCTTCAACAGCAAACGGAATCACAAATTCGTCGGTCACGCCCCGGTTATAAGACTCCTTCATCCCCTGCACCGGATCGGTGTACTTCCCACCCTCCGCATCGGCAAACACCATCGCGTTGTATGCCTTGGCAATGCGCTCCCAGCGCCGGTCGCGATCCATCGCGTAGTACCGTCCATTCACCGTCGCAATCTGGCCGCAGTTGTATTCCCGCATCTTCTGCTGCAACTGCTCCAGGTATCCCGCCCCGTTGGTAGGCAGAGTGTCACGCCCATCCATAAAAGCGTGCACGAACGCTCGATCCACCCCATTCTCTTTCGCCATTCTCAGCAACGCATAAAGATGCGCCTGTTGCGAGTGCACTCCTCCATCAGACACCAGCCCAAACAGATGCAGCCGCCGCTCGCCCGTGCGCGCATGCTTCATCGCCGCCAGCAGCACCGGATGCGAAAAAAACTCCCCATTCTGAATCATCAGATCAATCCGCGTGATGTCCATGTGCACGATCCGTCCCGCGCCCATGTTCAGATGCCCCACTTCGCTGTTCCCCATCTGCCCCTCAGGCAGCCCCACAAACGGCCCGCTGGTATGAATCAGCGTGTTCGGATACTCCCGCAGCAGCCGGTCATACGTAGGTTTGCGCGCCAGCGCGATAGCATTGGCTTTGGTTTCGGCTCGATACCCCCAGCCGTCAAGAATGGTAAGAATCAGTGGTTTCGGACGACTCATTCAAAAAGTTCCTTTTCAAGCTTAGCGCGATCAATTTCAAGGTAGCCGGCCACTTCGGACAGAATGCCCGCCAGAGTTCCGACTTTGAGCGGATCGTGCGCAGGGATGGTGATGGGATGGGGCGTTCCCCGAAACGTCGATTTCAGCCGCATGTGGCTGCCGGTCTGCCGGACTACAGCGTAGTCGTAGCGACGCAGAAGCTTCGCGAGATCGTGACCGGATAGATCACGAGGCAGCCTCAAGCCGAAATAACCTCGTCCTTAACGATGTGAAGGCGAATGACCGACGGTGACGTACTGTCATCGAAGTGGCATCGAACCGCGTCGCGAACCATGGTCTTCAACTCCTCCATGGTTTCTGCCTGAGTAAAGATGGCGTGTCCGAGCGCCCGAGCTTCGTACCCCCCCTCGGGAGAATCGTGCACCGAAAAAATGATTTCACTTTCAGTCATGCCTGCAATTATATTCCTTAGCTCCGTTTTCGCCTCGGCGCTCGATCAGCGGTGCGTGACTGTTAGCTTATCGCGATGCGGGATGGGCACGACAGTCGCGCTCGGGATTTACGATCGAGAGATCTCAACCGGTCCTACTGCTTCTTCGATTCCCTTGCCAAATCTGCCAGCTGCCGATCCAGTTCCTCGCTTTTCGCGGCCAACGCCTTTTGCCCGATTTCCCCTCCCGCCTGCATCGACTCCGACATGATTGCAGGCAGCTCTTTCAGAATCTTCTGCCCTGCAGGAGACGAATAGAAAGCCGTGACCGCAGCCAGATCCGCCTTGGTCAAGTGCTTCTGGTAAATCGGAACGATCGCATTCAACAAATCATCCATCGGCAGCGCCGCAAACATGGTATCGAACAGCTTGTCGACTTTAGCCAGTTGCTCGGGAGTCGCATCCGGCACCTTCTGCTTGAATGTGTCTTCCGCCCCTGATTTCATCTGCTTCACCATTCCCGACAAAACCTGTTCCATCTGGGCTCGGGCGTGCATCAGATCGAGGAATTTCACTACATCAGCCTTGTCTGGAGCGTCTGACCCGCCCGCTGCCTGCGCCACGACGCAGACCGGTATCGCCAGCAGAAGGAAAAAAAAGACGAAACCCATCAGCTTCTTCATAGCAGCCTCCCTCACCATATTAGTCGAATCGAATACTTCTGAAATTGCGGGTCGCCACTCACCAACGGCAACTTCTCTTCCAGGCTCTGCGCAATCAAGATCCGGTCGAAGGGATCCCGATGATGGAGTGGGAGTTCTTCTAACCGTCTCACGTGATCAAACACCAGGGGAAGAACCGAGACTCCGTTGGCCTTCAGCTTTGCAGATAGGTAGTCGCCCACTGGGCCGGGGAGATCGAGTTTGCCAACTTGGACTTTCGTGATGATCTCCCACAGACTGGCCACACTAATCCACACCTCCGCCACCGGCAGGAGATCCCGCACCCGTTTCGAAAGCTTTGCCTCGTCTTGCAGGCCCCAAAGCAATACGTGGGTGTCGATGAGAACCTTCATCACCAGAACAGGTCTTCGATTTCTTTGGGTAAGGGATCGTTGAAGTCGTCCGGCACAACGAATTCCCCTTTTGCGGAACCGAGTTTGAATCGCGGTCGTTCGGAAGCGAGAGCCACTAATTTCGCTACAGGCTTACCCGCCTTCGCGATGATCACCTCCTCACCCATAGCGACGCGCTCCAGCAGTCGCGAGAGGTGAGTCTTGGCTTCGTGGATGTTGACTTCCATGTACGCATTATAGCTAAGTCCTGGACTAAGTCAACAACCAGGGTGTGGCGGCGCTGAATTTCGCGAGCTCTACTGAAACTCCAACATAACAATCTCCGGATTTGACCCCAGCCTTAGCGGCGGTCCCCAGGTCCCAGCCCCGCTCGAAGTGAACACCTGCATCTTCCCAATCCGGCTCAACCCGTACACAAACTGCCGATACATCTTCCGCGCAAACCAACTCCACGGAATGAATTGCCCCAAATGCGTATGCCCCGACAATTGCAGAGAAACTCCCGCCGCCTCCGCCGTCGCCGGATGGTCCGGAGCATGAATCAACAAAATGCTGGCCCGATCCCGATCCAACCGCACCCCGCGCAGCACCGACGCCAGATGCCCGTCCTGCGTCGCATTCCGGTAAGGCACGCCCACAATCTGCAGCCCATCCACTTCGACTTTTTCGTTGTTGAGCACCCGCACTCCCGCCGCCGCAACCGCCCGCAGATATTTGCTGTCGTCGCCAAACTGCTCGTGATTTCCCGCCACAAAATACACGCCCTGCGGCGCCGTCAATTTATTCAACGGCTCCGCCGCCTGTCCAGCATCGATGGCCGTGCCGTCATACAAATCGCCCGCAATAAAAATCGCATCCGGCTCTTCCCGCAAAATCTTCGCCACCAAGCGCCGCAGAAAATTGCCGTTCCGCACGTGTCCCAGATGGAGATCGCTGATGAGCGCCGCGGTTCTTCCGCGCCACGCCTCCGGCAAGTTCGCCAGCCGCACCGTGGCCCGCGTAATCCGCGTCAGACTCGCATTGAACACTCCGAAACCTCCCACCACCACCGCCGCCCCGAACAACACTTCCACCATGCGATGAAAGTTCACGCCGATCCCGGCGATTTTCGTCACGCCAAGAATGATCCATGACCCAACTGCCGCGAAAAAAAGAAACGTCAGCAACCCCAGCCACACCGCCGCCGCCCGGTAAAACACCCGCAGCGCCGCATTGGTGTAGCGAAACGCGAGCACTGAAGCCGAAACAAAACTCACCGACAGGCAAGCCAACACAATTTTGATCCCCAACGCCCCCTGAACTCGTCCCGAAAGTGAATACACCCAAGTCCGATAAAGCACCCAATGCGCCAGAAAAAGAACCGACTGAATGACTGCAATAAACCCGACCAAGCCTCTACGATTTCGCATGATTCATTGGATTCCCCACCCACCCCTTCGGATGGATTCTCTTTTCCAGCACCGTTCCCAACCTTTCCTCTGTGATCCCTCAGTGCCCTCTGTGGTGAAAGGTTTTATACTCACTGGAAGGAGAACTCATGCCCATCAGCGAATTGCTCTTATCCGAGCTCGACGAAGAAATAAAGAAAACGCGCACCACTCTCGAGCGCGTCCCCGCCGACAAAAAAGATTACGCGCCTCATCCCAAATCGATGCCGATGGGCAAGCTGGCGCCCCACGTAGCGCAGCTAGCCGGATTCGGCCTGATCATCCTGACCACGCCGTCGTACGATTTTTCCGCCGGTAGCATCAAGCCCCTCCCGTTCGAGTCCGCCGCACAACTCGCGCAGGCTTTGGACGAAGGCGGAGCAAAAGTTCGCGCCGCCCTGCAATCCACGCCCGACAGCGCCTGGAAAGAAAAATGGGAACTGACTTTGCAAGGCAAGACCATCTTCGAAGGCGAGCGCTTTCTAGCCTACCGCCAGATGTTCCTCAACCACCTGGTCCACCACCGCGCCCAGCTCGGCGTGTACCTGCGTCTGAACGAGAAGCCCGTTCCCGCAACCTACGGCCCTTCAGCTGATGACAAAATGGGATTCTGAGGGAGCGGGCCGGATCATCCCCCGATTTACCACACCGGCGGCAACCGGCGGCTCACTGACTACCTGCGTCTCCTAGACCGACGCAGGATCCTGTTACAAAGCCACGTCAGCAAGCCGCCGAGTGAAAGCATCACGACGTAGAACAGGAGGTGCCGTGCAGTTGAATGGAAATTACTTTCCTTGACCAGCCACAGCGCCAGCCCTAGGAACGCAACGAGCAAAAGCGCCGATGCGAGAAGCAGGACGTTATCGAGCGCAGGATGTCCGAAGCTGTGGGTCGCTCCAGAACGACGATCTGCCCTTACCCTGAGATAGCCGAATCCAAGGTAGGCGATCAGTACCGCCAATCCCGCCCATTCTCCCAGATCCACCTGTCCTCCGATCAAGAACTCGTCGCACCGGGAGTGTCATTCGCGCCAAAGCAAACGGACCGTCAGCTAGCCCTTGTAATTCAGCGCTCCCAACCCTAAGAACCGCGAAGTCCCCGCCAACTCTTCCTCAATCCGCAGCAACTGGTTGTACTTCGCAATCCGATCCGTACGCGAAGCCGACCCCGTCTTGATCTGTCCCGCCCCCGTTGCCACCGCCAGATCCGCGATGAACGTATCCTCCGTCTCGCCCGACCGGTGCGAAATCACCGATGTATATCCATTCCGCCGCGCCAGATCAATCGCATCCAAAGTCTCGCTGACCGTCCCAATCTGATTCACCTTGACCAAGATCGAGTTGGCCACGCCCTTATCGATTCCCTCCTGCAAAAACTGGACGTTCGTCACAAACAAATCGTCGCCGACCAACTGAATCTTCCCGCCCAGTTCCTTCGTCAATTTCTCCCAACCATCCCAATCATTCTCCGCCAGCCCATCTTCCAGAGACACAATGGGATAATCCTTCACCCACTTCGCCCAGAACGCGACCATCTCGTCGGAACTCTTGGCCGACTTGTCCGATTTCTTGAAAACATATTTCCCATCCTGAAAAAACTCGCTGGCCGCCGGATCGAGCGCAATCGCAATCTCCTCCCCCGGCTTGTACCCAGCCTTCGAGATTGCCTCCAGCACGACTTCAATCGCTTCCACATTCGACTTCACCGAAGGCGCAAACCCTCCTTCATCGCCGACCGCCGTGTTATACCCGCGCTTCTTCAGCACGCCTTTCAGCGTATGAAAAACTTCCACGCCCCAGCGCAGCGCCTCAGAAAACGAAGGCGCGCCCACCGGCATCACCATAAATTCCTGAAAGTCGACGTTATTATCCGCGTGCGCTCCGCCATTCAAAATATTCATCATCGGAGTGGGTAGCGTATTCGCCCCCGCCCCACCCAAATAGCGATACAACGGAATATCCAGCGACACTGCCGACGCCCGCGCCGCCGCCATCGAAACCGCCAGCAACGCATTCGCCCCCAGCCGCCCTTTATTCTCGGTGCCGTCCAACTCGATCATGCGGCCATCCAGCCCGCGCTGATCAAACGCATCCCAGTTCGCCAGCGCCTCGGCAATCTCGCCGTTCACGTTCTCCACCGCCTTAAGCACGCCTTTGCCCTGAAACCGGTTCGTGTCCCCGTCGCGCAACTCAACCGCCTCGTGCTCCCCCGTCGACGCCCCGCTCGGCACAATCGCCCGCCCCATCGACCCGTCGCCCAGAAATACTTCCGCTTCCACCGTAGGATTGCCCCGTGAATCCAGAACTTCCCGCGCATGAATCGCTGCAATATTCGACATAAATTAAGGTCTCTTTTCTTTGGTTTAGTGGTTCGAGCCCGTTTCGCCTTGAAAGGCGCAGCTTCAGCCCCGCCGTGAGTCGTTTCAGGTGAATATCGGCTAAATGGGAACCAACGATTATATCGAATGGCCGCGGCACGCCGTATGGTGCCGGGCACTCGGTAGTGTCACGGGAAATGGAGTCTGAAACTTGAAGATCATACTTGGAGTTTGTGGAGATTAGTGGGATTATTGGAGGCGACGACGGAAGGAGCAATAGCGTGACGAAACGAGTATGGCTGTACTTTTGTGGCGCTGCCTTGCTCGCCGAGGTCTGCGGCACATGGCTGCAATCTTTCCGTCACGCAACCGATGTCCCGTTCGCCGTGACCTTCACTACGAGGGGTGAATATGCTACTGATCGGCTCTTCCTGTGGGCCGTGTTTTTCGTGCCATTGATGATCATTGCGGCCCTCTTATCGCGTCGAAAAGGGAGCCTGCTCCGCTAGAAAGCCTTGGTTTTCAAACAGTAACGTATCGGACAGTCCCTGACCGCGCCAATTTCCCCCTTCCGACCCGCCCATTTGGCCACCCCTCCCCACCCTTATCTCCGCTGGTTCCCCGACCGAAGGCATATTGTGGCCGTCCGCCGGGTTGGCATAGAGTGGACACTGAGTAGAACTCTTCGGACCGTGAGAGGTATCCCATGCCAAGATTCGTAACTAAATCTGTGCAGCGATCGATGATGCTGCTTCTCCCCTGCCTCCTGCTGGCGACAATGACAATGTTGTCGGCCCAGACCCCCGTGCCCGCCGGTACCACCCTGATGGTCCGCCTCGATACCACTCTCGCCACCTTCAGCAACCGCGTGGGCGATCCCTTCCAGGGAAAAATCACGCAGGCGATCGTGGTCAACGGCAACATTTTGCTTCCCGCGGGAACGACTGTCGAAGGCCGCGTCACCAAGGTGACTGAGCCCCGCCGCATTTCCGGCAAGCCCACCATCGGACTTCTCCCCGAGGCCGTGATCCTTCCCAGCGGAGAGCGCTACTTCCTCGACGCCACCCTGGTCGATACCAATATCCCCGGCGCGGACGTGAATCAGGAAGGCCAGTTCAAAGGACTAGGCCACGACCGTAGCGACCAACTCGAAGCCGGCGGCGGCGCAGCCGGCGGCATGCTCATCGGCGGCCTGATCGGCGGACCTCCCGGAATTCTGATCGGCGGCGCCGTAGGCGCAACCTCCACCACCGCACACTGGCTCTCCAAACACCGTTCCGCCACCCTGCCCGCCGGCACCACGCTCACGCTGGAATTAAACCGCCCGCTAACCATGGGCGCGCCGGCACCAGTCGCCACGCCAGCCACCGGCGGCAGTAAGTAGATAGTTTCTGCTCTCAAGCAAAAGCCGGAGGCAAACGCCTCCGGCTTTCTTTTCCGCAATAAACGTGTCACGTCCCGAAAATCAAATCTCCCTCACTCACCACCAGCAACTCAATCCAACCCTCCACCGGCAACGAATCCACCGGCAGCCGGTTCTGCCACAAACTAAAGCGCAGCCGCAGCTTGCTGGTAGCCGCAACCGCCGTAGCCTTGCGCTCCGCCCCGCTTTCCGAGGATGTCGCTGCCGGAGCCGCCGCGGGATTCGCCAACAACCACGCCAGCGGCAGCTTGAATTCAAAATTCCGCAGCATCGCCAGCTTCACATGCTGGTCAGCCTGCGACGATGACGCCTTCACCCTGTCCTCAGCCCCGTTCTCGACCTTCCAGTCCTTCAGCCTACGCTCGTGCACCGCCGCCTCGACGCGCAGCGTACGTCGCGCCCGCGCTTCACCGCTGGCCCACGATTCAATGTTCACCACCAGATCAAAATCCTCTTCTGGAATGTTGCCCATGAAATCCAGCCGCCCATACACGTAAACCGAATCGATCCCGGCATACACCGAATCCAGCAGAAACTGTTTCCCGTGCATCGCCCCCGCGCGGTGATCCGCCGTATAGATCGCCGCGCCCATCCACTCGAAATACCGCACCTTGTCACCCGCCACCCGAGGATGAATGTAAGCAGTCTGCGGCACAAACGACGGCCGCACCTCCGCCCCCGCAATCGGCTGCGCCAGATAATCCGGTGGAACCGCTCCCAGCGCCTGATACACGTTCGACAAATGCTTGCGATAAAGCTCATCGAAATCACGGTCATTGGCCGAATGATGTTCCGGCCCATACCACCAGTTCCAGTCGCTGCCCTCGGCAATCAGAATTTCCTCAAACGCCAGCTTCCGCTGCGCCTCAGTCGCGCCAGCCGCATTCTGCGCATAAAACTCGCGCGCATGATGCAGATAATCCCACGCCCGATTATCCTCCGGCGCTCCGATCCAAACATTAAAGTTCGCGCCAATCCACGATCCCGGCACGAGCGAGTTCATCTTGCCAAAGTCTTTGTGCCGCGCAATCGCCTCGGAAATCGTCACCGCCTCCACGCCCGGCTCGCGCTGCAACCCATCATAAAATCGCCGCAAAAATTCCCGCCCCGACTTCGGATAATATTCCCACGCATTCTCCCCATCGAGAATGATCGACACCACCGCGTCGCGCCCACTGGCCAGCACCGGCTTGGCCGCGTCCTTGATATTCCCTATCAAATGCCGCGCCGCATCCACCGGAGGCATGCCCGAATACACAAACCCGATCAGATCGGAAATCGTGTGATCGCGAAACACCAGATGCATCGCCGCCGAACCATTCTCATAGCGATGAATGTTGTAGAGCTTTTCCGCCAAGGGCCCAGGCAGCCGACCGCTCCCCTCCCGCGCGAAAAACGATCCCGTACTCCGCCCCAGCACGCCCTCGTCGGTCGCCATCCACTGCACGCCAACGCTATGTGCGATGGCCAGCACTTCCTCCGAAACGCTGCCCTCCGACGGCCAAACCCCCGTCGGCCGAATCCCAAAAACTTTCTCGTGCAGATCGAGCCCACGCGTCAACTGCTCCCGCGCATCTTCGGGATGCCGAAACCGGTTCTGCGGCAGTGGCAGCCCCGGCGACGAGACCGCCCCCGCACTGGTATCGCACACCAACGGCAGAATCGGATGATAAAACGGAGTCGCTGAAAGCTCGATCGAGCCTTTTCTAGCCGCCTCGGAATGCGCCGGCAGCACCCGCCCAATCAACTCCCGCTCGCGCGCAATCACAAACTTCTGATCGTCGAGCGAAAAGTTGTGCCCCTTGGCCACCAGAGCGGCCAGGTCCTTCTCTTCCAGAAAGTATTCGTCGAACCACGCAATCTGCGACAACACCTGCAGGTCGGTAAAATCCTGCGCCTGAAAATACCGCTCCGCCCGCTCCGGATGGTCCCCATGC
>DATHQJ010000288.1:0-28611 GCA_035482825.1 Binatus sp. (SeqCode) | reverse complement strand
CAGCTTTCGTATCCTTCCCGGTTTCCTTGGCCGCAGACTTGGTGGCGTGCCCAGTCGTTTTCGCCGCAGTCTTCGTATCCTGTGCCGTGGTCTTGGCTGCCTTCTTCACGTCGCTGCCGGCTCCGGGTTTATTCGCGCTCCCCGCATCCTGCCCGTAAACCATGGCAGCGCTTAAAACGAGTACGACAATAGATGCCATTTCGATTTTCATCATGAGCCGATTCATCATGACCTCCTTTTCTTCTATTCTGTGCTTTCGCCCTCCAGCACGCTCAACGTCTCCTCGTCCACATCCCACTTCTTCAGAATGGTAAAGATCGTCTTCGTCCCAAATCCCGCCCGCGCCAACTGCCGGAAGATGCGCGCCGTCTGCTTCTGATCCTTCGGCTTGACCAGATGCTTCTTGCGCAGAAACTCGCGCGCCTGCTTCTCGTCACTCACGCCCTCGTACGCAACCTCGATCGCCTTGTCGATAACCGATCCATGCACCCCGCGCGTCTTCAACTCCGTGATCACCCGCATCCGCCCCAGCTTCTGGTTGTCGCGCCGCAGCGAAGAATAATACGCCGCATACTGCGAGTCGTTCAGATATCCCTGATCCTTCAGCCGACGGATCACCAACTCCACCAATGTCTGCCCATACTCCGAATTCGCATCGTCGATGCGCGCCCGCATCAACCGCTTCAGCTCGGCTACGGTCCGCATGCGCCGTGCCAGCGCCCCCACGGCATATTCGTAAAGCTCATCTTCGGAATAGCTCCGTCGTTTCGGCCGCGAGAACGTCATACCAGCTAACAATAGCGCAAATCAGTTCCTAGTTCCCAGTTCTCAGTTTCGAAGTAACGCGCGATTCGATGTCCTCTGTGCTCCCCTGTGTCCTCTGTGGTAAAAGGTCTCCCGGCGAGCAAAGAAAAAGGGCACGCTTGATGCGCGCCCCTTCTGGACTTCGATCTGAAGTTCCGTGTCCGGAAGCCGGAAGCCGAGAGCCGGAAGCCCTCCCTACCGTCCCCCAAACCCCGCCGTCTGCATCGACTGCCGCGAAATATCCGCCGTCGACGCAATGCCAGCCATGCGCAGCTTGAAGTCGTCGGCGTTGGACGCGTTCTCGAGAGCGGTCTCGTAGTTCACGAGGCCGGCCTGGAACAGATCCCACAGCGACTGGTCAAACGTCTGCATGCCATACTGCGAGGTACCCGCCGAGATCGCGTCGCGAATCGACCGCGTCTTTTCCGGCACCAGAATGCACTCGCGAATGTAGGCGGTATTGATCATTACTTCCACCGCCGGCACGCGTCCGTCGCCATCGCAGCGCCGCACCAATCTTTGGCTGACAATCGCGCGCATCACAGCCGCCAGCTGCATACGAATCTGTTTCTGTTCCGGCGGCGGGAAAATCGAAATCACGCGGTTGATGGTTTCCACCGCGTCCAGCGTGTGCAGCGTCGAGAACACCATGTGGCCGGTTTCCGCCGCGTGCAGTGCGGTTGAAATCGTTTCCAGATCGCGCATTTCGCCCACCAGAATCACGTCCGGATCCTGACGCAGAGAAGCGCGCAGCGCCGCCCCGAACGACGGCGTGTCCACGCCAATCTCGCGCTGGTTCACGTATCCCTTCTTATCGCGATGCAGAAATTCGATCGGGTCTTCAATGGTGACAATGTGTTCCGCGCGCGATGAATTCACCCGATCCACCATCGCCGCCAGCGTCGTCGATTTACCCGAACCCGTAACCCCCGTCACCAGAATCAGCCCGCGCGGCATGTCGCAAATCTGTTCCACCACCTTGGGCAGAAACAGTTCGTCGAGCGCGCGAATCTTGGTGGGAATGACTCTGAGCACCAGTCCCACATTGCCACGCTGCTGAAAAATGTTCACACGGAATCGTCCCAGGCCGGCCACGCCGTAGGCCATATCGATTTCCGTGGTCTCTTTGAATTTTTGTTTTTGCCGCGCCGACATCATGCTGAACGCCATGTTCAGCATGTCCTCGGCCGTGATGCGCGGCTGATCGGTCAACGGCACCAGCTCGCCGTCAATGCGCAGGTGAGGATAGTTTCCCACCTTCAAGTGCAAGTCGCTGGCTCGCCGTTCCGTCGCAATCCGAAGCAGATCATCAATATTCATGCGAACTCTTCCCCAGGTTTCATCTCGGCCTACTGCTCTCTAACATGATCGCTCGAATCGTCACCCTCCCCAAGATGACCTAGGTAACGCCCTCCGATCGGCAGCAGGACACAGCCTTAAGTTCGGGGTCGAGGGAGTCTCCGTTCAGCGCGGATCAGCCACGACAGGTCAGCCGGGTCTATGGGCAAGTCATCAGCGTGCTGGCACACGCCCCAACGTCCACCGCCGAAGCCGGCAGATACGGCAGTGTTTCTCCGTAGCCAATCGCCGGACTCCCCGGAGCAAGCGCATAATTGTCGCCCGTCACGCTCACGAAGTTCGGGTCCACGTTGCACTGATTCGGATCAGCACCCGTCGTGCAATTCAGCGTGTCGGGCGCAAGCATGATGTTTCCCTCCGGCCCCCACCCGTAAGGCGGCGCGCCGCCAAAGCTGACGTTGTTGCTCCACACGTTGCCCACGCTGCCCGGCGTGCTCGCACCCTCAAACGCCACGTTCGTCATCAGTGGACAGGTATAAGGTGCGGTATTGGTGTAATTGACTCCCTCGCACCGCGGATCGCTGCCTGATGTTGCCGGAACCGCGTACGCGATGTTGTTGACGATCACGTTGTTCTCGCCGGAGTAGCTGTCGATCTCCCCGCGCCCAATCCCCGAGTTGAACGGATCGAGATTATTGTCGTAGGCCGTGTTGTTCGCCACCGTGACGTTGTCGCTGCGAAAGACATGCACGCCCTTGCCCCCGTTGTTGTAGGTCACGTTGAAAGCCACCAGCGTCTGGTACGGATAATCCACATTCGTGCTGCCGGCATTGTTGAACGTATCAATGATGATCCCGTTGCCGTCGGTATCGTAGGGATCGGCAGCGTTCCCGCACTGATTAATGATGTTGTCGTTCGCCACGTTAAACTCGATCACGTTGTGGAAGGGAGCCCAGGCCAGATCAGCCGCGGTCGGTGTATACCCCGCAAACGCCCGGGCGATGACCATGCCCAGACCCGACCCCTGCGCCGAACAAGCCACGTTCGTGTTGTCGTATGCCAGATTATGCAGAAAGAAAAAATACTCTCCCCCTCCCGTGCCCACACCGGCCTGACCATAACCATGGAAAATATTGTTGATGATCCAGATGTGATGGCTGGTGGTGCCCAGGGTATCGACGCCATCAGGGAAATAAATTGAGACACCGACGCCATAAAGCGTCATGCTGCCCGCGGCGAACTCGAATCCGTCGAGCACCAGATAGTTCGGGCCTGCGCCAGTGCTCGCGACGTTAAAGGCCGGGTCCGCGTTTCCACCCGACGCGGTGATCACGCATCCATCCAGTGTCTGGCACCGATAGACCACATAGCCGGTGGGCGAAGCCAGGTTTCCGCCATGCGTCGGCTGCAGGCCCGCCGCATACGTCCCGGGAGCCACATTCACGCAGTCCCCGGCAACCCGCCCGCCCGCGGCCAAGTCAGCTTTCTGAATCGTGAGCCACGGACTAGCCTGCGTTCCCGGATTCGAATCATTCCCGTTCGTCGCGACGTAATAATTATTCACGCAGGTATACATCGGACTCGCAAACAGCGCTGCACTCGGCCCCGGCAAGTTAGCGGCTGGACCGACGGGCGTAGCGTTCACCTGCGCCGAATTCGCGCTCTCCCCCGCGGAATTCACTGCTGCAACGACATAGAAATATTCTGTCCCATTGCTGACGCCAGTGTCCGTAAAACCGGCAGTCGTTGGCGCCCCTACCTGACTATAAGAACCGCCCGACGTAGTCGAGCGTTTGACGTGATAGGAGGTAGCTCCCGATGAAGCCGTCCACGAAAGGCTGACCTTCGCATTTCCCGCCGTCGCCATCAAACCCGCCGGCGTGGCCGGAACGACTGCGCCGCCGCCTCCGCTCGATCCCCCGCTGCCGCCACAGCCCACCAGAATGAACAAGGCGGTCGCTGCCAGAAAGGCCTTGAACAGCAACCTGATTCGACCGAACATAAATTTTCCCATCTTCCACCCGGTTCACATCATACTGGCGCGCGATGGTGGGCGAATCCTTTCAGCCAACCTCGAGATCGCGGTTGCGAGTTTGACTCCTGCAGACTTCCACTGATCCCGGAAGCCACCTCCTCCTGCGGTATACTCACCTTCCAATCTCCGAATCGAAATGCTACCTCCCGTCAAGCCTCACAACTCACGCTGGCCCGCGCTCCTGGCCCTACTGCTGGCCCTGATCGCCGTCATCCGCATCGTTTCCTCCTACTCGCAAACCTCGCAAGCCTTCGATGAACCCTGTCACGTCGCGGCCGCGATCGAACTCCTCGCCCGCCACACTTATAAGCTCGATCCCGTCCATCCCCCGCTCGCCCGCCTCGCCATCGGATTGCCCCTCTTCCTCGCCGGAGAACGTTTCCCCCACCTCGATCCCCTGGATAATAGCCTCACCTATAACGACTACGGCAATGCCATCCTCTACGACTCCGGCCATTACCAACGCAATCTGCAACTGGCGCGCCTCGGCGTCCTGCCATTTTTCTTGCTGGCCACGGCCATCGTATTTCTATGGGCGCGACGCGAGTACGGCGACTTGGCCGGCGTCATGGCCGCCGCCTTGTTTACCACTCTGCCCAATGTTCTCGCCTTCTCCAGCATCGCCTATACCGACATGGCCGCGGGATCCACCCAGCTCCTTTTATTTTTCGCCTTCGTCCACTGGCTCGACCATGCGACCCGACGTTCCGCGATATGGCTGGGCTTGGCGGCGGGCCTGGCGCTGGCGTCCAAGGCAACCACGGTGATTTTTTTTCCCCTGACAGCTGCCCTCATCATTCTCGCCAAATGGTTCTGCACGCGCACGCTTGTGGGAGGAACCGCGGCAACCAGCTTTCAACCGAATCTCGAATCACCCACCCCGGCCCCGGCCTCGCCCCGTGAAGTCGTGAAGCAACTCGCCATCGCCGCAGCTCTGGCCGTCGTGACCGTCTGGGCAACCTACGGCTTCGCCGTCGGCCACGCCCGCGAGGCCATGAATCTCTCGCCGACGTCAATGCCCTCGTTTCAACACTTCCCCGCACCGCTCGCCCGCGCCGGTCGCTGGCTGGTCGCGCGCGATCCCCTGCTCCCCGCTCCCGCCCTCATGAAAGGAGTCGCCGTCGCCTGGGTCCTGAACCATGAACGGCCCACGGCTTATCTGCTCGGCCGCATCAAAGACGGAGGATGGTGGTATTTCTTCCTGCTCGGCGTGGCCGTGAAATCGCCCCTGCCGTTTCTCATTCTCGCCGGCGTGGGCGCGGCCTCGTTGAATAAAATCCCCCCGCAGCGCCGCTGGCGCGCCCTCGCCCCCGCCTTGGCAACCCTCGCGGTTTTTCTGATCACCATGCCCGTGAGTTACAACGCCGGAGTCCGCCACGTGATGGTCGTCTTTCCCTTGCTCGCGATCGTCGCGGGTGCCGGATGTTCCTATCTGTGGCAAGTACCCGCCGCCGGGCGAATCGCCGCGCGCGTCGTAGTGATCGCGTTGCTGTCCTGGCAAGTGGTTTCCACCGCCCGCGCCAGCGGCGACTTTCTCGCCTTCTTCAACGAACTCGCAGGCCGCGATCCTAGCCATGTCCTGGTCGCAGGCTGCGATCTCGACTGCGGCCAGGACCTCGACCGCCTCGCCCGCGAATTCCAGGCCCGCCACATCTCCCACGCCACCATCGCCATCTGGACCAGCGCCGATCCCGCCCGCTCGCATCTCCCCCAGTTCGTCGTCCCCCAGGCCTACCGCCCCGTTGCCGGATGGTTCGCCATCAGTCTCCGCGCCCGCCGCTTCGGAAATTCCTTCCACACTATGTATCCCCCCGGTGCCTTCGATTGGCTCGACCCCTATCAACCTGTGGCCCGCGTAGGAAAAACCATCTTGCTCTACAACCTCCCGGAAACCACTCAAGCACAGACCCCGCCAGCCAATCCCGTCGCCCAGCGGTCTCGGTAGTTCTCGATTTGAATTTCTCTGCGAACTCTGCGCGCGTTTCTCTGCGCACTTTGCGATTAAAGGCTTTTTGCGCTGCCCGGCAAATAAAACACTTTAACCCTGAGCACGAAGTAAAAACCTTCGGATGAAAATTCAAATTTGAGTCGCGACCCCCTCTTCAATTGGACATGCGAAACAGCTTTGGCGTAGTCTTTCCCAGCGCCCACTCCCGGCCACCCGCAAAACTCGGCGCGACCATGAAAGGAAGTCAGCATGACCCCGTATGACGCAAAGAAGGACACAGTCGTGATCGAGGATTCGCACGGCAACACCATCACCCTCTCCAACGGAAAGATCACCATCAAAAGCATAGCCGTTCTCGAACTGAAAGCCCCCACCATCATCGTGAATGGACGGATTGTGGCTCCGAACAGCAACCCCATTTAACGAATCCTTGTTGAGTGTGGGTCAAGGCGTTAAGTTGAGGAGCTTGGTGATGACTCTTCGAAAAACGCGAAGAGGACACAGGCTCAGCCCTAAGCAGCGCCATCGGCGCCACCCCACTACACCCAGAACCCGATCAATGAGCGATATGGGATGTATCGACCATGATTCACTGTGCTACCATCTTTCGTCCTGCCGGAGAGGAGTGTCAAAATGCAATACGACCAAGGGCGCAGCGCACGCGTATGCAACGCAGGCCTGCTGCTAACGATTGCTCTGATTGTTCTGCCAGGAGCCGCAGTTGCGAAGCACGAGCCCAAGACCTATACGGAATCCGGCAAAGTGATTGCCACTGGCCTTAGCCAACACGACAAATCGCACCCCGTGTCCGGAGGCCAGAACGGAACTCCGGTTTCCGGCGGAGGGACATACACGGTATACAGCCACACGTATAAAGTGGAGACGGACACGAAGATTTATGAATTGGATTGTGGCAAAGTACCAACATTTTTTCACACCACGGGAAAGGGCTGTGGCGGGGAAAAGGAAATAGAGATAGGCGATGTCATCCGGTTCCGGATTGAAAAGGACTCAGCCTATATACCTTTGCCCGACGGCTCCGAGCAAAAACTGCGTATTCTGAGCCAGGAACTGAAACCGGAAGCCAAATCAGCCGACGCAAAACCTGCGGACGCAAAGCAGTAGCTTGGCGAGAACAGGCCTCGACGCTCGTTGAGAATCAGCCGAACGGGGTCAATCAGCGCCATGGCGATGTTACGCCAACCATCCCTTTAAACCAGTGCCAACCCTTTCTGCAGCCGCGGAATCGAAAGATCGCGGCTATGAATCCCTCCACCGTTGATCGCGAATTTTTCCAGAAGGTGTTGGCCAGCGCATTCATGGTGCAGCAGAGTCAGATGGATGTTCAGTCGCTCTCTGCCATGCTCGAAATCGAACGGTCGATGATGAGGGAAGAGCCCGTGGATGCGGCAATGCCTCTGGTCGCCGACGGTTCGATAAACGTGGTCAACGCCAGTGGAGTAGCTGTCCGTCCATTCGCTGTCGGTCCGCCGGGTAGTGTCCGAAACCTCTTGCCTGGTCTTGAACTTAAAGAGCTTGAACTTAAAGAGCTTGAACTTGAAGAGGATGATCGAAGTTCCGGGGCGCCGCAGTCGCATTTGACGAGCCCGCTATCCGGCGGCGGGGACGAGCCGCGAACTGTCGCCGATCACGAGGATGCGTACTTTAAGGCATTCCGGATGAGCTCGTCCGAAGTGATGGGCCCGCCCGAAGTGAGGAATGCTCCACTCCCGCCTCCTCATCTGTGGACGCGGTCGCTCTTGATTCTGGTGATTGCTCTAGCTGTGTTGCTGGGCTGGATCCTCGGTCGAGTTACGTTGCGGCGGACCGCAGACATGAAAGGACCGCCCCCACCGGTCAGGACAACGCCTGATGCTGCTCCTTCACAATCCAAGGAGACGACGCGAGCCGACTCTAACCCTCCGCTTCCAGTCGCCCAAAAGGCAGAAACGCCCGAGACGCCCTCCGGCGGCTTGGTAGTTTATCAAGACGGAAGAGTGGTGTTCCGGCTGAACACGTCGGAGAACGTGACCCTGTCCAGCCTGAAACCTGCAAAGACCATGCTAAGTCGGCAGACTATCGCGACTAAGAGCATCAATCTGAATCCCCGGGCGAGCACCGAGGCGATGGTCTCGCTGGTGGTAACGAACGGAACTCCTGAGTCCACAGTCGAAGTTGATGGCAAAACGGTAGGCAGGCTTGAAGCGAATGGGAGTCTGGAGTTGCCCAATGCCCTGACGGAGGGACAGCATTCGATAGTCCTGGCGAAGGCGAACTTCGAAAGCCGCGAGTTCCCGGTTAACGCAAAGCCCCCCGAATTTCGACTCCCGGATGTCAAGCTTACTTCATGGCCAAAGCTGACGTTTGAAACCACGACTCCGAACGTTACGGTGAAATACCAGCGATCTGGCGATTCGCAGGTGCATCAAGCGCCTGCTTCGGAGAAGCTCATACTGCAGCCTGGCCAGTACGATTTCACGGCTGAGGTACCCGGATTTCAAAACTACACCACCAAAGTGAATTTGGTTTCCGGTTATGAAGGGAACATTCCGCTCAAATTCGATCCCGTCCCGGACTATCAATTTCAGGATGCGACGCAGGTAGTTCACGATGGCCCCGTGTGGTCCAAATCAAAGGACGCTCACGCGTTTGTACAGTTGAAGCCCGGGTTGTTGCATGAGACCCTCATTTTTACCAAACCGGCGAAGATGGCGGTTTGGAATAAGAAAATCTTTACCAAACCGCCGAAGATAGTGCTTGGGAATAAGAAAATCGAATGGAAAATCGAAGCTTCGGATCGATCGGCAGACGTCGACTATATCTTGGACGGCCAGAAAATGGTGAGAAGGCTAGTCATCGGAGAATCACCTTCCGACATAAAAGAAGCCAAAGTCGACCTTACGGCTGCGACTCAGGCGACCTCGCTGTCTGTGCACATTGACGTCGATGGACCTCATGTACAGATTCGCAATGACAAGGGCCTGGTTCTTGACAGTTACACTGCGCCGCAGCACAACTTCTCAGGCGGCAGAATTGGCATCAAAACAGAGTCTCTGTTCATCGTCAGGGATAAATAGCTGATGCTGATCGGGAGGACGGCCGGAGAAAAATTTCCCTGCATCGGTCGTCTGGGCGCGCCGCTGTTTCCATAACCTTCAAACAGGTAGTCCGCCTGATGCAAAAACATTGCGCGTTGTGCACGGTTGACGTTATCAGACCATAGCACGTTTTGACCGCTGGTCGATGCGCGCAACCGAGCTCTTGCGACAGTGAGAGAGGCGGCTTCCTCCCCCGGTAATTCCCGACCAGCCCTTTTTCACTTCCTCAACAGGTCCTTTACGCTTTGCAGCAATGCGCGAGAGGGAGCGATGTCTCTTAGCTCCGCGATCTGCGATAGCGCTTTGTCGATTCCCGCGTAGCCACAACGATCCAGCCATGCCGCAATCAGGATGGGCGACCGGCTCATCCCCGCCAGGCAATGCACCAGCAGGTTCCCTCGCCGGACGCCTATCGCTATCGCGAACATAATGTCATCGAACTTTTGCGCCGAGAGCGGGCGCGAGTCTGCAATTGGGATGTGGATGTAGGTTATTTTCGGAGCTCGGTGAACCGGCTGTTCCCGGCACAGCGAAACCACGGTTGTGATGCGCTGCGGATTGGAACGCACCAGTTGCTCCGCATCTTTGAGACTGCCGAGATAAATCCGTTCCCAAATCCTCGTCACTTGCTTTCCTGGTTCGAGTCAATGTCTTGGGCCGCCCCGACCATGCGGCGAGCCGCGCGAAACGGACCTATCCTGCCCTTCTCAATCACGACCCAGAATCATAACTGACGTGACCAGGCGAGGTCACTCGTTGCCGGGAGTTTCAAGTGTAACCGCGAGGTTGCGCCAATTGAGAATGGCGCCGACCGTCATCCGTTCAATGGCACGGGTCGGAACTGCCCGGCCCCTAAAAAGAACCCATTCTTCTGCAGTCGGACGCTTACCTTTACACTTCTCGAACAATTAACAGATAACTTGACAGAGTTCCTCTTATAATTAGTTGCTTTTCAAAAATCGCTCGCTTGAATTAGCGAGCTATTAGCGCCCTGGCTGGAGGATTCCATGAGAGCCTGGTTTTCCGCTCCCTCTGCGTCGTCACATTCCTTCCTGATAACTCTTGCTTTGCTATTAGGCATCGGAATAGCCACCGGCTGCGGTTCCAGCGGAACGACTCCGATCCCACCCAAGTTCAGCGGAAATACTTCAGTGACCCTATTGCTCGCGAGCACGGCGAACGACCAGGTTACGCGGCTTGAGGCGGATCTTCAGACTTTGACTCTGACCAGCCAGTCGGGCAAGACCGTTACTTTACTATCGTCACCGCAACCCTCCGAGTTTATGCACTTGAACGGAGGCATCGAGCCGTTGACGACCGTCACTGTTCCTCAGGACATTTACACTTCGGCCACGATCACGCTGGGGGGGGCAGTATTCGTCTGTATTGCGCAAGCTCCAGGCGGCGGCCTCGGGATCGCGAATTATTCAATCATCAATCAAGGCCCCACCGTGAATTTAGCGTCTCCCATCACGGTCACGGGCAGCAGCATGACGTTACTGCTGAATATGCAGGTTTCCAGTTCGGCGATTTTTCCCGCTTGCGTGAGCAACCCTCCATTTGAAGGGTTCTCCATGATCCCGACCTTCAACCTCGCTGCGATTGCTGTGTCCGCCTCCCCGACAAACTCCGGAAACGGCAAAGTCAGCGGCCTCACGGCAGAAGTTGCCTCGGTGGGAACGGCAGGTTCGAGTTTGACGCTCGCGATTGCGAGTGGACCATTTGGGACGAGAACCCTTTCCGTCAGTTCCAATAGCCAAACGGTGTTTCAGGGCATCAGCGGCGCGTCTGTTCTTTCCACCGGAATGTTCGTGAATGTAGACGGTGCGATTCAATCCGACGGATCGCTGCTGGCGACTCGAGTTGCAGTGGAAGATCCCTCGGCGATCAATGAGTTCAGCGGTCCTGTGATGTTTATTGACACCCTCGTCCCGGTTCTTACCGTCTACGGGCGTCTGGAGCAAGGTCCGCTTGCTCCTGGCCCGAACGGCAACGGCAACTATTTCGACACTCCGGATCTGGACTTCAGCAATGCAGCATTCCAGATTTCCGGTCAACTCACGAATCTGCAGAATTTGCCGTTCGTCCCCAGCTTCAAGGCGTCGAATATAGTAGCGGGCCAAAATGTCGACATCGATTCTGCTGTCCTCTCGTTCACTGGCGGCGTGTACACTCCCGCGAACACCATCACACTCGTCCCGCAGACGATCAATGGGACTGTGGTCGCTTCGCAACAGAGCGGTAACTTTACGGATTACACCGTCTCGCTGGCGTCCTACGACTTGTTTCCAACGTTGGCGGTGCAGCAGGGACAAACCACTCTGCTGAACAATCCGAGCCAAGTCGAAGTCTACATTGATAGCAGTACGCAGCAACTCAATACTCAGGCCCTTGTGCCGGGCAACGTGCTACGTTTCTACGGGTTGGTGTTCAACGACAACGGCACCTTGCGCATGGATTGCGCGCAGGTGAACGATGGAGTGACAGTAACACCGCAGGCCAGTTCTGCCGCCGCTGTGCCGGGCTTGACCCGAGCGGTTCGCCGCAATTTGGGCGGGCGTGTGCTGCAGATGGTCACCACGGCAAAGTGACAGTGTCGTGGGCCGGAGATTTCTCTGACTGGATGAAGCTGTGGGGACTGGACGCGCGCAAGAAATAATCATCGGACAAAAAAGCCGCCCGCGAGGGCGGCTTCCAGTTTCCGGCTGACAAAACTACGCTGCGGTTTCTTCCAGCGACGCCGGCGCCGGGGGATTGAACGGCTCATCGTAGCTGCCGCCGTAGATCGAAGGTACTTTCGATCCCATGGGTCGAAGGTACGTCGCCAGTTCGCCGCGGTGATGGATGCTGTGGTTGTTGAGGAATCCCAGATACAGCACCGCCGGCAGGTTGAATACGCCGAAGAATTCGACCGGCGTCAGCAGTTGCTCCGCCGACATGGCGCCGATGGCAGCTAGGCCGCGCTTCATGTTGCTGTCATACCAGGCCACCACCTCGGCCGAAGTCTGGGGCTTGTGTTCGGGCGTTTCCATGTTGAACTTCAGGTCGCTAATGCCATCCAGGAATTGGATGTCGCTGTTGGCCACGTGCCACGCCAGTTCTTTCGCGGTGCGGGCGTTGGGATCGGGACGGTAGTCCGACTTGGCGTCGGGAATGGCGCCGATTACTTTCTTGGTGATTTCTGCTTCGCGGGCGATGCCGTCGAGCATCATCGCGCGATAGCCGAGGACAAATTCGGGAGTCAGGCCATGGGACATAATCTTTCCTCCAGTGGAGATCTGTTTTGTTTCTTCCGGGCTACAGGGACTGAAGGGGCGCTCGGTGCGCCCCTTTCATCTGACGTTCTTGATTCGACGAACTAAGCTTTCGAAACGAGAGCCGATTATACGCCGACCGGCTGCTTGCTGCCCGCCTTGTTTCCTACCGGAACGGGCGTGAGCCAGCCGTGGCGGTCGGACTTCTCGCCGCGCACGATGGCGTAGAACTCCTTCTGCAGCGCCTTGGTGATGGGCCCGACCACGCCCTTGCCCACCTTGATCTTGTCGACCGACCGAATCGAGGTGACCTCGGCGGCGGTGCCGGTGAAAAAGGCTTCGTCGGCGATGTAGAGCATCTCGCGCGGAATCATCTGCTCGACGATGGGGATGTTCAGGTCGCGCGCGCTTTGCAGCACCGAGTCGCGGGTGATGCCGGGCAGCACCGAGTTGCCCAGCGGCGCGGTGATCAGCTTGTCGTTGTGCACCAGGAACAGGTTCTCGCCCGAGCCTTCGCTGACGAAGCCGCTGGCGTCGAGCGCAATGCCTTCCACGTATCCGTTGACGATGGCTTCCATCTTGATGAGCTGCGAGTTCATGTAGTTGGCGCCGGCCTTGGCCATGGCGGGCAGCGTGTTGGGCGCGAGCCGCGTCCATGACGAGACGCACACGTCGCAACCTTCACCCTCGCTGCTCAAATATTTTCCCCACGGATAGTTGATGATGTAGACCTCGGTCGGCGAGTTGAACGGATTCACGCCGGCCTCGCCGTATCCTCTTAAAACGATCGGGCGAATGTAGCAGGGCCACGCGCCGTTGTGGCTGACGGTGTCGACCATGGCCTTGACCAGTTGCTCGCGCGTGAAGTCCACGTCAATGCGGTAGACCTTGGCGGAATTCAGCAGCCGCTGCATGTGCTCGTCGGCGCGAAAAATCGCGGGGCCAGTGGGCAGTTCGTAGCAGCGAATGCCTTCGAAAACCGAAGAGCCGTAGTGAATGACGTGCGACATCACGTGGATGGTCGCGTCGTCCCAGTTAATGAACTTGCCGTTGTGCCAGATTTTGTCGGTCTTCTGAATCGCCATGCGAACTCCTTGAGGATTACAGACTATTATATCCGAGGCGCGCAGGGCCTCATGTCACAGAGATGTCATGTGGGGACGGACGCATTCGTCCGTCCAGGCGGCCCAGGTGTATCGGGCCGCTTTGGGGCGGCGCCGGGCTGGCGGATGTTCCTGCAGGAACATAACTGCACTTTCGACATAATGTTCCTGAAGGAACATATTACGCACAATAATGTATGTACAATATGATATGCACAGACGTAAACGGTTAAGACTGTTGAGGTTACGGGCTGCCGATATATCGGCAGCGTGCCGACGGGGCGGCAGGAGGGGTAAAAACGGTCGTCCGAGGTGCATCGTTTTGAGACGGTAAGCGGGGTCTATGGCCCTCTTGTTTTCCCAACCAGCTGGCCCGAAATATCGTGCGCTAACGCAAAGCTGAACAGGAATAGGAAGCTAAGAGTCGTTAGAGTGCACAAGAGGTACAGCGTCAGACGGGCAATAATCACAGATCTCACGGTCCAGAGGCGCTCTATTTCCTCCTCATCGGTGCCCCGTGCCTCCAGCATGGCCCAGTCCGATGCGGAGCCGAACGTTTGGCTTGCAAACTGAGTTCTCTGGTATCCGACGGAGACGTGCACTGAAGTCTCCCGTGTCGCGACGTCAATCTGGCGGACAAAGCGCTGGTATGCGGCTAGGTAGGCGGTCAGTGAGACGATCGCTACGATGATTGTCTTCCATACGACAGCAGAAGGAGATTTCGGAGGATTCACTGCGGCGAGGAAGTAGACCCCGACGCTCACCGAGAGGCACAGAAGTACGAGGCCGACCCGGGCGACCCCGTCCATTCCGCCCAACGGCGGAAAAACATAGGGCGCGGCATCCGACCCAACAATTTTCGATGCAAACGGCAGGGCGACCGCAGCCACCGCTGTGATCAGACCGCGCGCAGATTTGTAATACTGGGTGAGACCGACACTTGGATTTGGCGGAGAGTTCACTTTTGCAGGTCGATGTGGACGACGTGGTTTGGCTCGCGGAAGGGATCGTGTTCCCGTTCCTCGGTCTTGTATCCTTCCTTTTCGAAGCGCACGGTCCAGATCGCATATGGCAGTTTCGGGATCGTGGCTCGCGTCTGGTCTGGGTTGGGCCGTGGCGGGTCGCCCTTTCGAAAGTACGATGTTTTTGCGCCCTCTGGGGTGCTGTCCACCTCAAGGTCGAAGGTCAGAGATCCCTCGTCAGCCACGACTTTGTAGGCCAGTTCGTTCTGCTCCAATGGACGTAGGGTGAGCGCCAGGAGGGATTCCACGCTGGACTTTTCTTTCGCTGAAACACGCACCAGTTTCGCGGTTCTGCCCAATGCGGCATTAGATTTGTCGAGGTGTGAAATCACGCCCTCATAGCTGCGGTGCAAGTCGTCGAAGAAGACTTCCTCGTTTGTCCTTTCTCCCTCCCCGGTAGTCAGTCTGGAGAACTCTGTTTGGGTGGTCTTCAGCTGAGTCGCGGCGCTCTGGAGGTTCTGCACTAGGAGAGCTGTGAATGCGCCGCGTTCCTTCGTGCTTGCGTACTCTGAGACCGTTGACTTCAACTGCTGGATGCGCACCTGGAGGCGCCCCGCCTCTCGCCTGAGTAGCTGTTTTTGGTCAAGGTTAACGTTTACTTCCGCGCTCGTTGGAAGTACAAGATCGTTGTTCGGTATGACCCTGAACCTTATTGGCTTGAATTTAAGTTCGACTGAAGTCGTGCCTTCTTGGAAGTACAGCCGCTGTACGCTCCAAATCCCGCCGGGGGCGGTCCGCGGTAGCCCGAGAATGCATTTGTAAACGCGGCGCGAGGGCGCATCCCTGTCCTCGTTGCATCCCGTCCCGATGATCGCGCCCGGGATCGGCCCGACTGCCACGAAGCCGACGCCCCCGCCTGCGAAGTTAGGCGCCTTATCGAGGGTGACAGTAAATTTAAAAGCCTCCCCCGCTTTAATGTCTCCTTGAACACTGTTTACTGTCGCGTCGAGGGAGTCGGATGTGCTGAGGTTTTCTTGCAGGGTTGCGGTGCTGTCTTGCTGAGCGGGCAGCCTCTCGCTGGCGATCCAAAGAACGAGACAGGCGACGAGGCGCTTAACCATCAGAGGGCGCTTATCCATTTCATCAATAATGCTTATGAATGCTTATGTCGTAACAGTTTAGAACATCCACAAAGCCAGACGCGCGAATTATTCATCGCGAAGGGGGAGACCGTTCGACAACGTCTTCCCTAAAGGCAGGAGCCTTTCCGTCCGCCTTCCAATTTCAATTCCCTAAAGCAAAAAAGGGCAATGGCTTCGAATCGCCATGACCCCCTCATAGTCGGGGTCCTTTTTACACTGGGTGGGGAGGGGATGCCAGGGGGATTTCTTGGGGGCATTGGTCTCGGGGCTGAAGCCCGCTTCTGGTTTTGGGGCTTTACGCGGCGCTGAAGCTGTCCAGTTCCATGACATCCTTTACAAAACGTTCCGGGACATCCTTTACACTCGGCCCGCAGGCGTCGCGGGTGGAGAGGCCATGGTCGAGGTCGGCGGCATGGGGTCCAACTCGCAGATCAGGGTGCGGTGGTAGAACACCAGGATGCGGTGTTCGACTTCCAGCAACCCCACCTCTTTTCCGGCCAGCGCCTTGGTGATGTAGTGGCGCCGGCGGTGCAACCGGAACTGTCCGTTGCGGTCGACCTCTTTCACTTCGCTGCCCGCCGGATAGTGCCAAGCCGACAGTGAATCCCGAAACGCTCGCGAACTTTTGTGCCACACCTGATCGGGCGTTTTCATCTGCAGAGCTTCATGCGGACGCACGCAGTTGTATTCCTGGCGAAAGTCGTTCAACCAGTTTTGCCGTTGACTGTCCTCGGGTGTGCCCCGGCGCAACAGCGCCGCGGTCAGGCTGCGATGAAACCGTTCCACCTTGCCCTGGGTCTGCGGATGCTGATAGCCGCTGAAGCGCAAACTCACATCCTGATCCATCAGCCAGACCGTAAATTGACTCCAGCCCATGCGACCTTGCGTGTTGAACCAGGGCGTGCCGTGATCCATCAGCATTTCTTCCGGCACTCCGCTTTCGCGGAAAACCCGCTCCAGCACTGCCTGTACGCCGCGCGCCTGCGTGCTGCCCGTGTTTTCCAGAGCCAGCGCATAGCGGCTGTGATCGTCCAGCACCGACAGCGGACCCACCGGCTGATCCCATCCCTTCGGTCCTTTGAAATCCATCTGCCACAGCTGGTTCGGAAGCGCCCGCTCGAAGCGCCGCAACGCTATCGGTTGCCGATCCCAGTCCCGCACCAACTGGTGCCGCAGAAAAATGCGATGAATCGTGCTCACCGGCAGTTCGATCCCTTCCGTCCGCAACAGATGCTGAATCTTGCGCGCTCCCCAATCCGGCCGCTGCCGCCGCAACTCCACCACTCGTTGCTCGAATCCCGCCGCCGTTCTCTCCGGACTGTGATGCGGCCGCCGGCTCCCCTCCTGCATCCCCGCGATCCCACCCGCCTGATACCGCTTCAACCAGCAATAGGCCGTGGGCCGCGAGATCTCGAACTCGGCACACAACTCGGTCAAACTCTTTTCCCGGCGACTCGCCGCCACCACAAATCTCATGCGCTGCTCGTCCACGTCCCGCGTTCTCCAAGCCATCCCTCGCCCTCTGGCGCGGGCCGTTTTCTCCCACACCACCCGCGACGCCTGCGGGCTGGAGTGTAAAGGATGTCCCGGAACGTTTTGTAAAGGATGTCATGGAACTGGACACCTGAAGGGCCGCTCTTCCACGGTGGCGCGGATACGCCTTCCCAATTTGGAGCTTGACCGCGCTCCAGCGCAGACCTATTCTTGAAATAGAGTTCGCCAGTTCCTTGAAATGGCGGCTAAGTCCTTATTCCGCAAGATTTTGCCCGCAAGTCGTTGTCGCCCTTGGACTTTTTCGCGTTTTCCCGCTAAGTTGATGATTCCAATAGACCGGGAGTAGGGGGGGCTACCTCGCCCGCCGCGTTCCCATCTCAAAAAATTCATTTTAAGACTCCTCCAAGATCCATGTGGTACGGACACTCCTGTCCGTCGCTTTTGACTTTGCATTCTGATTTTGATCTTCCGGGCTTGCCGGAATGATTCCTTCGAGAACCAACCCCTAGGTCAAGGGCAGCGGACAGGAGTGTCCGCTCCACATGACCAATCCCTTCTCAGGATGACAAATCAAATTTAGATGACAAGCAAACTTAGACGACTTGCTACGGCTTTGGATGGTCGGCGGTGTAGGGATGGCAGCAGGGGTTTTGCTTGGGGGTGAATTCCATGATTTCGACGCGAGTGCCATCGGGGTCGTAGGCGTCGAGGCTGTCTTTGCCGTCGCGGCCGACTTCGGGGCCGTCGAATTTGCGCAATTTTCTGGCGCGAAGTTTGGCTGCGGCGGTGTGCACGTCTTTGACGCCGAATGAGAAATGATTTTGGATGCCGAGTTCACGGTGGTCGGCGTGGGCGGGAATGTTGAGCATGTATTCGATCCAGTCGGGGCCTTCGGGCAGCTGGAGTTCGTACCAGTCGGTGCCGTCGTCTTTGAATCCGCCCTGCCAGTAGAGACGAAAACCCAGGAGGTCGACGTAGAAACGATTCTCGGCGGCCAGGTCTTTGACGACAAAACCGGCGTGGATCAGGTGCGAACTGATCTGCTTCGACGCGGGGGCTTCGGGATCGGCGGGTGGCCGGTGGACGAAGGCAATGTGGTTTTCCTCCGGGTCCAGAACGCGAAAATGTTGGGTGGCGTCGAGATCTTTTTCCACTGGGCCTGGCTGGAAACCGTGGGCCACGAGATAGTCGCGCATGTGGGTTACGTTGTCGGTTGCGAATCCGATTTCTGCAAGCCAGTTTTGGTGGGCAGCCGTTCTGATGTCGCCCGTCGCTATTTTCAGGAGAAGACGCTGGTTCGAGGGGCGTATCAGAAAACAGGTCTCGCGCCCGACATAGTGCGGGCAGCCAGGGGTCAACCCCAGAACATGTTCATAGAAGCGGAGGGATTTGTTGAGGTCGGTGACGTAGATCGTAACGTGATCGATGCCGGTGATGCGGGGGCGCTCGGTGTCCTCGGCGGATTGCGAGGCGGACGATGTCGGCAGTAACGCGAGGCAGAGCAGGAGGGAACTGAGGGCAGAGATCGAGGAGGAGACGATCCTGGGCGAGGAGTGCATGGCCGCCGATTGTATCGCAGGCTGTCCCTGCCTGTGTATCGTGCAACGCTGAGAAGGAAAAGCCTGCGGCGCGATACTTCTGGGCCGCTGGACGGACGAATGTGTCCGTCCCCACGCGCGGTGAGTCGGACGATTCCGCTACTTGATCGGAGTTAGCGCAGCCTGCGTAGCGGCTACTGGAAGCTCGTCGCCGCGGAAGTATTTGGCTTTGTCCGCCCCAGCTTTTGCGTCGGCGGCTTTCATTTCTGGCATGGCTTCGTAGGGCTTGCTGTAGTCGTTGGCGGCGTTCCAGAACAAGAAGCCGATGCCGCCTTTTTCTTTGGCGGTTTCTACCTGGATCTTGATGTACTCGGGGGAATAGGTTTTGGTGCGCCAGTGGAAGGCTTGCAGCCAGGGGCGGATGACTACGCCGGATCCTTTGGTGATGAGTTCGAAGCGGTCCATGGATTCGCCGATGAAGTGAGCGGGCTCGTCGCCGGGGTGGGCGATGTTGTCCATGCCGAAGAAGTGGCTGGGATAGATCATGGGGCTGAGGACGTCGCAGTAGTGGGCCATGCCGACGATGTCTTGTCCGGTGTGGGCGAGGTCGACGGGGCGCTGCCAGGCCATTACGCCGAAGACGTCGAGGCTCAGGAGGACGCCGGTGGGATGGAGTTCGGCGTAGGCTTTCTTCAGGAATCCCGTAATGACATCGGTGCGTTGCGGGCCTTTGGGTTTGGCGGCCGCGCTGCATCCGTTCTTTCGCCCCTTCGGGGCTTGCTCAGGTTTTTCGTCTTTCCCACGGCTTGCGTCCGTTCGACTCCGCTCAGGACGGGCCGTATTCTTTTGCCCCTTCGGGGCTGCGTCCGAGGTGGCAGAGCCTGAACAATCTTGGTCCGCGCTGTTCTCGACAGTCGCGGATTCCGCTTGCGCGGGCTCTGGTTGCTGACCTTGGTAGACGAATTGGGCGTCTTTTTGGTCGCCTTCGGCGGGGAAGCGGACATAATCAAATTGGATTTCGTCGACGCCGAGGCCGGCTACGTATTTGGCGAGGGCGATGTCGTAGTCCTGCACTTTGGGATTGCTGGGATCGGTCCAGACTAGTTTGCCGTTTTCGCGCCAGGCGGTTTTATTCTTGCGCGACTGGACGGCTAGTTCGGGATGGTTCACCACCAGACGCTCGTCGCGGAAGATGGCGATTCTCGCGATGGCGTGCATGTTTTGCTGGTGGACGAAGTGGACTAGCTTGGGGACATCGTGAATGTAGACCTGGTGCTGGCCGAGCAGCGGGTGCTCGAAGGGGATGGTGACGCTGCCATCGGAATCTTTGATGTCGAAGACGACGGAGTTGCCGCCGACTTCACGCCAATGCTTGATGATGCGGAGTCCGTGATCGCTGGCGGCCATGATGCCGGTCAGGTAGATGGCGCGGACCTCGAAGTCTTTGGCGACGGGGATGGTTTTTTCGGTGACGGGCGCGAAGAGGATTCCGGGGATGATGATGTTTTCGTTGGCTTTGAGAATGTTGCTCGCGTCGGATTTGTGGTTCACGGCGCGGATGGCGTCCGCGAGTTGGGAGGACGTCAGGTAGCTGGTTTTGCCCAGATATCGGCGCGCGATCGTGGGGATTGCTTCGCCGCGTTTCGCGGTGTAGAGTTCGGTGCCGGGCGCGGCGAGGGGCTTGGGCTCGGGCGGCGGTGTGAGCTTGGTGGTGCTGGGCACGGAGGCGTTGACAGTATGAAGCTGTGATGCTTGCGCGGGCGCGGCGGACGCGGTCTTTACGGTTTGGGCCTCTGCCGTGAATTCGGAGGAAGAGTGCGGGCCGACTTGCCATGCGGCGGCGGCGAAGAAGACACATGAGATCCCGGTGATGAGGCGAATTGATGAAAGGCGCAAGCGAATCCTCCGCGAACTTCTTAGATGCGATAGTAGCGGCAGGGGTTATGGGGTGCTAGTTACGGGGGGAGTAACACGAGTGGCGTCAGGTACTGAGTCGCTGAACGGCGGGACCGGATTATCGGATTCAAATGACCTTGAAGGCCACGTTACTTTTGAGCTTTCTGCCAGGCGTGGTTACTTCAACGGTGCCGGTGGTGGCGCCAACGGGGACGGTGGTTGTGATTTCCGAAGGGGAGACGACGGTGAAGGTGGCAACGATGCCGTCGAAGGTAACTCTAGTTGCGCCTTTCAGATTCGTCCCCAAAATGACTATCTTCGCTCCCACTTTTCCTGAGTTCGGCAACGCTCTGACAAATGGGGCCAATCCAACACTGAGCCGGAATATCGTGCCCACCCCGGCACCAGTGCCGTAGACCGAGGTTGTGCCGTAGAAGTTACCGTTGGTCGCCTGGAAGAGACCTGCCCACGGAGTGGCTCCATCGAGGCCATCAAAAGAGTGGAGCGTGGTCAGTTTGCCGCCGGGTGTGAGTTTGAATACCGTACCGCAACCTTGGTACGCGTAGCCTGTGCAGGTAGAACCTCCCTGCGTCGTTGTCCCATAAAAATTGCCGTCGGTTGCCTGAATCATGCCCGCAAAGGGCGAACTGCCATCGGTACAATTCGGTTGAGAGCAAAAAGTGTAGAGTGTGGTCATTGTACCGCCCAGCGTCATCTTGAAGGCTGTTCCACTCGTTGTGCCGTACAGGTTCCCGTCCAGGGCTTGAATCAGGGATCCGACAGTTTGCACGAATGGCGCATGATCGTAACCGCTGTACGGAATCGTCAACTTGCCAGACAAACTGGTTTCCACGATATCGTAGCCAACGGCGCCGTAGAGGTTCCCGTTGCTGGCCTGAAGCAGGCCCCAGTTGGGAAAGTACGGTACTTGTCCGCAAATGCTGCAAAAGTTATATAGATTTGTGAACCTTCCCGACGGGGTGATTTTGAAAATCGTTCCTCCGCCCTGGTTTCCCCCATTGCTAGCTGTTCCATAGAAGTCCTGGTTGCTCGCGAGGACTAGAGTGCCCAGAGGGTAGTCACCGTCATAGCCGCTGGACCCGAAGCTGAATATCGTGGACAACTTGCCTTGGGATGTAATTTCGAAGATCGTGCCACAACCGGAGGGGTTGCAATAATTGCCCACGCCGCCGTATTGCGTAGATCCATATAAGTTTCCATTCGCCGCGAGAACCAGCCCCGCGTGAGGGTTGTAGCCGTCGGTACAATTCGGCTGGGAACAGAAGCTGTACAAAGTGGTCAACACTCCATTGGGGGTCACTTTGAACACCGTGCCGCAGCCGTACGTAGAAGTACAGTTGCTACCCACCCCACCGAGGACGGTGGTCCCGTAGAGGTTGCCGTCGATACCCTGAACGAGGGGCCCATAGCCAGGCTGATCGCCATTGGTGATGTTGAAGTTCACCAAGTTAGTGAAGGTCTGAGCATGAGAAGCGACCGCCAGCGCCACGAAGAAAAACATGACAAGGGATGGCTTTTTCCAATTCGTTGGGTGCATATGGCATTCCCCCAATCGGCTTGTGGAAGAAATTACGGACAAATCAGCAGCTTACACTTTAGCGGTTCTCTTCACCACTCGAAATCGAGTATGATCCCGCGAGCGACGCGCCGCTCCCCGCGGGATCGATTTAAGCGGTACAGGTTCCTTCCTGGATGGTGCAAAGTATTTCTCTTTGGGGAATTGCGGGGGTGGGTTCCGGGGTTGGGAATGGGGGTTGGGGGAAGCTAAGCCTTGGCGGATGTTGGGGTTGGCGGGGGCGAGGAGATTGGCGGGGAGGTGGCCAGCGGGTTGCTTATTCCTAAGGCAACCGGATGTGCCAGTCCGGGAATGGATAGAGAAGAGCTGAGAAAAACGGCCGAAAGGGAAAGAAAGTCCGGAGCCCCGGGCATCGAAAATATGAGAACGAATCTGGCTACAGTGCTCGATCCGAACCGCCGCAGCAGCGATGCTGGGGAATTTGATGCCGCCTTGCGCCGCCGAATTGTGGGGCAGGACGCCGCCGTCGAGAAGGTGGTTGAGATCTACCAGATGTTTCTGGCGGGGTTGAATGCACCGGGACGACCGGTGGGGAACCTGCTGTTTCTGGGGCCCACGGGATCGGGTAAGACGCGCGTGGTCGAGGCGATGGCCGAGGCGCTGTTTGGGGATGCGCGGGCCTGCATCAAGATTGATTGCGCGGAGTTTCAGCATTCGCACGAGATTGCTAAGCTGATTGGTTCACCTCCGGGATATTTGGGACATCGGGAGACGCATCCGCTGCTGACGCAGGAAGCGTTGAACCAGTGGTACACGGAGAAGCTGAAGCTGTCGATTCTGCTGTTTGACGAAATCGAGAAGGCGTCGGACTCGCTGTGGCAGTTGCTGCTGGGAATTCTGGACAAAGCGACTTTGACTTTGGGCGACAACCGGCGGGTGGATCTGTCGCAGTGCATCATTATTTTGACTTCGAACCTGGGCGCGGGCGAGATGACGAACCTGGTCGATGGCGGGTTCGGATTCGCGCCGAAAGCGGTCGAAGTGGATGAGAAGTTCGACGACAAGATTCAGCGCACGGCCGTCGACGCGGCGCGGCGCAAGTTTACGCCCGAGTTCATGAACCGCATCGATAAGACGGTGGTATTCAAGACGCTGCGCGACGAGCATCTGTCACAGATTCTGGACATTGAGCTGGGGATGGTACAACAGCGCGTGCTGATGGCTGCGGGCACGAACCAGTTCGTGTTCAACTGCACTTCGTCAGTGAAAGAGTATTTGCTGAAGGAAGGCACGGATCCGCGGTACGGGGCGCGTCACCTGAAGCGGGCGATTGAACGCAATCTGGTGTTCCCGCTGGCCAATCTGGTCGCGACCGGACAGGTCAAGCTGGGAGATTTCGTGCGCGTCGACATGGCTTCGGAAAACACGATGATTTTCGTGAAGGAAGCCGAGAACAGCATGGCTCCGGTGCTGCTGGAGCGTTATGGAGCAGCGGCCGCGGCGCAGCCGAACGCGCGCGTGGCGCGGACGGCGGTGAACAGCCGGCGCGGGGATTTTGGGGCTACGCCCGGCCCGTCGGTGGCGGAGAGTAAGTGAAGCTTCTAGCTGCTAGCTTTTAGCTAGGCAAGACAAGTTTTGAGTTCTCGCTTGACCGCATCTCGCGAGTTTCTCTTATAGGCGCCGGATAACTCCGGCGCCTCTTTTTTCATCTCACCAGGCCAAGAAAGACATTTATACTGTTTGCGCGGAAGGTGTCACCATGCCACGGAAACCTTCGTTTGCGTTTCTGCTTTTCTTGCTGCTGGCGGGGTTGTCGGCGGGTTGTGGGTCTTCTCCGAACAATCAATGCGTGATCAGGACCGCAACGATGCCGCAGAGTGCGACTGCGGATCACACGATGGTTGCGCCCGGAGACCAGGCACAGTTTTCGCTGCAATCCTCGACGGTTGGAATGTGCCCGTTGTCGCCTGACTTTGTCGGAGTGTGGTCGACGTCGGATTCGGTGAACACCAGCATCAGCAATCAGGCACCCACGGAAGGACTCGCAACCTGCCTGAATGCGACCACCGGTCCGGTGACGATCAGCAACTCCGGCAAGATTCTGGGCAAGGCCTATCCATCGGTCACGCTGACCTGCAAGTGATCGCCTGGCGACGGACTGGTCGGAAATTTCCGGCGCCTTTTTTGTTAGCCGGTACTCTCGCCGCGGGAACCTCCCCGCGGTTCGTGGCGGTCATCGCTACTATTAATACTATTTATTTTGTCATCTTATCCCTTTCTCTGATCATCTCAGTCTTTAATCCAAGACCCCCAACGGCTGCACCATTTAACGCTATGTTTGGTTCGAACATGAATCGATCTCGTGCGACGAAGAAGATCGGGTTTGTCGTGGTAATGATCCTATTCGGCGTAGCGCTCTTTTCCACTCGCTACTATTTGGTGGACCTGCCGGTCTATCACTTTTTTGGCGGCGGCGAGGGGCCCGACCCTCCGGCGTTACACCTGCGCGGGGAATTTGTGGAAAGCAATCTGGGCGCGGCGGAGGGACCGTCGGGAGCGCTGACCGTGCGCATGATTGCACAGCAATTCGTTTTTGTGCCGCAGTGCGTGGAAGTGCCGGCGGGCGTGCCTGTTACCTTTCGAATGACCAGTGCCGACGTGGTGCACATGCTGAGCTTCCTGGGCACGGACTATGGCTTGAAGGTTGTGCCGGGAGCGGTGACGGAAGCGACCTTCACTTTTTCTAAGCCGGGGACGTTCAAAATTCCCTGCCACGAGTTCTGCGGCGCCGGACATTATGCGATGCGAGGACAGTTGAATGTGGTGCCGCGAGAGCAGTTTGCCGGCATGCTTCCGGGCGAAAGGCGGGCTTGTGAGCTACGCTAGCCGAGACTCGCGGGTGCGAACAGCGGCGTGGATCGGATTGCTGACGGGTTTGTGTGTGATTGCACTTCTCCTGGCGGGAAGGAATTCTTCTGCGCAGAGTTCTGCAAACCCTGCTTCTGCAAACCCAGCTTCTGCAAACCTGTCCTCCGCAAACCTGGCCTCGGCAAATGCGGTGAATGCCGAGCCCGCGGTTCGCATCCCCTCGAACGTGGCGTGGACGGAAGAAACTCTTAAGCTGGTTTCTCGCGGGGATGCGTTTCGCGGATCGCTGCTGGGGCGGCGCTGCAATCATTGTCACGGCGAGGAAGGATTCAGCTCGGTCGCCGCCTTTCCCAACCTGGCGGGCATGGACCGGATGTCGTTCTGGAAACAGATGCAGGATTTTCGATCCGGCAAGCGCAGTTCGGCGGTGATGGAGCCCATCGCCCAGGGATTTTCTCAGCGCGACGCGGCCGACCTGGCGGCTTATTTCGCGATGCTGCCGACCGCGAGTGATCCGCAGGACAACCGGGCGTTTCCGCAGGCCATGCATGATCCGGCGCGGGCCACGATGGCGATCCGGCTGATTATTTTCGGAGATGGCCAGCGTGGGATTCCGCCCTGCCAGTCGTGCCACGGCCCGGTGTTTTATGTGAAGGGAGCTCCGCCGCTCGCGAAGCAGAATGGCGACTATCTGGAACAGCAGCTCGAATACTTTTCGAATGGGTTTCGGAGCAACGATATTAACGTTCGCATGCGCAGCGTTGCGAGACAGTTGACTGCGGAGGAGAGGACGGCCGTGTCGGAGTTCTACGGAGCCGGATTAGGGCCGGGAGTGAACTAACGGCGACGGGCTGGTTC
Organism: Binatus sp. (SeqCode); assembly: GCA_035482825.1. Lineage (GTDB taxonomy): Bacteria > Acidobacteriota > Terriglobia > Terriglobales > Acidobacteriaceae > Sulfotelmatobacter. Next base: position 2,775 of record DATHQJ010000288.1, on the reverse strand, counting down.
GCAGCCTTGCATGTTGGAATCACTCGATGGCGCCGGAAATTCCCGGCGCCTTTTCTTGTTGTGGATCCGCTGGGATGCGGTCGTGATAACGCGACGTTACGCCACCTCCGTGGGGCCTGCTACCATTGCCGCATGTTCAATTTTGGGAGACCGAAGACAGCTGGCGACTGGATAGTTCACATCGCGGGGGCCATCGTTGCGATATTCCTTGTCTGGTGGATGCTTCGGATCTACGTACTGTGAATGCACTCAAGACCCTTCCAGCATGGTCAATGAGTTCTGTGGGGATGTTACGACAACTATCGTGTAATCTTCTGAGTCAGAACTGGAGATTGCGAATGGCTGTAATACCGCTGCGTCAAATCAAACCAGAGGTACTAACAAATTTCCTGAAGAACAACATTGAGCCGTTGAACCATGAAAGTTATGGGAATCGTTATCGGGCAGCGGTCCGTCTCATTGACGACACGTACTTGCCCTGCGTGGTTTTCCAAAGCAAAAAGGCACAAGTAGATCTTGCGCTGCGTCGCTTCCAGCAACTCCGCGACCAGAGCGACCAATACAGGGCGGTGGTCGAGGTGTTTGCTGCTGGAGGCTCGCGCATTTCCGACTATCAAATCAAGGCTATCGAGCTCTCTCCGTTCGCCTGGCCTATTCAAATCTTGTCGACAATTCATGGTGAGACCATCATGTCTTGGACCGCATTCGTTGCCGAAATGAAAGACGGAACGAAGTATTCGTATGGAACGAGCTTCAGCGTTGAGTTCTTTGACCTTCCGCATGGTTATTCGCACGCCGACATTGCAAAGATTCACAGCGGGATGGTGTATTCACAGGAGCTCGGGCTTAGAGACTTCTCGATGGAATTACAGACGCAGATTGACGCCTACAGAGAGAAACCCTTTTTTACCTGCTATCTGAAGGAACTGTCCGACGCCATCTGACGAAATCAGGGCGATTTCGCTCATTCAGAGTTGTTTGTCTAGCGCTCCTCCGTAGTGCGCGAGCCGCGACCGTCACTTGGCGCGGTAGACGGTTTTTCCTGCAACCATCGTCCACAGAACTTTTGTGTCGCGCATTTCTTCTGGAGAGATGGTTAGGACATCGCGGTCGAGCAGAATCAGGTCTGCGCTTTTGCCGGGGGCGATGGTGCCGATGGAGTCGAGGTTCATGGCGTGGGCGCTGTTGCGGGTGTAGGCGTAGAACATGGCTTCGCGGGGCATGTCCTGCGAGGGATCGAGGATGCCCTCTGGGCCTTTGCGGGTTTCGGCCTGGTAGATGCCGCGGAAAACATTGGCGGTGGAGACGGGCCAGTCGCTGGCTCCGGAGATGATGCCTCCGTTGTCGAGGATGGAGCGGGCGGGATATTGCCACTTGTAAATATCGGGGTCGAGATAGGGCTTCACGATTTCGATGGTGTCGTTGCTGGCGTCGGCCCAGAAAAGTTGCAGAGCGCTGATGACGCCGAGTTCGCGGAAGCGGGGGAAATCTTCCGGCCTCACAAACTGTTCGTGGGTGAGAGTGTGGGGCAGGCCGGAATTTCCGTTGGCCTGGCGGGCGGCGGCGATGCCGTCGAGCGCGGCTTTCACGGCTCCGTCGCCGAGGGCGTGGACGTGGATGATTAATCCTTGTTTGTCGGCGGCGATGCAGAGTTCGGCGAATTTTTTGGGATCGAAGAGCAGGTCACCGTTGCGGCCGGTGTTTTTGTACGGCTTGGAGAGGTTGGCGGTTTGGGAGGGGAATTCGACAACGCCGTCGGCGAAGATTTTGATGCCGGTGATGTGCAGGTTGGCGACATCTTTATAACGCTCACGAGTTTTCTGCACGGTGGCGAGTTCGGCGGCGGGATCTTTGGACAGGACTTGCGGGAAGGCGACGACCTGCGAAGTGAGTTCGCCGTGATCGGCGAGAAACTTGTAGGCCTGCAAGACGTAATCGCTGGCCAGGGGATCGAGCCAGGCGGTGATGCCGAGGCTGTAGTTGTATTCGCGGGCGGCGCGTCCGGCGGCGAGCAGGCGGTCGGGCGTGGGCTTGGGCAGGAGCGGTTCGATTTTTTCGGTGCCGGCGTCGACCAGGAATCCGTTGGGCTGGCCATCTTTGTTTATTCCGTAGTAAGCGCGTCGGTCCGGGGAGAGGCTCTTGAGGAAATCGGAGGTGATGCCGGCGTGCTGGAGCAGGGCGTGGTTGGCCCAGGCGGTGTGGCCATCCATGCCGCGGAGGAGGACTTCTTGCTGGGCGTAGGCGCCGCTGCTGAAGTCGGTGTTGAGGACGTCGGGGTGGGACCAGAATTCGAGTGGGAGGCCGAGGATTTCGAGGATGTCGCCGCGCATGCCGCGGCCGGATTTCTTGGCATCCGCGACGAACGCGGGGAGTTGGTTGAGGGAATCGATTTTCTCGCTGGCGTCGGCGGAGATGAGGTTGAGTCCGCCGTCGATGGAGTGGCTGTGGGAATCGATGAAACCGGGGAAAAGAGTTTTGCCTTCGAGGTCGATGCGCTCGGCGGTGGGGGAGACGGACTTGGCTACTTCGGTGAGGTTTCCGACGGCGAGGATTTTGTCGCCGCGGATGGCGACGGCTTCGGCGTAGGGATTTTGTGGATCGGCGGTGAAGACTTTGGCGTGGAAGAAAATTTTATCGGGTTGTTGGGCGAGGGCGGGGAGCAGGAAAAACGGGGTGAGGAGAATCAGGAAGCTGCGCGAGAGTCTCAACGGAGTGGCCTTTCCGACAGCCAGCACGGGGGATTTGAATGCGACGGAAGAGACAATATACACGGGA
>DATHQJ010000287.1:0-7847 GCA_035482825.1 Binatus sp. (SeqCode) | reverse complement strand
TTCGAAGGAAGATTTCGATCCGACGAAAGTGCGCTACGGCAAGATCATTCTGATGACCGATGCCGACGTGGACGGCAGCCACATCCGCACACTGCTGCTGACGTTTTTCTTCCGGCACATGCAGGAGTTGATCAAGCGCGGCAATGTGTTCATCGCACAGCCACCGCTGTTTTCGCTGAAGAAAGGCAAGTCGCAGCAGTACATCAAGGACGAACGCGAATTCGTAAAAGTAATGGTCAAGCGCGCGGCCGATGGGCTGAGTGTGCGTTACGGCGAAGGTGCAGCCAAGATTGAAGGCAAGGATCTGGCGCGCTTCATGACCGTGCTTGACGAGTATTTGGGTTTTTTCGAGAAGCTCGACAAGCGGGTGCGCAATGAGCGCGTCACGGAGCTTATTCCCAAACTCGATCTCGCCAAGCGTGCGGATTTTGAGGGCGACAAGAAAACGCCGTCCAAGAAAATCGAACGGCTGGAAAGAGAACTGAAGAAGCTTCAAAAGGAAGAAGGCTTCAAGAGCGTCGAGTCGCGGTTCGACGAAGAGCACAACCTGTGGGAAGTGAGCTTCGTCAACAAGCATGGCGCGGAACACGTCATCAACTGGGTGCTGGCTTCGAGCGCGGAATGCCGGCAGATGATCTCGAAGTACAAGCAGATCGAACCATACATGGAGCCGCCGTTCGTGGTCGAGACGCTGGCCAAGGCTGCGACCGCTGGCGGTGAGGAATCGGCTGAAGGTGAGGCTGCATCCGCCGACGCGGACAAGAGCGAGAAGAAGACGGCCAAGCCTGCGAAGCGCAAAGCGGAGATTGAAGTGGTGGAGAAGACGAACGTCCGCGAGCTGCGCGATTATGTGATCAACGAGGGGCGCAAGGACTTCACTATTCAACGCTATAAGGGTCTGGGCGAGATGACGGCGCCGCAGTTGTGGGAGACAACCATGGACCCGGAACGGCGGACTTTACTGTCGGTCAGGCTCGAAGACATCGCCGAGTGCGAAACTATTTTCACCACGCTGATGGGTGAGGATGTGGAAGCGCGGCGGAAGTTCATTGAAGAGAATGCGCTGGATGTGAAGAACCTGGATATTTAGAAGCTGGATAATTTAGAAAACTTCTTTGCCACGGATTTTCGCGGATTTGCACGGATAAGAAAAACATTAGTTCGTCGGGCGGCCTTCGGGTCGCCCTTTTTCGTTGGCTCAGGCCGCGCTACTTCAAGCCTTCAACCAGATACAGATCCGCGAGCATGCGGTGGTAGCCGAAGATGCAGGTCTTGGCGTCGGGCGTGATCATGATCGGTCCGATGGTCTCGACTCCGGCGGGATCCGAGGGGATCAGTTCTTTCCACAGAGTGCGCTTGCCGGTTTGCAGATCGAGGCGGTCGACGCGGGCGGGCAACTCACCGGGCTGGTAGAGATAGAGTGAATGGCTGTCGCTGCTGAACGTAATGGGCAGCTCGCCGGAGTTGACGCCGGGAATCGGGCGCGGATCGCCGCCGGCGGTGGGATATAAATATCCTTTCTGATCGGGACCGATTCCCGCCACCCACTGCGAATCCGGGGAGATGACAAACGCTGTGCCATTGACGCCCTCCGCGGAGATGGGCTGACTTTTGCCGGAAGCTACATCGAGGACATAGAGCCGCACGCCCTTGTCCGGCTCATTGCCCGTAAACAGAATGCGCTTGCCGTCGGGGAACCAGTGGGCCCAGGCATGGTTGATATTGTCGTTGGTCAGTGACTTGGCTTCGCCGGCGCCAGTGGTCAGCAGTTTGAGCTGGGAGGGCGAAGCCTGCGTTTGTGCCACCACCCACTTCCCGTCCGGAGAGAGAGAGACTGCGCCGCCTTCGCCGAGTAGAACCGCGGGGGAACCATCGGTCTTGCGAACGTAAACTGCGTAGGATAGGCCGCCGGACTTGGAATAATCCAGCGAGCCGCCGCCGCCTTCTTCGTCGAACAACAAAGTCTTGCCGTCTACTGATAGATCCGCGGGATAGGTGTAGTCGAGCCAGGAGAGGTCGTGCTGCTTGGCGTCATCGGCGGTCATGCCGACGAGTTCGCGGCGCCAGCTGGCGCGCATCAGCAGGACTCTGCCATCCTTGAAGATGTCGAAGATCATGACCGCGCCGGGCAGGCGCAATACCATGCGCTCTTTGCCGTCGAGCGTGATGGCGTAGAGAGTGCGGTCCACGCCGGACTTGCTGGCGGTGAACCAGATTTCTTTTCCGTCGGGCGACCACGCAACGCCTTGAATGGTGAACCATTCTCCAGAGAGCGTCTTCTTCTTTCCTTGCAGATCAATCACGGCGAGAGAGCCGCTGTCGTCACCTTGCACGGGGTGGTCAATGAATGCGATGAGGTCTCCCTTGGGAGAAAAGCGGGGATGGCCGATCCAGCCGCCGGTTTCGTAGAGCGGTTTGCCCACGGGATATTCGAGGCGGTTCCGGCCTCCGAAGTCGCGAACGACAACCAGGTTAGTGCTGTCTGCGGACCAGTCGGCCCACTGCACGTGTTCCAGGACTTCGCGCGGCGCGCCGCCGACCAGTGGCGCTCTTGCCAGCGTGCCCATGTTCACCCAGGTGCCGATGGCTTTGCTGTTTAACAGCACCGCCATTTCCGAGGCGGAAGAAACCGATACGAGCTGCGTGCGGCTCAGGCCCATGGAGCGGGCTTCAGGGGCTTCGGGGCGCGCGGTGAAAACGTCGACGGGAGTTCCCTGCCAGGCTGCGCTGTACAGGATGGTTTGGCCATCGGGTGCGAAGCGTGCGGAACGGATGCTGCCGCGGCGAAACGTGAGCTGGCGGTAGGTGGGGGGCGGCAGGGGAGCCGAGGAGAACATCTGTTTGCCGGCGTAAACACCAGCGGCCAACGCGAGAAGGACGCACGCGGCGAGCAGCGGCCAGAAAGCTCTTCGGCGGGTCGCTGCGGTGGGGATGACTTCTGTTCCCGCGACGGCGATCGGAGCAGAGGGCTCAGTTTGCACTCCGGTGTGCGAGGAGTCGATCGAGCGTTTAATGCGGCGCAGGTCGGCGCGCATTTCCGCGGCGGTCTGGCAACGCATCTCGCGATCTTTTTCTAGAGCTTTGCCGATAGTCTCTTCCAGCTTGGCCGGAAGTTCGGGATTCAGGCGGTTGGCCGCGGTGGGCGTGCGATTCAGAATGGCTTCCGTGATGACCGCCGAAGTTTCTCCGCGGAAGGGAAGAACGCCGGTGGCCATTTCGTAGAGCACCACGCCGAAGGAATATAAATCGGTGCGGCCGTCGAGTTCCTTCCCGCGCAGTTGTTCGGGCGACATGTAAGCCACCGTGCCCATGGCGGTTCCGGGATTGGTAAGGTCGAGGTTATGGGCGTCGCCGATGGTTTGCGAGTCGCCGCTGGTGGGTCGCGCGGCGCGGGAAATTTTCGCGAGTCCGAAATCCAGAACCTTGGCGTGGCCGCGGTCGGTGACAAAAATGTTTGCCGGCTTGATGTCGCGATGAACGATGCCTTTGCTGTGTGCGGCGTCGAGGGCATCGGCCACTTCAATCGCGATCGCGAGGAGGCGCTCCTGCTCCATGGGGCGGCCTTCGACGATGTGTTTCAGGGTCTGCCCGGTCAGGCATTCCATGACGATGAACAGGTGTCCATCATGCTGGCCGATTTCGTGGATGGTGCAGATGTTGGGATGGTTCAGGGAAGATGCGGCGCGAGCCTCGCGGCGAAATCGTTCCAGGGCCTGAGGGTCCTCGGAAGCATCGTCGGGAAGAAACTTGAGCGCGACGAAGCGGCCGAGCAACGTGTCTTCCGCTTTGTAGACCACTCCCATTCCGCCGCCGCCAAGGAGTTCGATGATCCGGTAGTGGGAGAAGGTTTGGCCGATCATGTTTTGGCGAACAAGTTGGGGCGATGGACAACGACGTAGCGCCGCGGAGAACACCCAACGGGCTACCTCTGGAGCCGAGCCATCTTAGGGCGAATGGTTGGCTTCCGTCAATGCCACGAGCGGGCGCAGGGCGGCGAGCGCTGGCCTGGCTGCAAGATCGGCTGCAAGGCGATTGCGGGCCGGCGTTCTCTATTGGGGGATAAGTCATGTCAACTTTGGCGGATTCACATATAGAAATGAAGAAGCCGTGGCTCTGGCTCGCCGTGGGCGGAGCGATTCTGTTGGTTTGGGGTGCGATCGCTTTCCCGACGATGCGTGGGTCGCGAACGCCGGATCTCAAGCAGAAAATGGGGGCGTCTACCGACCTCTATAGCTATGAGGCAGCGATGTCGAATCCTGTCGCCGTGGCACAGAGAAGCGAGGGGAAAGCACGTGCCGTCGCTGAACCGCTTGCGGCGCCGGCGGCGCCTCTTGCGGGGGCGGATCGGAAAATCATACGCACCAGTTCACTCGAGTTGGTGGTGCAGCGTCCCGAGGAGGTGGCGGAGAAAATCACGGCGCTGGCAGAGAGCATGGGCGGTTACTTGGTGAGTTCGGAAGGAGGCGGACAGAATGCGACTTCGGGGACACTGACCATTCGCGTGCCGTCGGCGCAGTTTGAGGCGGCGCGGGCGGAGATCCGCAAGCTGGGGCTACGAGTGGAAAGCGAAAAGATCGAGGCGCAGGATGTGACGCGGCAGTATGTGGATCAGGATGCAAGCATTCGCAATCTGCGGGCGGAAGAGGCGCAGTACCTGTCGATTCTGAAACAGGCGGGCACGATGAAGGACATGCTGCTGGTGACCGAAAAGCTGAGCGAGGTGCGGGGACAGATTGAGCAGCAGCAGGCCGAATTCAACGCGCTGTCACGTCAGATCGAAACGGTCGCCCTGAGCGTATCGCTGCGGACCGAGCCTCAAGCGCAGACCTTCGGGCTGAACTGGCGTCCGGGCTATCAGTTGGAACTGGCGTTGCACGATGGGCTGGAGAGCGTGGCGAACTATTCGACGGCGATGATCGGGATTCTGTTCTATCTTCCGGCGACGGTGTTGTGGGTGGGAACGATCGTGGCCGTGATGGTGGTGGGTTGGCGGATGTCGCGGTGGGTCGGGCGGCGTTGGTTTGGGTGGAAGGAAGTGGCTGCGCAGTAACGTCAAAGGCTTTAACCACAGGGGGGCACAGGGGAATCACAGGGGGCTGGTTTTCGTTTGGGGCGCTTTACGGCGTTGGTGGCGGGTTTGCGGGCTCTGCTTCGGGCTTCTCGCCGCGGAATACGCGGGAGATGCCGCGGACGATGCGGCGCATGGGCAACTCGCCTTTGTCGTCCGCGAAGAAAATTTCGCCGGTTCGGCTGCCGCGGTAGAACCAGCGCTTGAGCAGGGCTAGATGTTCCATGTTTTCGAGCGCCGATTTTATTTTCGCAGGCGGTGACGATTGCAGCGATTCTTGCACTCGGCCTTCCATCGACTGCGACTTTGCGTGGTCGGCCGGCTGAATGGCGAACGGAATCGGCCCCGCGATGCGTCCGCATTCGATCCGAAAAAATGCCACCGAACCAGCGACGGAACTGGGCTGAATCATCAGAGCCGAGAGACGGTCGAGGCGGTGCACGATTTCGGGGAGCTGACTCAGGATGGGTTTGAGTTTTTCGACGCGCGCGTGAAGCGCTGCTGCATCTTCAAACGCCAGGCGGGCTGACGAGGCTTCGCGGTCGGCGGAGAATTCGCGGAGCAGCGAATCTCCTCTGGAATCGAAATACGTCTGCACGCGATTTACTTCTGTGGCGTAGTCCTCGTCGGTGCAGCCCTTGAAGCACGGGGCCAGGCACATTTTCATCTCGGAATAAATGCAGCCGGGGAACTTGGGGTCGGGATGCAGGTCGTCGACGCAGCGCCGCATCTTGAAAAAGTCGAGCGAGTCGTTCATGAACTTCTCGGCGGCAACGCGGGAGATAAACGGGCCGTAATAGAGAGAACGTCCACCTAGCCGGCCCAGGCGGGTGGTGATTGAGGCTCGCGGATATTCGTTTTCCAGATGAAGCTTCACCAGTGGCGCGAAGCGGAAGCGCATGCGGTCGGAATAGGTCTTGGGAAACGCTGATCGCAGAACGGCATAGAGCAAGAAGCCGGATTCAAAGTCGGATCCGGTGGGGGCGTATTCGATCTGTCGAACGCGGTCGCGCAGGTTGAGTTTTTTTGTGCGCTCCTCGACCGGACCGAGCAGGCGCTGCAGACGGCGGCGCAGATTGGCGGTTTTGCTAATATACGGTTCGGCGTGGGCGTCCGCTCCCCGTAAAAGAAACACAGCCGGGACCGCCGGGACCGCGGAGAAAATTTCTGTATCCTGTTCGGGCACGAATTCCAAGCGCTCAGTCAGCACAGAATCATTTTAGTGGAACTTCTTGGCCACGGATTTACGCGGATTCACACGGATAAAGCTAAGAGTTGCTTCTTGATCCGTGTGAATCCGTGTCGATCCGTGGCGACGCATTATCGGAAGTTTGCGTTGCGGAATTTCTGACGGAAGTCTGTGCCCTCGAGCGTTACGATGCGGCACATTTCATGCAGGCGTGAGCGCATGCGTTCGCCGATGCGGTCGCCCAGCGTTTCGCCGCGAGTGGCGGCTCGGGCGGGTGACAGCGAGCCTGTGACGCCCGCAGCCGGCTGATCGTCAAAGTTGGTAGTGATGATGGTGGTGCGGTTGTCGTTATAGCGCGTATTCAGAATCAGGCTGACGGTGTCCCAAACCCACTCCGTTGGTTTCACGGCGCCCAGTTCGTCGAGGACCAGAACATCGGTTTCGAACACGGGGCGAAGCACGTCCAACTCCGTGGTCTGTACCGTCGAATTGTAGGAGTTCTGAATCTCCTTCAGTAGTTCGCGATAATCGTAAAACAGACAGGGCAGGCCGCGGTTGACGATCAATTCCTTGATGATCCCAACCGCCAGATGCGTCTTGCCGGTTCCGATCTTGCCAATGATCAACAGGCCTTTGTCGCCCCGGGGATCACATTTCTTGGCGAAGCCGGAGGCGATGAAATGAGCTTCCTCCAGCGAGGGATGAGCGCCGGGGAAGTCGGTGTCGTAGTTAGAGAGCTCGCAGTGCTCGTAGCGGCGCGGGATGCGGGCGGAGGTCAGGAGGGTTTCTCCTCGCGCCCGCAAACGGCAGTCGCAGCGGGTGACCCGGCGATCGTTGCTAATCCGATCGTTGCTAATTCGACCGTTTGCACCGCCGCCGTTAGCGGCGCTGGCTGCCGCGGTCTTCCATCCGGTACCTTCACACAGCGGGCAAACTTCAGCGGCTGCCTTGATCCGGTGCGAACGCTCTGAATTCGAAGTCGCTGCTCCGTCAACTGCTTTTGGGCCCATCATCTTCGCACCAATCATCTTCGACAAAATCTCCTGTTTCGACTTTGCACCCGGGGGCGGCTTTCGCGCAAGTCGGAAACCTTGTCTGCCTGTGTACATCCTGTGTAGGAATGCCATGGTCTGTGGAGGGCGTAGGAAAACCGTGCCAGCGGACCTGAAAAGCCGCCCGGGTAGGCCCGATTCGGGGCATAGGAGTGCGAAACAGGCTTCGGGCGCGGATTTTCACAGTTGACTTTCGGCGCAGACGGAGGAGAATACAAGCCGTCAGGTTTCCCAACTCATCCATGGCCAGTTTTACCCGCTGTAGGTTGAGCACCAAAAGAGACCTGCGAGGAGAGACTATGAACAAGGCCGATCTGGTTGACAAGATCTCAGGCGCGTGTGAAATCAGCAAGGCGCAGGCCACGACTGCCATTGATACAGCCGTCGAGAGCATTACGTCCGCCCTCCGCAAAGGAGACCGCGTGGCATTGATAGGCTTCGGCACCTTCTCGGTGTCGCAGAGAAAAGCGCGGAACGGGCGCAATCCGCAAACCGGCGCCACCATCAAAATCGCTGCCCGCAAAGTTGCGAAGTTCAG
>DATHQJ010000286.1:0-13047 GCA_035482825.1 Binatus sp. (SeqCode) | reverse complement strand
CCTTGCGGGCGCGATTAAAGCCGTGATGACGGGCATCATCATCGTGTTCATCGGCTCGTTGATGGCCGGCGTGGGGACAATCTTCAATCCCATGACCATCTTCGGTCTGCTGATCATGATCGTGCTGACCTCGCTGGCCTTCAACACCATGATGTTTCTGCTGATGGTGCGCATCGAAGATCCGCTGGTGCCGCGGGCCATGTTTGGCATTCTCAACACGCTGCTGTTTTTTCCCAGCGGTTCGGTCTATCCGATTCAGGCCTTTCCACGGTGGCTGCGGGTGATTGCGAAGTGCGATCCGTTCACCTACGCGGTCGACGGCTTCAAATGCCTGCTGCTCAAAGAGACGACGCTGACTGCGGTGTGGGGAGACATGCTCTTTCTCTCCATCTTCGCCGCGGTCACGCTGGGCATCGCGATCCCGCTGTTCAAGCGGACGCTCTAAAAGATTGAGTAATTGGGAAATTTGGTAATTGGGGAATTGCCGAACCAAGGCGTCTCTGGGCTATCAATTGCTCAATTACTAAATTCCCCAATTACTCAATCTCTTCCCGGGAACTTTTAACTTGGCCGCCGTGTCCGTTATGCTAGAGAGGTATGACACTTCTGGACGCCCAAGAGTACGACCCGGCAAAAGCGCGGAAACGCAACATACGAATTGTTTCGGCGATCGTGATCGCGCTATTCGTCGCCGGATTCCTGTGGTGGAATCGCTATTGGCCGGAAGAAAACGTTGCCCGCCACTTCTTCACTGCGCTGCAAAAACAGGACTACAAGACGGCCTACGGCATCTGGATGCACGATCCCGAGTGGCAGCAGCATCCGCAGGAGCATCCGAAATATCTCTTCAATGACTTCTATCAGGACTGGGGACCGGGTGGGCAGTGGGGCCTGATCAAGACGCAAAGAGTTTATGGATCGAGCCCTTGCCCCGCGAGACGGGGCGACAGTGGCGGCGGCACCGGCGTAGTTGTGGACGTGGTGGTGAACGACCGCACGGAACACGCCCAGGTCTGGGTGGAAAAGTCGGACAAGACGCTTAGCTATCCGCCGTGTGAATTGCTCTTCCGGTAGGTGCTCTCTTGTTAGGCTTGGTCGGCCCGAATTCCTAGACTTGCAGCGAGGTCAGGGATTCCAGCGTTTTTGTCAGCGACGCATCGTCGCTGACGTTCAGGCAAGTCTTGGACCGATCGATCTGCCGCATCAGGCCACATAGAACTTTTCCCGGCCCGACTTCAATGAAGGTCTGCACGCCCTGCGCCATCAGCAGGCGCATGCACGCGTCCCATTTCACCGATCCCGTGACCTGGCGGACGAGCGTGTCGCGGGCGCGCAGATCGTCGGTCACCAGTTCGGCGTCGACGTTGCAAGCGACCGGATAGACGGGCGCTTGCAGCTTGAGAGCATCGAGGTCGGCTTGCAGGCGATCCTGCGCTGGCTTCATCAGCGAACAATGGAAAGGCGCGCTCACCGGCAAGAGCTTGGCGCGCTTGGCGCCGCGTTCGTCGGCCAGCTTCGCGGCGCGCTCGACCGCGGCCGTATTCCCGGAGACGACGATCTGTTCCGGAGAATTAATGTTGGCGGGTTCGCAGACGTCGCCCTGCGCCGCGTCGTGGCAGACCGCGGTGACTTTTTCGAGATCCATACCGAGGATTGCGGCCATCGCGCCCACGCCCACGGGCACCGCTTCCTGCATGTACTTGCCGCGATTGCGCACGGTGCGGACTGCGTCGGCGAAACGGATCGTGCCGGAAGCGACGTGCGCGGAATATTCGCCGAGACTGTGTCCGGCGACATAGCAGGGCTTGGGAATACGCGTCTCGAGCACGCGCAGCGCCGCGATCGACGCGGTCAGGATCGCCGGCTGCGTGATCTCGGTCAGACGAAGCTGGTCTTCCGGCCCCTCGAAGCACAGGGTCGAGAGCTTGTAGCCGAGGGCTTCGTCGGCTTCCTCAAACGTTTGCCGCGCGACGGGATATTTCTCCGCCAGCTCCTTGCCCATGCCAACGGCTTGCGAACCCTGACCGGGGAAGAGCAATGCGATTATGTTTTCAGCCATGAGGTTGGTGAACCCAAAAGTCCGCTGTCATCATGAGCGAAGCGAAGGACCTATGCAATTTGCTTGTGGGCGAGTTGCAGAGATCCTTCGCGCAAAGTGCGCGCTCAGGATGACAATGCGTGGTTAGTAAACAGTTCCAACCGATGCCGGCCGCACTGCCGCCAGGCCACGCTCAATCTTTTCGTTAATGCCGCGTTCGGAAAATTCCGCCGCCACGCGCACTGCGTTCTTAATCGCGTTCGCGTTCGACGAACCGTGCGTGATGATGCACGCGCCTTTTACGCCCAGCAGCGGCGCGCCGCCGTATTCGGTATGGTCGAGCCGCTTCTTGAAGTCGATGAATGCGCTGCGCGACAGCAACGCGCCCACCTGCCGCGTGATGGTCGCTTTGAGCGACTCTTTCAGCGCGGTGCGCACCAGGTTGGACACGCCCTCGGAAATCTTCAGCGCGACGTTACCTACAAACCCGTCCGCTACAATCACGTCGACCTTGCCGTTAAAAAGATCGCGGCCTTCCACGTTGCCCACAAAATTCAGTGGAAGCTGCTTGAGCAGTAGGAAGGCTTCGCGCGTCAGATCGTTTCCTTTGCCTTCTTCTTCGCCAATCGAGAGCAATCCCACGCGGGGTCCGGTCGCGCCGGCTTTTTTCCCGTACATATTGCCAAACATCGCCCGAAAATAAATGTCGCCCATCACCGCAAACTGTTCCAGATTTTGCGGCGTGCAATCGACGTTGGCGCCCACGTCCAGCAGCATCGCAGGATTTCCTGGAGCGGTCGGAAAAACTGCAGCCAGTGCCGGACGGTCCACGCCCGGAACCGCGCCCAGCACGACTTTCGCCGTGGCCATGGCCGCTCCAGTATTGCCGGCGGTGACGAAGCCGGCGGCCTGGCCCTCGCGCACCATGCGCAGCCCGACCCGCATCGACGAGTCGCGTTTGGCGCGAATCGCCTCGACTTTGTCTTCCATGGTGATGAATTCGCTGGCGTGGACAACTTCGATGGGCAGGCGCGCGGCCGCAGGATGACGATCGAGCTCCGCCTTGACCACGTCTTCCGGGCCGACCAGCAACACGCGCACGCCGTACTGACGTGCCGCCAGTATGGCGCCCTCAATCTCTGGCTTGGGAGCGCGGTCGGAACCCAACGCATCCAGCGCGATCACGCTCGGCATGGTGTCTCTGGGCTTGTCTCTGAACTAGCTGGCTTCTTTGACGTCGAGGACTTCGCGTCCCTTATAGTAACCGCATTTGGCGCAAGCGCGGTGCGGCATCTTTTTCTCGTGGCAGTTGGGGCACTCGGAAAGGCTGTGAGCCTTCAGGAAATCGTGGGCGCGCCGGGTAGAAGTGCGTTTCTGGGAGTGTCGACGTTTTGGATTAGGCATTTTTTAATTTCCTTTGCGGAGCATTCGCCCCGAAATAGCGGTTAGCAATTGGCCATTAGCATTTAGCCCTTGGGGCCCCCGCTCACGTCAAAGGGCCAAATGCTAACTGCCAATTGCTAGTTGCTGGTCTTCAGTGTTCCAGCTTGCTGCGAATTTCCCGCAGCGCGGTCCACCGCGGATCTTCCATCACGGTCGCGCAGGAACACTGCCCTTCATTCAAATTCTGGCCGCAATGCGCGCACAGGCCGCGGCAGTCGTCGCGGCAGATCACTTTCAAGGGCAACGCCAGGAGCACCTGCTCGCGCAGAACGTCTTCGAGCAGAAGTCCGTCACCTTGATAATAGCCGATCTCGGCTTCCGCATCGGTCACCGAAATCTCGTCGCGTCCGGCGTCGACCCCGAGCGGCCGGTAGAGCAATTCAAAGTCGCGGACAATATCTCTTTGCACCGGCTCAACGCAGCGGGCGCACTGTAATTCGAGCCCGGCCGACAGCCGCCCCCGCAGCCGTATGTCCTGGATTACCTGATGCTTGCCGTGATGCTCCTCGACCACCTCGGCGTGCCCCGAGGCCTTCAGGGGCGTGCGCTGCCGGGCCTCGCCCCCCAGGTCAATGACATCGGGCGCAAACTCCTCCTCGAAATCCAGAGGCTGGCGTTCCAATTCATGGATGTCCAGGAACATTGCGAACCCTCCGCGCCGACGTGGCCAAATGCGTTCCGCGGAAGCACGCCAAGAGGCGTAAGTACCGCAAGGAGCAAGACTTAGGATAAAGGGCCGGAGGCGAGGGTGTCAAGAAAAGCGGCGCGCCTTAGGACTTGGTATGTGCTAGACTATCCCTAGGAGTTCCCTATGGCAACCCTCTACGTCGAAAACGTTCCGGATGAGATTTACAAAGCCCTGCGCAAACGCGCCCGTGCCAACCGCAAGTCGATTGCGGCCGAGGTAATCTCGCTGCTGGAGCAGAACATTCCGACCGAAGAAGAGCTCAAGCGTCGGCGCAAGGCCTTCGAGGGATTGGCCCGCCTGCGCGCAATGAAGCCTCTCAGCCCGGGGCCGTTTCCCTCGGCCGAAGAAATGATCCGTGAGGACCGCGAACGGTGACCAACGTCGTGGTCGACGCCAGCGTTGCCGTGAAGTGGTGCCTGCCGTCTCCCCGGGAGGAACTGGTTGTCGAAGCGGAAGAACTGCTGGCTTCCAGCCGGCGCGACGAGGTTCGCTTTCTCGTGCCGGATCTGTTTTGGGTTGAATTGGCAAACGCTCTGTGGAAGGCAGTCCGAAGAGGCGAAATGTCTTCCGGCAATGCGGCGGCAGCAATGTCTTTCCTGCGCGACCTCGATATCGCCACGTTTCCTTCCATCGACATCGTGCCGCAAGCTTTGGACTTGGCGATCAGCCAAGGCCGCACGGTCTACGATAGCCTCTACGTGGCCCTCGCTTTGCACTCCAAGAGCGAGTTGATCACCGCCGATGAGCGTCTCGCCAACGCTCTCGCCGGCCACCTGCCGGTCAAATGGCTGGGCGCCTTCTAATCGCTCAGTCGCAGGGCTTCAATCGTCTGCGTCGGCGATTCCTCGAAAATCAACTTCTTATCGAGATCGATGGCGCTCTTCGCGAGAAAGTGCGGGATGGACCACGCGACAGCGGCAACCGGCACAAAACTCAGCATTCGCACCGGCTCTAATAGCGCCAACGATTCAAACTCCGGCGTCGAGACTGCGTAAATGAGAAATCCGAAACAGAACGCCAGCATGATCACGAACGAATGTTGCTTGAACAGTGGCAGCGTGCAGGTGAAGGGCAGCTTGCGGAAACGAGTGAGAACAATATTCGTCAGCAACACTGACCAGGTCACGACCAGCAGCGTGTGCAGGCATGCGACCCGCCAGTTCTCCAGGTAGGCATAGACGGGCAACGTGATGGCTGCAAGTCCAGGCAGAACCAGAATCAAGATTACTCTTTGGGCCAGCCGTTCGCACTCTTGTCCGTTGGAATCGAGCATCAACTGGAAGATCCAGTTGGAGCGCAACTCCACCGGAACCTCGAACACGAGGCGCAGACCGACGATGATCAGAAAGCTGAGAATAAATGGAATCGAAAGAGCGTCCGGCGACAGCGCGGCCGCGCGCCACGATCGCGCGCCTTCAAACGCATCCAGCATGGCCTGTGAGGCTAAGACAAGTGCGAGCCCGCCCACGCCCGTCAGCACCAGGCGATGCGCTTCGCTGCGGACCATCGTCTTGCAGATAAATCGGAAGCCACCTTGTTGGAATGGAGTACGCAGCGCCACGCGATCCAGCAGAATGCCCATGCGCCAGCGTCGGTTCGACAGGGCAGGAGTGCGCGCGATCACAGTCGTGTCGGCAATTTCCGCGATCCGCACAAAGTGCCGGCGATAGCCCACCGCATACGCACACAGCGCGAGCCAGACCACGGCCGCGACGCCGGGAAAAACGCGAGCCGACAGCGCTGTCAGCACCGGGTCGGCGCGCGCGCGCAGAGACTGGCACAGACCCAGGAACCAGGTTGACGGCATCAGCGCAGTCCACGACGGCACGTGCCCGCCGGCCTGCCGCAACAAATCCGGCACCGCAAAAGTAGTGCACAGCAGCCCAACCAGATAAACCACGACCAGTCCGCGGACATAAGCCGAGGCTCGTTGCAAAGCGCGCGGCGGCAGCACCGCCATCAAGACGCCCAGCGCGAGGAACACGGCAAAGAATGCGAACACGCTCGCCAGCAATACTCCCACTGCATGAATCACGGCGAACTTCACGAAGAAAATGAACTCGCTTTGCGACGCCGTTACCACCGTGGGAAAAAGAATGCACGACGCGGCATTCACGTCGCATGCAATCAGGCCGACCAGAAAAAACACCGCGACCAGATTGGCAAAGAAAATGCTTCGCGTGGAAATCGGAAGCGGCACCAGATTCATGTAGTCGCGGCGGTCGGGAAAGATCGCGTCCCATCGCCACACCGCAACCGCGCCGGTGACGGTCATGGAAAGCACAATGAAGAAGTACTCGTCAGGAAGCACAATCGCCAGCGTGTCGACATGAGTAATGCCGCGCAGCCATTGCAGCAGGCTTCCATATTTGTCCATCAGGAAAAGAGAAACGAACGCGCCGGGCAAAGCCAGCAGCGTGAGCACCAGCCCGATGCCGAGATCCAAGCCGTCGGCATCAGAGTCTCCGCCGCCGCGAAAAATGCGCGCCACGAAGAGCTGCACCATCCGCCAGAAAGGCCGCTGGCGGTGATCGTCCCAGACGCGGAAGATGACATCAGCGGCCTGCGTAATCATGCGGCCTTCATTTGCATGACGCTGACAATGTCGCGCGCCACGGTCATCGTGTCGACGTCGTCGACCAAGTGCAGAAATGTGTTCTCCAGCGACTGCCCCAGAATCTGGCCGATGTTCGTGACCGAATCCTGGGCAATCACCACGCCCTTGCGCAGGATCAGCACATCCGAGCAGACTTTTTCGACCACTTCCAACACGTGCGAACAGTAGAAAACCAGCTTGCCCTGCCGGCCGAGCGCCTGCACCAGGTTCTTGAAGATCAGCGCGGAAGTCACGTCCAGCCCGGAAAGCGGCTCATCGAAAATAAAAATCTCCGGATCGTCCATGATGGCGGCGATCAGCAGAATGCGCTGGCGCATGCCTTTCGAATACGATCCAATGCTGGCGTGCCGGTTGGGATGCAGCGAGAAAAGTTCCAGCAGGGAATCGATCTTCTTTTCGAGATCGGGGCGCGGCATTCCGCGCAGCGTTCCAATCAGCTCCAGATATTCCCAGCCCGTTAAATACGGATATAGGTGCGGCTCCTCGGGAACGTAGCCCAGCCGTTTCCGGTAAGCCATCAGATCGTCCTGAATATTATGACCGTCGAACTGAACCACGCCGCGGGTCGGCTGCAGTAATCCGGTAAGCATTTTCACGGTTGTGCTCTTGCCGGAACCGTTGGGGCCAAGGCAGCCCAAAACTTGTCCTGGCCGCAGCGAGAACGACAAGTCCTGCACCGCCGGCAACGACGCGTAGCGTTTCGTCAGGTGCACGGCTTCGAGCATGGACCACCTCGAAAGGGCAGAATTTGCGGACGTCATTCTTCAGACTTCGAACGGAGAGAGAGAACCCTGTGATGTCTTGGTTAGACACCGCAGGGCCGACATGAGTTCCGTGTGGAGGCAGATAATTTCGCCTCGTCGTGGTTGATGCATCACGGTGCCGGAGGCATCGTCAATCCGAGGGCGTGCATGGTGTTTTCATCGAGCGTCGCCTTGCCACCGTTCTTGGTCGCGTCCTTGGTGGCCACGCCGAAATTGCCGGAGTAATCCCACATAGCCCAGCCAATGTTGTGGCGTTCGAGCGAGGTGCGTACATCTTTGATCCATGCCGCGCGGTCTTGCGGATCGGAGTGATCCCGGAAAACGCCGAATTCATTGCAGATCAGCGGTACGCCGCGCTGCTTCGCCCAACTCGCCGCCTGATTGATCTCTGCTTCGACGCGCGACGCGTCCCAATGATCCTGTCCGTAGCGAATGACCTGCATGCGGTCGCGCGCCTCGGGAACCAGCATCCCAACCTGCGCGGCGTTCTCCGGTGATGAGGGATAGTGCAGCGCCTTCAGCCATTTCCAGTAATACGCTCCCCACGTCGCACCCTGATGGGTGAAGATGTGCGGCTCGTAAAAATGAAACACGTATACGACATTAGGATCGGGCAGTGGTTCCATGAACACGAGGTCGTCATCGTCGTCCCAGCGCGCACCCGCAGCGATGATCGTGTTTGCCGGCGCGGCCCGCCGAATGGCCGCCGCCACCTTGGCTTCCACGCCATACCAGCGGTAGGCGTCGCGCATCTCCGGTTCGTTCAGGATTTCGTAGAACACGCGATCCGGATCGAGCGACGCGTAGCGCTGCGCCACCGTGCTCCAGAAATCGGCAAAGCGTTCCACGAAATCGTCTTCTTTCCCCAGGCGCGCCTTGAAGTCGGAGTCGGGATGCATGTCGATCTCGACCGCCAGCCCTGCATCCACGATCATTTTGACCGCGGCATCGAGATAGCCAAAATATTCCGCGCCGCCATCGCGATGCCGCGCCGCATCCATGAACGGCTGCGGATTCACGCTGAGCCGCACATGATCAAATCCCGCCGACTTGATCAGCCCAATATCGGCCGCAGTGGTATGCGTCTGAAACTGTTCTTTCGTATATCCCTTGGGCCCGTAAACCTGCGCGAACCATCCGCTCAGATTAATGCCATGACGAATGTGCGCCAGCCGAGCGGCTGGAACGGAAGACGGCGACTGCGATGCCGTCTGAGCCTGCAGCAATGTCGCGCACAGCAAAACGAAAACAGCGATCCGGTTGCAGATCATGAACAACTCCCTAATGAATTGTCATCCTGAGCGAAGCGAAGGACCTATGTAACTGGCCGGCAGCGAGGCGCTATCCGCAGATTGCGTGGGTCCCCTTCGACTTCGCTCAGGATGACAAGGCTCTAGCCCGCGGAATCGCGGATTCCATCGCTAGCTCAGAATCGGCAGCGCCCGGATCCGTTTCTTGGTCGCCGCGTAGATCGCGTTGCACAGCGCCGGAGCAATGGGCGGCACCGACGGCTCGCCGATTCCTGTGGGAACTTCCGCGCTCGGAACCGCGTAGACCTCGACCGTCGGCGTTTCATCCATACGCAGCGGAGCGTAGTCGTCAAAATTCCCTTGCACCACGCGGCCTTTCTCAATCGTGATCTTGGCGCGCAGCGCGTTGCCCAGTCCGTAGACAATTCCGCCCTGAATCTGCTGTTCCAGAATGCTCGGATTGATCACTTGCCCGCAATCAACCACCGCGACTACGCGACGCACGCGAGGCGTGTCGTTCTCCATGCTGATCTCAACCACCTCGGCCATGTACGAAGCGAAGCAACCGAAGCACGCAACCCCGCGGTAGTGGCCGGCGGGAAGTGGCTTATCCCATCCCGATTTCTCCGCCGCCAACTGCAGCACGCCGCGCATGCGAGCGGTGTGCCAGGTCGTGGTGAAGTAGGGCAAGTCCTGATCTTTCGCCAGGAGATGCAGCCGGTACTGCAGCGGATCCTTCCCCGCCGCGACTGCGAGTTCGTCGATGAAACTCTCCAGCGCAAACCCCGCCTGCAGCGCATAGACCGAGCGCATCCAGCCCAGCGGCACCGGCGTTTCGGCCAGAACGTATTCGATCGAATAGTTGGGCAGTCCATACACGGGTCCAGCCTCATCCGGCAGATCGGGATCGACCCCGCCCGGAGTGGGTTGGCCTTTCTGTCCACTGATCGACGGCGCGACGATGCGATGCGTCAACGCGACCGGAAATCCCGATCCATCGACCGCCGCGCTCAGATGATGTAAGCTCGCCGGACGATAGGTCGAGAAACGCATGTCATCTTCGCGCGTCCAGATGACTTTCACTGGAGCGCTGATTGCCTTCGATACCAGCGCGGCTTCGACCGCATAGTCGTGCTCCAGACGCCGGCCAAAGCCCCCGCCCATCAGTGTGACGTTGACTTTGACTTGATCCGGATCGAGGCCGACAGCGGTCGCGACCGAGTCGCGGCAATCCTGCGGAACCTGCGTCGGCGCCCACAATTCGCACTTCGTGCCCTTATAAAACGCGGTGCAGTTTCCCGGCTCCATCGGTGCGTGCGCCATAAACGGCAACGCGTACTCAGCGCTGATTTTCTTTCCAGAAGCCTTCGCGGCATCTCCGGCTGAGTACAAACTCGCGCCCTTCTTTGACGCTGCCTGCTTCAGCGACGCTACGACCGCCGCGGTACTCAAGTCTTTGTTCGGCCCCTCGTCCCACGTGACGTTGAGCACGCGGCGGCCTTCCATCGCGCTCCACACGCTGTCGGCTACGACGGCGACTGCTGAATCGCCGATTTTGCCGACAAAACTCACGCCGGAAATCTTCTTCGAATCCTTGTCGTCGAATGCCGAAACTTTCCCGCCAATCGTCGGACAGCGCGAGAGCAAAGCGAACTTCATCCCTCGGATGCGCAAATCGATGCCGAAAATCGCTTCGCCCTTCACCTTGGCGGGCGAATCGAGGCGCGCCAATCGTTGGCCGACAATTTTGTAATCTTTGCTTTGCTTGAAAGGCAGGTCGGTCGGAATCGGCAGCGTCGCGGCTTTGCTCGCGAGTTCTCCATAACTCAAACTTCGGTTGGTCGCGGCGTGTTTGATGTGGCTGTTCTCCGCGGTGCACGAAGATCGCGGGACGCCCCACGTCAATGCTGCGGCGGAGATCAGCATCTCGCGCGCCGAGGCTCCCGCCTTGCGCATCGGATCCCAGGTGGTGCGGATGCTGGCGCTGCCTCCCGTGGTCTGATCGCCGAAGAGCGTGCTGGCTCCGGCTTGCTCGATTTCAATCAGCTTCCAGTCCGCCTCAAGTTCTTCGGCGAGGATCATGGGCAGCGCCGTGCGCACGCCTTGCCCCATCTCCGAGCGTGCGACCACGATGGTGACTTTGTTGTCGCGTGTGATGCGCAGATAGGCGTTAGGCGAAAAGGTTTCATTGCCCGACGAATTTCCGTGCGGCAGATAGAAGCCGATCACCAGGCCGGCCCCGGCGGCCACTCCGGCAGCAACGAATTCGCGACGGGAAAGCGGGCTCATCGCGCGCCTCCGTTTCCGGAAACATTTCCGGCGGCGCGATGCACCGCCTTCCGAATCCGTTCATAGGTTCCGCAGCGGCAAAGGTTGCCGTTCATCGCCTGCGTAATCTGCTCGTCAGTCGGCTGCGGAGTTTTCGCCAGCAGCGCCGCGGCGGACATGATCTGTCCCGTCTGACAGTAGCCGCATTGTGGAACTTCTTCCGCGATCCAGGCCTGTTGCAAGATGTGCAAGCCATTGGCCCCGAGGCCTTCAATCGTCGTAACGCTCTTGCCCGTGACTTGCGAAACCGGAGTCGAGCAGGAACGAATCGGATTGCCGTCGACGTGCACGGTGCAGGCACCGCACAATCCGGCGCCACATCCAAACTTCGTTCCGGTAAGTTCGAGGGTGTCTCGGAGAACCCACAGCAGCGGGGTTTCCGGAGAGACGCTGACTTGTTTTTCGCTGCCGTTAACGCGGAGTGTGATGTCTGCCATGAAGATGTGTACCCTGAAAGCCCAGTGGTGGAGTTCGAGAACTGCACAACATAGTACTCAACCTGCAGGGAAAGGGAAATGGCGGACCGATGGTCTGAGACGTGGATGAACCGAACCGCGAAGGAATGGGCAGTTGCTACTTCAGTTCGGTCAGTTTCTGGCTGGCCAGCTGTCCGACTTCGGTGCCGGGATTTTCTTTCTTGATCTGTTCGTAGGTGCGCTTGGCTTCGAGGGGCTGGTTGGAGCTCTGGTAGATGTCGGCCAACTGCAACTGCGCGCTGACTTTGCTGACGGATGCGGTCGGCTTGTTGATCAGATCCTGATCGAGGGCGATGGCTTCCTTCGCGCGGTTGCTCTGCGCGTAGAGCGAGGCCAGGGCACTCTTGGCTACAGCCGCAACTTCACGATTGCCGGCGGAAATTACCTGCTTGAAATTGCTTTCGGCGGCGGCGTTGTTGGAGAGGATGGCGGCGTTCACTCCCAGAAAATAGTGGGCCATGTCGGCGGTGCGGGTGTGAGGATATTTATCGACGATGGCCTGGAATTTTTTCGTGGCGGTCTCGGCACGCTCTTTGGCGGAGGTGAAGGTAGGGAAGTCGGGTTGCTCGGGCGCGCCGGCGGCGCGGAGTTGCGTGTCCATGGCGCGGACGGCCTGGGCGAGTTCGAGGCTGGCTTTTTCGTCCTGCGTGCTCAGGTAATACCATCCCCCGAGCACGGCGGCGAGAACCACCGCGGCGGCTACGACGGAGATGATGAGGGTCTGGCGGTGCTCGACCGACCAGTGGGCGGTGCGCTCGGCGGCGTCGATGGTAACACGGCTGAAAGCATCCTGTTTCAGTTGATGGCGGGTTTCTGCGCGCACGGACTTCCCTTCTCGATTAGAGCGGTGGGCTGGCTGATTAGTATGACAAAGCAACAGTTTAGCAGGGGGAAAACTGGGCGTCAAAAAACGCACAGGGGAAGGACATCGTTTTAGAGCCACCTCTCCGTCTGTGCATCTGTGTGGATTTTGATTTGGAGTGAGGCGCGCGAGTGGGGTAAGCGGGCGTCACAGTCGTGCCGTGGGGCGGCGTCGGTGCGTCAATGAGTGAAGTGAGCCCGGTTACGACAGTTGACTCCGGTTTGCCCACGACGCGACAACAAATGGGAAATCACCATTGCTCACCTCTAGATATCGATGCCGTCCAAAGATCACGCGGAATCGAGCGAGCAAATCCACACGGTGTATGGAGGTTGCGAATGAGAGTGCTGCTGCAGGATCTAGGCTATGCATTCCGCCAATTGCGCAAGACGCGGGGGTTCACCGTTACGGTGCTGCTTACGCTCGCGCTTGGCATCGGTGCCAACGCGGCTATCTTTACGCTGGTCAATGCCATTCTGCTCCATAACCTGCCGGTAGTAGATCCTAAAACCCTCGTCCGCATCGGCGACAGAGACGACTGCTGCGTTAACGGTGGCTGGAACGACGAAGGGAACTACTCG